>DVIS01000014.1 GCA_018711135.1 Candidatus Onthousia faecavium
CCTGAGCCAGGATCAAACTCTCAATAAAAATTATTATTATTATTATTATTTGAATTAATCCCGACAACTCAAAATTGACGTTTTGCTTAGTTTTCAAAGAACATTTTGTTTCTTTCTCAAGTTGCGTTTCTAATATACCAAATTTTTTTTGCTTTGTCAACACATTTTTTTATTTTTTTGTTTTATTTTTTTTGTATGTTTTTTGTGTTGTTGCTAATTGCTCTTTTTTGGTTAACGCTCTTTCACTATATCAATTTTAGCTTTTACTGTCAAGCTTTTTTTTGAATTTTTTTCATTTATTTTTTAAGCTTTTTTGCTAAAATTTCAAGCGACGTTTTCTAATATACCAGAGCTCTATTTTCCTGTCAACACTTTTTTTAAAAAAAATTTACTTTTTTCTTGAAAGTATCATTTTACTTATATTTTTACTTTCTTTTAACTGGTATTTGGGCTTTTTTTTCTAAATAAATTTTAACCCATTTTTCAATTTGCTCATCTTTAAAATAATTATCCCTAGTTCTTACCTCATTTATTAAATCAGATAATTGTTTTTTTATAATCTTATCTAAGAGAACAGGATAAGCGTATTTATTCTTATGATATTTATATTCATTTTTATCTAAAATTTTAAAGCTTCCATTGGGAAACACTTTTAGATCTAAATCATAATCTATATATTTGATTGTATTATCTTCTATAATTATTGGGCTTGCCATATTGCAATAATAGTATATTCCTCTTTGCTTATATTGTCCGATTATATTAAACCAACGATTTAAAAAAAAGTATAATACAGCTGGTTCTTTTGTTTTCCAGGTATGACCATCTTTTTCAGTAACAGTAGTACAATTATTACCAAAAATTAAAATACCATTTTTAAAATCATAATGTAAAAGAATCGCTTCATCCCACGCTTTATAAATATCACCATTATGTTTATAACTATGAATTTTATAATTTTTCCCTATTTTTAAATATTCCATTTTTTCACCTCCATTAAATTTTGTTTTTACTTTATTTAGCTTCTAACTATATTTAGTTATTGATAGTCATTATTATTTTATAACATTTTTTATTTTTTTAATAGACGAACTTTTAAATAAATTTCCACTAGCTTAGCTAGTGGTTTTTATTTTTCGCCTAAAAGGCTATACTAATGGCACTCACTAAAGTGCCTAACACGACTGCCAAAAGCATCTATTACTTACTACCCTTTAAAAGGGTCAAAATCTTCAAGTGTCATCTGACAGCTTAATTGATCTTCTTTTAACTGATTTGCTATATATTCCTTTATTTTTTTGTATTTTTTCCAACTCTATCTACATAATATCCTCTACACCAGAACTCTCTATTCCTATACTGATATCTCATATTTGCCCATTTACTATATATCATCAAACTACTCTTTCCTTTTAGAAATCTCATGAATGATGACACACTATATTTTGGTGGTATTTCCAATAACATATGTATATGATCAGGACAAACCTCTGCTTCTATTATTGTTACCCCTTTCCATTCACATAATTGTCTTAATATTTGTCCTATTTCTAATCTTTTACTAGCATAAAAAACTTTTCTTCTATATTTTGGTGCAAATACTATGTGATATTTACAATTCCACGTTGTATGTGCTAAACTTTTAATGTCATTTATTTTGATTTCTTTCATTATAAATGTCCTCCTTCTAATATATATGGTTGCTTCTTGGCAGTCGCAACACATATTATATTAGAAGGAGTTTTTATTTTCAACTCATCGCTAAAGCTTTACTGAACCCCTAGACTATCTAGGGGTTTTCCCTAACAACGAAAAAAGCACTCCCAGGAATGCTTTATTTTAATTTTCTATTATTTAATAGTTAGATAACATTATAATTTTATTTTTTGCCAAAGTAATTTATAGCCCAGCAGCAGATTAAAAATAGTAAAAGAGCGGTTGCAACCCAAAAAATAGGAGATGAAGAATAGTTTTCTACGAGGTCATAGATTTTATCACCTAAGTCTTCTAAAAAACTTTTGATACTTAATACAAGCATTACTCATCCTCTTTTTCTACTTCTCTAACAACTTTAGCTTCTTTAGTATGGTTACGTTTTCCTTTTACATTAGTACTTATTTCAACACTTATACTATTGCTTTTTCTTAATATAATTGTATTAACAAGATCAAGTATAGCATAAATAGCAATAAATAAGCCAATAATTTTGGTAACAATAACAGCACTTTTAAAAGGATTAAATAAGATGATAACACCACAAATTAAACATATAAGGGCTGTAATTAAAGAAGCAACAAAATACCTACTACCAAGATTCTTTAAAATTAAGGCCTGCTGTATTTTCATAGAACTACTTATTATTATTATAATTCCCACAATAATCGGGATAGCACTACCTATTGCTTCTGGCATTGTTATTAAAAATATGCCGGCAAGAATACTGATAACACCATAAACAATATTTAGTTGATTAAAAATATCGCGGTTACTATTTCTGATAAATCGTATGATAGCAATAATGCCAATTGCCATTAAGATAGCCCCAATAAAATAAGAAATAGCCATTAATGTCGCTCCAGATTTAAAAAACAAGAAAAGGCCTAGTATTAAAAGTAAACTTGAACTAATAACTGAAGGCATCATTATTTTCTTAATTTCCACTTTCATTATCTTCCTCCTCACTTATTGTATAGTTTACCATATTTTCTTTTTTTTGACTAGATTTTGGAGTATAACTTATCATACTAATATTTTCTGTTTTTGTAAGATGCTCATAAAACAAAGGCTTTTTGTAACCTAAGAACCTTATAAAAATTGTAAAATAGCTATAAATTAGGAAAAGAGCATATAATAATATGATGAAATCTGGTAAATAATTTAGATAATTAATAAAGAAAACAGGGCCAAAAACAATTAGAAAATATAATAATGCTTGTCTTATAAAGATTGCAAGAACTGGATATTTAGCTGTTGATAATAACTTAATCTTAACGACTAATTTACCAATAGTCGTTTTCGTAAATATCGGAATAATTACATAATATATTAATATTAAAATAAATGTTAATAAATAATAGTTATTATTTCTTGATATTAATATGGTTATAAAGAAGATAATCATAAAAAAGAAAAGATCCACTAGAAAAGCAAGAAAACGGCGATAGATAGAAACCGTTTTACCTTTTAGGTAAGAAATTTCATCTATTTTATCTCTTTTAGGTAATAAAATGGTAATAATAGGTGTGAAAAGATAACCTAAAAAACCTCCTAAAGTATTAATAATTAAGTCATCAACATCAAAAAGACGATAGGCTTTATCATAAATACCATACAACCCAGTTAACTGGGTTAGTTCAAAAAAAAGACTAAGGCCCAAAGTTGCAGGAATGATAAAATACCATTTCTTTTTAAAATAATAACGTAAATAAACACCAAAAGGAAAAGTTAAAAGGAGATTAAAGAGAATGGTATAAACAATTGGCGCAGTAAAAAATGATAAGTTGTTACTGGTTTTAATAGCATCAATAAAGTCTGCAAGAAAACTAAATGGAATTAATTGCGGTGTTTTAGGAGCCATAATAGCAACAGCTTCCCTGGTTGGTAAAGGAAGAATTACTAAGAAATAAGCTGCTAAAAGATATAAGATAAAGGTATAAATAATTACACTTCTTATTAGAGGAACAGAGCCATATTTACGATACTGAAAAATCAAATATGGTATTGTTATTAAAAAAGCTAAGAAAGGAAAAAGAAGAATTGCAGTTTTTATAGATTCTAAATATATTTCCATACTGATTAAAATAACTCTATTACTTTATCTAAAGAATCCCTACCATTAAAGTAGTTAGTCATATTTTTTAAAACTGCAATAATATTAGGACAGATATCATTTATCTTAGTTATTCTTTCTTGCAAAGCCTTTAAAGCTACTACTCCTTCAACAGTAAAATGATCTAAATACTCTTTTGCTTCTTCTTTATTAAGATATAAAAGAGTCCCATAGGTGTAATTACGACTATTTTTACTATTACAAGTTAATAAAATATCTCCTAAGGCCCCATAACATGTAGCAGTTTTTTTAGATCCACCTAACGAATTGACTAATAAGACGGCATAATTATAAATTTTAGTAAGATAATAAGCATTGGTAGAATCTTTTTGATACTTACTATTTATACTTCCCATTAAAATAGCAAGAATATTTTTTATAACTCCATACAATTCTAACCCTATTATATCTTCTGTTATTTCTATTTCAACATTAGTATCTTTAAATAGATTTAAAACAATATTTTTAGTCATTTCATCTTTGGTAGCTAAAGTAAGACCACAGCGACTATTTACAATTAATTCTTTAGCAAAAGTAGGTCCTGCTAAATAAGAAACATGACCTTTTAAATTCAAGTCTTGGTAAATTTCATGCATTAGATAATTAGTACTCTTTTCTAGACCTTTAGAAACTAAAAGAACACGGCTATTAGAATTTAGATAGTCTTTTAATTTTATTAAAACCTCTCTTACATAATTACAGGGAATGGCAACGATGATTAAATCAGGCTTTTTTAAGGCTTCAGTTAAACTCAGCGTTACTTTTAAATCAGAGGCAAGTTTTATACCAGTTAAAACTTTGTCATAAGTATTATTGGAGGTTATTTCTAAATACTCTTCTTCAAAGGTTGTCCAAAGAGTAATTTTTCCTTTGCTTTTATCATGTAGTAAATTTCCTAAGGCAAGACCAAAAGCTCCTGTTCCTAATATTGTTATATTCATTTTCATCACCTTCCTTATAATCATACTAATTAGTTTACTTTTTGACAAGAAGAATCATCTTACAATTTAGTAAGATGATCTTTTTTATGTATAAGTTACATTTTATAGAACATATTATTAGTGGTTATATAGCCAGTAGTCGTACAACCAAATTTATTGTTAGAATTAATTTGAGGGCGATATTATGAGTAAAGATGGTATTGAGGTTAGAATTGGAAAAAGTTCTTTCTACTTTAAACTCAGTAATTTACTTGATAAGAAAAAAATTAGTAGAAATAAACTTGTCCAAGACACAGGTACTGATTATAAAGTTGTAACTAGATACTTAACTGGAGATCTTGAAAGAATTGATTTAGTTGTTCTAGAGAGATTTTGTAATTATTTAGACTGTGATATAACTGATATTATCGAACTTAAAAAGAACAAATCTAGATAAAAGCTTAAGGTTTAACTTTCCTTAAGCTTTTTTCTTTTTGGAATAAAGTGTTCTATTCCTTTATATTTATCCCGTTTATGAATGTAGAAATATCCCAAAGTTGAAAAGGTAATAGCCCCAATAAAATTAACGAGTAAATCTTCAATTGTATCAATTAGACCAATATCTAAATAACCATTAGGAATAATGATGCTTTGATTATCACCATAATAAATAACTGTTTTAGAAATATCATTAATAGTTTTAGGGTTAAAGCCTTCTGCATCATCTAAACTAACGGAAGATATTCTAGTTACAATAGTATCTTTTTGCATATCAGATTTAAAAAGAGTATCAGCACTATATTCAAAAAATTCCCAGACTACACCGACGGTCATTGAAAAGCAAAATGAGACTAAAGCTACAAAAAGAGGACTCATTTCAAAGTTTATTTTTTCGGTTCGATTTAAAATATCAATTAAGGAAAAACCAATAGCAGCGGCAAGAAAACCATTTAGAGTATGTAAAATCATGTCCCAATTAGGAAAAATATTATAAAAGTTTTGAATTTCACCTAGTATTTCAGCCGAAAAAATAAATAGGAGAATTATTATTTCTAGAACACTGGGAATACTTACTTTAAATTTTTCTTCAATAAAGAAAGGAATAATAAAAAGAACTAAGGTCAGAACGCAAAGGAAAACATTATGATAATTTCCCATAAAAATCTCTCTAATTAAGCAAATTATGACTAAAAATCTCAGCGTTACATAAAAAAATGGCTACTTTCTTATTTTCCTCTTCTTTATAATAGGCAGCTAGTTTTTTCTTAAACTCTTTTGCTTTTTTAAACATAATATCACTTCCTTTTCTATTAATTATAGTTTATATTTAAAATTGTGTAAAGGTGTGATACAATATGAGAAATGAGGAGGTGGTATGATGAAATTACCTATTGTTGCAATAGTTGGACGACCTAATGTGGGGAAAAGTACATTATTTAATAAAATTGCTGGAGAAAGAATTGCTATTATTGAAGATACACCTGGAGTAACTAGAGATAGACTTTATCAAGAAACAAGTTATTTAAATAAACCTTTTTATTTAGTTGATACTGGTGGAATTGATTTAGGTAATGAGCGTTTTAACGAAGAAATTAAAATGCAAGCGGAAATTGCTATTAACGAAGCAGATGTTGTTATTTTTGTTGTTGATGGCAAAGAAGGAATTACTAGTAATGACTTGGTAGTTCGTGATATTTTAAGAAAGAGTAAAAAGCGTATTATCGTTGCGATTAATAAAGTAGATAATAAAAGTAGTCTTGATAATATCTATGATTTTTATGAATTAGGTTTTGATACTTATATTCCTATAAGCGCTATTCATAATACTGGCTATATTGAGCTAATGGATGAGGTTACAGAAGGTTTTAAAGAAAAAGATAGTGAAGAGATTGATCCAAGAGTTCATATCGCTATTATCGGTAGACCTAATGTGGGGAAAAGTAGTCTTACTAATGCTATTTTAAATGAAGAGAGAATGGTGGTTAGCGATGTAGCAGGTACAACAAGGGACTCAATAGATTCTGTTTTTAAATATCATGATGAAGAGTTTGTATTGATAGATACTGCTGGAATGAGAAAAAAAGGTAAAATCTATGAAAATGTTGAAAAATATAGTTTATTTCGATCAATGGCAGCAATAGATCGAAGTGATATATGTCTTTTAGTTATTGATGCAGCTGATGGAATTAAAGAACACGATAAACATATTGCAGGATATGCGATTGAAAAAGGAAAAGGATTAATAATTGTTGTTAACAAATGGGATATAGCAAAAGAAGAAACTATTAGTGAATATAAGAAATTAATAAAAGCAGAATTTCAGTTTGCTACTTATGCTCCAATTGTATTTTTGTCAGCGTTGACCAAGAAAAGGATTCATACGTTAATGCCTGAAGTTATAAAAGTAAAAGAAAATATTAAACGAGAAATAAAAACAAGTATTTTAAATGATGTAATCATTGATGCTTACCAATTAAATCCAGCACCTAGTTATAAGGCAAAGAGATTAAAAATTTATTTTACTAGTCAAACAGGAATTAAACCACCTAAATTTACTTTTAGAGTAAATGATAAAGGATTAGTGCATTTTTCTTATAAACGTTATTTAGAAAATAAAATTAGAGAGAATTTCGATTTTGAAGGAACGCCAATTATTTTACAATTTAAGAATAGAAACGGGGAATAAAAATGTTATTTAAACAAAAAGATCCTAAAACGGAAATTGAAGGCTTAGATAAAGCGCTTGAAATACTCAATGATAGATATCAGAAAAAGTTAATAAGCATTGAAGAATTTAATAAAAAATCGATTTTATTTGGAAAAAGACGAGCTAAATATTTAAAAAAATTAGCGCAACAAGAAAATAAACGCTAAATAAATTTGGAACTTTAATATTAAAACCTCATACTATAGAAGTAGGAGGTTTTTCTATGTTTGGTGATAGTTTTTTTAAAAAAGTAGAACAAAAAACTAATGTTAGTAAAGATACAATTTTATCTTTAGCTAATAAATTACAAAATGGAAATATGAAAGATGAAAAAGTCTTAAGTGAGGTGGTTGATGAAATTGCTAATATGACAGGAAAAGAAATAAGCAATGAGAAAAAAGATAAAATCATTAAGACGATAATTAAGGATGAAGTTCCTGATAATGTTGATAGCATGTTTTAAAGTAAAATAAGGATAATCCTTGAGTTTATCCCTATTTTTTTTGATAAATTTCATTGCCTAAATTACTTTTTCTTGATGTACCTTTAATTGTTCCATCTTTACGGTAATAGATAGTTTCACCAAAATTACCTTTTTTAGAATAAGCAACATCATCACTAATAGTACCATCTTTTTTATAGTAAATTGTCTCTCCAGAGTTGCCTTTCTTAGAATATGCAATATCTTTATTTTGCGAACCATTTTTATCATAGTATACAGTGTTACCAAAATTATCTATTTTAGCAAAACCTTTTAAAGTTCCATCTTTATGGTAATAGTTTTGATTACCAAAATTGCCAGAACGAGAATAATCGCTAAATAAACTATTAGAGGATTTAGTCTTTTCTTTATTCACTGTCCTACTATTAATTTCTTTAGAGTCATTACTTGCTTCACCATGTGCCATAATATTAACAATAAATGCCGGTACTGTTAGTAAAACTCCAGCTAAGATAGAGCTAATCCAACCATCATCATTGGCAAAGTGAATAATTAAAGTTAAGACAAGTAGCAAAGTAATAGTATATAAAACATTGCTAAAAAAACGTTTGTCTATATCATCACCATGGTAATTTCTACCTACCTTTTTTATTAATGCTTTTTGAAAAAAGTAAATTGATAGTCTTACTACTATACAATAGATAAATAAATAGCCCATATATTGAAAAAATGATAGATTACCTTTAGCTGGAAACAAACTAATAATTGGAAGAGCTAAAAGTCCCATTAAAATTCCAAATACTAACGTTACAACATCTATTTTTGTAGTTATATTTTTACTTTTCTTCTTAGCCATAATAATTCACTCCTCGTATAATAGTTTTTGTAAGTGAAAAACTCACTTATATTAACTATTTTTTATTTATTCTTTAATTCTTATTCGCTTTGATTTTAACCTCATGCCATATATTTGTCAAGAGCGTAAGATAAGTTTTAAAATTTATCGTGGAATGTTAAATTGTAGCTGTTAAAATGTAAGTTATAAGTTTTAAAAAGTGTAAAGTTTAATCATTTTAAGCATCTTAAATTCTTAAGGAAAGTAATAATTAAAGCTTTAAAAGTTTTAACTAAATACTTTTTATGTTTACAATCAAGGGTGTAAATTGTTTTTATCATGATGGGTAATTTCAAATACCAGGAGGAAGCTAATTCGTCTAAAGTTGTTAAGTTAGTAGAATTTAACACTTTAAACAACGTATCTATAAAAATATTCCTTTCTTCTTTAGATAAACTACTAATCCAGTCATTTATGACTTTATTGGTATAAATAGTCCCATCATCTAATTTTTTTAATTTTATAAAAGCATTATTCTCTATTTCCCAAGAAAATTGATCATGTTCTAAAAGACCTTGATTACTACTTTTTATAATAGTATATTCTTCATTTGTGGTTAATAACATCCCAATTATTGAAGCGGCAGGGACAGTTTTTGAAATCTTAGGAGTAATAGTTAGATAGTTAGAACTGTATAAAAATTCTTTTAAAAAGCCAGGACCATCATGGGAATAGACTTTAATTAGACGGGTTTCTGTTGATTTATTAAGAAGACTGGCAGCATAGACTGCTAAATTTCCACCTTTAGAGTGCCCACCTAAATAGAATTTTCGAGGATATAGTTTTGTTACTTTTTCAGCATAGATTAAAGCTTCTTGTTGGGAAGGAATAGGAAGGAGAAAAGCCATATTAAAATCTTCTTTCCAACCAACAAAAGTAGCGTCTGTACCTCTAAAGGCGAGATACATCTTATTATCTGGTAAAAGAAAAGTTAAAGCCGAAAATTGTTTTTCTTCTTCTTTATTGGTATCTTCTACTTGAAAAACAATTTCAACATCTTGGTATCTACTACTCTTAGTAACGGCTTCTAATAGTGCTAAATTATTGTGCTGATTTCCTTTTATGTATTTCGTTAATGACTTGGATGGTAAATCTCTGATTTTATTATGATACTTAATGTCATTAAAATGAAGATAAGCAAGGGATGAAAGAATAAGACTATCTACCTCATTTAGAGGTAAGTCAGAGAAGCTTTGGGAGCAATTTTTGAGATAACTTAGAAAATTAGGCAAAAAAATCATCCTTTCTTTCATATTTAAATTTTTTTAGAATATGTTTAATTAGAACAAAAGAAAAGGTGATGGTTATGGATAAAACGGAAATTATTAAAAATATAGCACTTAGAAGTGGAGGTGATATTTATCTTGGCGTGGTTGGAGCAGTTAGAACAGGAAAAAGTACTTTTATTAAAAGAATGGTGGAAACTTTGATAGTTCCCTATATTGAAGATGAATATGAGAAGAAAAGAACTTTAGATGAGATACCACAGTGTGCAGCTGGAAAAACGATTATGACAACAGAACCTAAGTTTATTCCTAATCAAGCAGCCAAAGTTAATATTGATGATTTTAGTTGTAATATTAGACTTGTTGATTGTGTTGGGTATGTAACTCCTAATGCTTTAGGAGCAAGTGATGAAAATGGGCCAAGAATGGTTAAGACACCTTGGTATGATGAAGAAATACCATTTAGTGAAGCAGCAGAAATAGGGACAGAAAAAGTTATAAAAGATCATTCAACTATTGGAATAGTTGTAACAACTGATGGCTCAATTGGAGAATTCAATCGCAGTGACTATCAAGACGCCGAAGAACGAGTTATTGAAGAGTTAAAAGCAATTGGTAAACCTTTTATTGTAATTTTAAATACTACACATCCAACGTTACCAGAGACAGTTAGATTAGCTGAATCCATTAATGAAAATTATGATGTTCCTGTGTTACCAATAAATGTTGATCAAATGAATGAAAGAGAAATGACGGCAATCTTAAGAGAAGCATTATATGAATTTCCTGTCTTAGAGGTTAAAGTAAATATGCCAGAATGGATTGCTATATTAAATAGTAATAATAAGATTAAAAAAGATTATATTGAAATGATTAGAGAAAGTGTTATGGAGGTAGATAAATTAAGAGATATTGAAAAGATTACTGAACATTTTAGAGATTGTGAAAATATAGAAAAAGCTTATCTTGCTGAGGTTAATCCAGCGACAGGCATCGTTACAATTAATTTAGAAGCGCCTAGCAGTTTATATAATAATGTTTTAAAAGATATTATTAAAATTGATGTTACTAGTAAAGCAGGATTGCTTTCTTTATTCCAGGATTATGAAGAAGCTAAGAGTGAGTATGATCAGATTAAATATGCTTTAAAGATGGTTAAACAAACCGGTTATGGTGTAGCGACACCAACTCTTGCTGATATGAAATTAGAAAGTCCAGAAATAATTAAGCAAGGTCCTAGGTATGGTGTTAAACTTAAAGCAGTTGCTCCTTCTATTCATATGATTAGAGTGGATGTTAATTCAACTTTTGAACCAATAATTGGTAGTGAGGTACAAAGTAAAGAATTGATCGATTATTTAATGCGAGATTATGAAAATAATCCTGGGGAAATATGGAAAAGTGAAATATTTGGAAGAAGTTTAGATAATATTGTTCAAGAAGGTATTCAAGCAAAAATAAATTCTATGCCTGATAACATTAGATATAAACTACAACAAACATTATCAAAGGTTGTTAATAAAGGTTCTAGTAATATGATTGCAATAGTTCTCTAAATGAGAACTATTTTATAGTTAATTCTCCATGTTCAATTAGAGTTAAAAACGTATGATATGATATGGTGTCTAAATCAACTTTAGAATCTTTAAAAGCAAAGTCTATTGGATTATCTAATTGCAAATATAGTTTTAGATGATCTTTAATGCTTACTTTTAAATCAACCTCGCTAGTAAAATCAAAACGATCAATTAACTCAATGCTTAAAATAGTTCCTAACAATTTATGAGGGTAAATTTTGACATCGTAGAAACCTGGTTCTAAAAAATGATACTTATCATGATACTTTAAAAATAAGTCTTTAATTTCACTAACAGTTATATCTTTAGTTTCTTTGATTAGATTTATAGGAATAACCAGATAGAATAAATCTTCTTTTTCTTTAATTAATTTCATAAACAGCACCTATTATAGGGTATGTAAAAGGACTTAAATCGTGTCAACGACTAAGTCCTCTATTTTTTTTAGTATCTCTTCTCTACCTTCTTTAGTAACACTTGAAAAAATTACAATGTCATCACCTACAACGAGATCTAAAGTATCAGTAATTTGCTTTTTACATTTTTCTCTTTTACTAGTACCAATCTTATCAGCTTTAGTAGCAACAATGGTAACTTTTAAGTTGTAGTACTTTAAAAAGTTATACATCAAGACATCATCTTCCGTAGGTTTATGACGAAAATCTACTAGCATGAAAACTCTTTTTAACTCTTGTCGTGTTTCTAAGTATTCTTCAATCATTAGACCAAATTTAGCTTTGGTTTTTTTATTTACCTCAGCATATCCATAGCCAGGAACATCAATTAAGTAGAAGTCATCATTAACAAGGTAAAAGTTTAAAGTTTGAGTCTTACCAGGATGACTAGAGGTTCTAGCTAAGTTTTTACGATTTAGTATTGTATTAATAAAGCTACTTTTACCCACATTACTACGTCCTACTAATAAAAATTCACTAAGCAAATTAGTTGGATATTGGCTTCTTCTAGTAGCAATTATTTTTAATTCAGCACTTGTTATCTTCATTTTCTTTTCTCCTTAAATACTCTTCTGTGGCCATATCAATATCATTAATTAAACTTTCAGCTTCGTCTAAAGAAGAAAGACGAGCTCCACTGGCAAAAGCATGTCCACCACCATTGTATTTTTCAGCGATTTTATTTATTTCTGGTCCCCTACTCCTAATATTAACTCTAACATTATTGTTTTTGGTATCTTCGGTTACAATAATCCAGACAATAATTTCGTCAATAAAATTAAAATTATTTACTAAGTTACCAGCAGAAGCACTATCTGCTTTGAATTTAGCGATGATATCATCTGTTAAAATGATATAACCAACACCATTTTCGGTAACTTTCATATTTAAAGATATATATCCTTCAAGTCTTATTTCTTTTAAGGGACGAAGATAGAGTTTTTTATATATATCAGATATTTTGACTTGATAACTGTTTAGATAGGAACTAACTAAGTAAAAGGTTTTAGCAGTAGAACTATCAAAAAGGAAACGATTAGAATCAGAGACAAGACCACAGTATAAGAGTCTAGCAATCTCATCGTTACATTTTAGTTTCGTTCGAAGAAGAATTTCCATTAAGATTTCACAAGTACTACTTGCTTTATCATCGATATATTCTAAGCCACCAAAAGACTCAATAAAAGGATGATGGTCTATTTTAATAACTGATTTAGCATTAGCAATGTCTTTGAAATCAATTCTTTTCTTATCTGGAGTATCTAGTACGATAAGAAGGAAATTAGAAAAATCTTCTGTTTTATCTAATCTTCCAAGATATGAAAATTTGGTAGAGCCATTACCAACAGCATATACTTGTTTCTTAGGAAATGATAGTTTTATTGCTTCTTTTAAAGCTAATTGACTTGCTAGGGCATCGGGATCAACCCCAATATGACGAGCAATAACTATAGTATCGTATTTTTTTATTTCTTTATATATTTTTTTAAACATTATATCATCCATTCTAATGAATTAATTTCATCGTATCTAAAGCAATCATTAACTCTTCATCAGTTGGAACAACATAAACAAGGCAACTAGAGTCATCGGCACTTATCTTTTTTAATTCACCCATAACTTGATTAGCATTGTCATCTATTTTTATTCCTAAAGCTCTTAAATTTTCACAAACTTTTTTTCTAAAGGGAACGCTGTTTTCACCAAGACCAGCAGTGAAGCAAATAACATCAGCTTTATCTAAAAGAACATAGTATGAAGCAATATAATTAGTTACAGTACGAGCATATTTATCAAAAGCTAGTTTAGCTTGCTCATTACCTTCTTCCATTTTAGCAATAACATCACGCATATCACTACTTATTTCACTTAAACCAAGTAAGCCAGACTTTTTATTTAAAATATCTATTACCTCTTTGGCATTAAGACCTTCTTGTTCCATAATATAAGTGATGATAGATGGATCAATATCACCAGATCGTGTTCCCATCATAATACCTGCTAAAGGAGTAAATCCCATAGAGGTATCAACACATTTACCATCTTTGATAGCAGTAATAGAACCTCCATTACCAACGTGACAACTGATTATTTTTAAATGGTCATTATTTAGAACCTCACTAATTGTTTTAGCAATATAGCGATGTGACGTACCATGAAAACCATATTTACGAACTCCATGCTCTTTATACCAACTATAAGGTACAGGATAAAGATAAGCTTCTTCGCTCATAGTTTGGTGAAAAGCCGTGTCGAATACTCCAACCATTGGTACATGTGGTAGAACCTCTTTGAAAGCTTTTATACCTAAGACATTAGCAGGATTATGTAAAGGCGCAAAGTCTTTAAACGCAATTAAATCTTCAATAACTTCATTAGTGATAAGACATGATTCTTTATATTTGTCTTTACCATGAACAAGACGATGTCCAACACCATCAATTTCATCTAAGGAGTTAATAATATTAAGACTTAATAATTTGTCAAGAAGAATCTTAACTGCATCAACGTGATCATTTAAAGTTATTTCTTCTTTTATTTTTTCACCATTGTATTTTATGGTATAATTACTACCTTCAATGCCAATACGTTCAAAAAGTCCATTAGCAATTACACTTTTATTATCCATATTAAAAAGTGTAAATTTTAGGGAACTACTTCCAGCATTAATTGCAATTATTTTCATTTTATTCCTTCTTTCTTTGATCAATAGTATTATACTATAGATTGCTGTTTTTTCAAAGCAGAAGATGCTTTGAATATAAAACCTCGTCTCTATTTAAAAAAACGAGGTTTTAGCTTAGTTAAGAATTTTTAGTAAGATTATATGTATCTTTGGCAATAACAAGTTCTTCATCGGTTGCTAAAACATAACTTGGAATAAGAGAGTTATTAGTAGTAATTAGACCCTCTTTATCTTTTCTAACAATAGTTTCTTCATTTAGTTTTTCATCAACCTCTACACCTAAAGGTTTTAGTTTAGTTAGAACCTCTTTTCTAATAATAGAGTCATTTTCACCACCACCAGCGGTAAAGATAATAGCATCTACTTTACCAAGTTTAATAAAGTATTTAGCGATATATTCAGCGATACGTTCCGTATACATATCAATAGCAAGTATTACTTTATTTTCTTTAGCTTCAAAGGCTCTATCAATATCTCTTAAATCACTCATACCTGCTATACCTTGAAGACCACTTTTTTTGTTTAAGATATTATCTATTTCTTCATAATTAAGACCAGTTTTTTTCATAATGTAGCCAATAATACTATAGTCAATATCGCCAGATCGTGTTCCCATCATAATACCAGCATTAGGAGTAAAACCCATAGAAGTATCAACACATTTGCCAGCACTAACAGCAGAAATACTTGCACCATTACCGATATGACAGATGATTAAATTACCATCATAATCTAAAATGTCATGCATTCTACTTGTGATATATTGATGTGAAAGGCCATGAAAACCATATTTACGAACATCATATTTAACATACCATTCATAAGGTACCGGGTATAAAAAGTCTTTCTCTTTAATAGTCTGATGAAAAGCCGTATCAAAGCAAGCTACCATTTTAGCAGAAGGTATTTCTTCCATAAAGGCTTTAATACCAACTAAAGCAGCAGGATTATGTAAAGGGGCTAAGTCTTTAATTTTATCTATTTCTTCGATAACCCGAGGGGTAATCAAAACAGAGTGAGAATATAGTACTCCCCCGTGAACAACTCTATGGCCTATAGCTTCAATATCATCTAAGGTTTTAACAATTCCTTTTTCAACAAGCAATTTCAACAATGTGTTAACTGCTTCTTGATGATTTTTAATACTTGCTTTTTGATAGACCTTTTCACCATTTATTCTGATTGTATAGTCACTATCTTCTCCCCCAATACGTTCAAAGCTTCCTTTCGTAATAACTTTTTCACTAGGCATTTCATAAAGTCTAAATTTCAAAGTACTGCTGCCTGAATTAACAGCCAATAATAGCATAAATCATCTCTCCTTTTACTTATTATATAATAATAACAGGAAAGAGACAAAAGTTTTTTTATTCGGTTATACGAAATATAAGACTACCATTTAATTTATTCTTAAAGTAATCCCTTTTAAACCAGTTTAGTAAACATATTAATTCTGTTTCATCCTCACTAGATACTTTGCTAATATTTAGAAACAAATCTATTCCTTCAATATCAAAAAAATAATCGCTCCATTCCTTTATATCTCTTCTTAATAATGGAGAAAAACCAAACCAACTTAAGTCTCGACAAACAGGATCATTATCATAAGAATTTTCTGATAGTTTTACCATATACTTTTCATTATTATATTTTTTTTCTTCTTCATCATCTTTTGTTTCTATTAAGGTAATAGGCCACTCTTCCTTAGGCTTATTTAAGTAGTCGTCTTCATAAAGAAGAAATGATGATTGATATAATGAATTATTTAGTTCTACACATAATTCATGAATATTATTATCAAAGACATCTTTTTTTATTTCCAAACTAATGAAGTCCTCATTTTCTTCTACATTATATAAGTCATAGTCGAATAATCTTTTTATTGAATATTTTAATTTATCTAATTCTCCTTTTTCAAAAGGTTTATTATCTTTTTTTCCAACTTTTATTGATGTAGCAATAGCACAACTTAAATATCTTCCCATATATTATCTTTCCTCCTTCTAATTTACTTACTATTTCTTCCATCTTTTAATAAGAATCAACTGTTAACATGGATTAAGTTTCATACTTATTGTTTCCACTATACTTTATACCTTTATAATTTAAAAGATATATTTATAATCTTTATAGAACTATTTGAAATGTTCATCTTTAAGTATAACTTTGCAGTTATCTCTATTAATAATGTACTAAATTTTGGTATTTCATCATTGAGTTCCTCCTTTCTGCAATACTTATAGCATAGTCTAAAAATCAATGCAAAAAGAGAATTTTTTAAATTAGTCCCTATTTTTAAAGTTAATTTTTAAAATTCACCCATAGAAAATAAAAATTTCAGCACAAATTATATCGCAATTTTAAAAAATAGCATTTTTTAAAATAATTTTCTAATTTCTCTTTTCGTAGTTTAATTTAATAAGTCATTTCATATCTTTAATGTATAATGTTACTTTTCATATTCTAAAGTTTTTCTAAATAGATATGTTTAAATTTAAAATTCTGTTTCAACTTTTTAAAACCATTATTTTTATATACCATTTTATAGACATTATTTTATTATTGCTAGTAACTATTTATTAACGATACTATAAAAATGCACAAAAAAGGGAAAATAAAAATATTTTTTGTTTTTCCCTTCTAAATATACTTTATCCTTACTATTCTTACTTTAGTTTTATATGTTAATTTATTTTTTTCTTAAAACTTTTACAGTTTCATTAATCTTTTCCCTCGAGTTATTGATGTAGTAAAGTTCTTCTTTAGTAAATGTACTTTGTAAATCATCTTTTTCTTCATCAGTAAAATAGTCCCAATCGATAATGTATTGTCTTAATAGTTGACGTCTTTTATATAACTCACTTTGACGACCTAATAATACACCTTGATCAAATGCTAAAGGAACAAAGAAACTTTCTTCTATTTCTTCAGCGTTTAAATTATATTTAGTAATTTTCTTAATTTTTTTTCCTTCTTTAGTTTCTAGTCCTACATCAACGATTTGATACTCTCTCATGACGTTGATATATCTTGTAATACTATTCTGTAGGACTTTAGACTCTACTTGAGTTAAATTATATTTTTTTACAAAATCAGAAAAGTAAATTACTAAATCTTGCTCATTTTCTTCTTTACTTTTATTATTATCAATTCTTGCTATGAAATAATTAAATGGTTCTTCTAACCAGGTAGTAACGGTATTCTTTTTTTCTTTTAAAAAGATATCATGACGGATCGCTTCTTCTAAAGAAATAACATTTTGACGCATATTTTTTAAAATTGCATTACTATCTAAACCAAGATAGATTAGAACTTGACCAATTAAATTGCCATATTTTTCATATATCCAAGTTGAGGGAGTATTTTCATCTTGTTTAGATGTAATTAGAACACGATTTATTAGTTGATCAAAGGTATCATGTTTACAAAATTTATAAAGACGAATAGCTTTTTTTACAATATCATAATTATATCCTTGTTCTAAACAATAAGAACGTAATGTTTTACCACGATAATCTATTGGTTTAGAAATGTCTATTTCTTTATTTATTCTAATTTTCTCAAGATAGAAATTCAGTTCATCAATATTAAGGTTGAATTTTTTTAAGACTTTGTCAATAGTTAGATGTCGTTTCTTTAGCATAATTTCTTCTTCATATGTATCTAAAGGTTCTTCCTCTTTGCTATTTGGAATTTCCATTAAATTCTCATCAGTATAAACTTTATTGTTTTTAAAATGTTTGGGATATAATGATATAACAAATTCTTTTAAATCTTCTGAAATATTATATCCTTCACTTTTAATGTTATTTCCCCAGGTTCCTAAGCGTATATTAGTTCCGTCTTTTAAGGTTACAACTGTTTTTTGAGGAATGTAAGTACTTTCCTGGTGTTCATTTTTATAAATGAGTAAAGCTTCTTTTAGTTGTTCTTCTTTATAAACTCTAGCATTATTTTTTAGTTGGTTAGGAAATAAGGATAGAATATATGAACTTAAATCCGCTGATATGTTAATATTCCCACGTTTTATAATATATCCCAAATTGCCTAAATTTATTTTAGTACCATCTTTTAAGGTTACAACTGCTTTTCTTGGAATATAAGTACTTTCTTGATGCTTCTTTTTGTATATAGTTAAAGCTTCTTTTATCTGTTCTTCATTATAAGTTTTTCTATTATTTTCAAATTGATTGGGAAATAACCCAATAATATATTCTCTTAATTCTCCAGATATTTCAGTATTTCCGCTCTTTATACTATTTAATAAATTACCCAAATTTACTATAGAACCATTACTTAAAGTTATAGTTGTTCTAGCAGGAACATATTTAGCTGCCTCATGATTTTTCTTGTATAATTCTAAAGCTTCTTTTACTTGTTCTTTTGTATATTTCTTATTAGCCATAGCTTCACCTCTTTTTTTCGTTTATTATAACTCAAAGGGCAAAAAAAAGATAGGCTTTTTAGCCTATCGAGTAAGTTATATCACTTATTTATTAGTATAACTTCCACTAACTTGATTTAATCCGTTTTGTACTAAACGTCTAGTGATTTCACCACCAACTGAACCGTTAGCACGGCTAGTAGCATCTGGTCCTAAATTAACACCGAATTCATTAGCTATTTCATATTTCATTTTATCGATAGCTTGTTTAGCACCAGGAACTCTCATTTTCATTGAAGAATTATTTGAGTTGTTGTTCATTTGTTTCACCTCCTACACTAGTAGAATGTGAATTTTTTGAAATTTAATACATATTTTTTATTGGTAATTTTTACCTATAATAAATCTTGGTAAGAATCTTTAGCATTTTCTTTAGTTTTTAAAACGAAAGTATTTGCAATAGTTTCATCTAAAATTTCTTGATAATTAGGAATTTTAGCTTCTTCTTTTAGAGTTTCTTCTAACGTTGGATTAATAATAGGATGTTTAGGAACAAAGACAGTACAACAATCTTCATATGGTAAAATACTTGTCTCATATGTATCAATCTTTTTAGCAAGATCAATAATTTCTAGTTTATCAAGACAAGCGACAGGTCTAATTACAGGAATGGTAGTAACATTATTAATAACATACATACTATTTAAAGTCTGACTTGCTACTTGACCAATAGATTCACCATTAATTATAACTTTAGCTTTTTGTTTTTGACATAAACTTGTCATAATTCGATACATCATTCTGCGCATAATGGTAATGACATAATTTGGAGAAACATTTTTATAGATTTCTTCTTGAATTTTAGTAAAAGGTACAATATGTAATTTAATGTCGGTTGTATACTTTTCTAGTTTTTTAATTAAAGTAATTACTTTTTCTCTTGCTTCTAAACTAGTATGAGGTATAGCTTCAAAGTAAACCGCTTCTATTTTTATACCACGTTTCATAGCAAGAAAACCAGCGACAGGAGAATCAATACCACCACTTAGCATTAGAAGTCCTTTGCCTTGAATGCCCATCGGATATCCTCCTAAACCTTTATAAGCGTTATAGTAAATATAGGTATGTTCTTTTCTGATTTCAATGTGAATAATAGTGTCTGGATTATTTACATCAACTTTGATATTGTTTTTATTTTTTAAAACAACACTACCAAAGATGGGAGCAAGTTCTATACTGGTTTTAGGAAATGATTTGTTACTTCTTTTGACCTCAATTTTAAAAGTTGAAAAGTTTTGTTCTTGTAATGTACTAATTAGAGCTTGTTTTATAGATTCTAAATCACTTTTAGTTACATAAGCGATATGATATGAATGAATACCAAAGATTTGGTGAATACTGTTAATGATTGTAGTTTCAACTGAATCCTCATAGTGGATATACATTCTGGAATTATCTTTTTCAATCGTAATGGGAAAACCTTTTAGCTTAGTTTCAATATTTTTAGTTAGAGTTTTAACAAAAAAGTTACGATTACCTTTTTTAGTTGTTAATTCACCATATTTAATCAATATTACCTTTTCCATTATTATAGTATTTCCTTTCTTAATATTTTTATAAATTCTTTTGCTTCTTCAAGGGTATTATCTTTTCCTAAGGAAAGACGAACTGAGGTTTTACTTAGTTCTTTGTTATTTGTTAATTGATATATAGTTTTAGAGTAATCTTCTTTCGCTGAGCATGCTGTTTTAGTCGATAAAATTACATCTTTAGCTTCCAATTTATGGATAAATGTCTCTGGTTTAATACTTTTAACACTAAAATTTAAAATATAAGGCGAAGCATCAGCAGGGGAGTTTATTGTAATATTAGTCATTGGTGCTAACTCTTGTCTTAAATAGGTATTAATCACTTTTATCTTATTGTATGTGTCTTGCTCTTTTACTAAGGCAAGGCGTAAGGCTTTAGCGAAAGAAACAATTAAAGGAACAGCAGGAGTGCCAGCACGATAAATAGTTTGAGAAGCACCACCAGATATTAGAGGGGTTAAACCTATTTTTTCTTTTTTTACTAAAATAGCAATTCCTTTAAGGCCATTAAATTTATGAGCAGCAGCACTAAAAAGATCAACATTTGTTAAATTAACAGGGATTTTTGTTAAGCTTTGTGTCCCATCGACATGAAAGATAGCTTTACTATTCTCTTTAATAATTTTTCCTATTTTACTTATATCTTGAATAACACCTAATTCACTATTAACATGATTTATAGTTACTAAGATAGGATCTAATTTTAATTTTTCTTTTAGATCTTCTAAGTCGACATGATAATTTTGGTCTAGTTTTAAATAGACTATTTCAACGTCCTCATTTTCTAAAGTCATACTAATAGATGGGTGTTCTAATATAGTTGTTAGTATAAGCCGATGTCGTTTAGGATAAAAGGCTAAAACTCCTTTAATGGCAAGATTATTAGACTCACTACTACTACTTGTAAAGATAATCTCTTGCGGTTTAACATTTAGAAAGGTTGCTACTTGGTTTGTAGCAGCTTGCATGATTTTTTTACTTTCTAATCCTAATTTATGAAGAGAATTGGGATTAGCAAAAAATTGGTCATTAGTCTTAATAAAACTATCTAAAACCTCTTTTGAGACTTTCGTAGTTGCACTATTATCAAAATAAATCATTATATCCCTCTTTTCTTCTTTATTATACCATATTTAGTTTTAGTTAAAATATTAATCGTCCGCTTATAATCTTGTTCTTTATTAAACGTATTAGATATTTTTTTGGCAAGGTAATAGATATCAGCTTTGAATAAATAAGAGTTTTCTTTTAGATAAGTATTTAAATCTTTTATGCTAAATTCATCTAAAAGACTTAAGAGTTCTTCAAATTTATTATAGGTGATATGGTGTTTTTCAATCAGCTTTAATCGCTCTTTATCAGAAAAAACCAGTGAGTGACAATGTTTATCGTTATATTTCATCCATAAATCCTCCGGTAATTCACTATACTACTAGTTTTTTTGATGAAAAGCAAGAAAAAAATGTCTTATTCGACAAAGACATTTGAGATTGTTAGTTCTTTCTCTTTAAAATCATAAGAAGAAATTGTACCAATTAGACTAACAGGAGCATTTTCATTTAATTTATTAAGATTTTCACTAATAACGTAGGCCTTGATGGTTAAATCATATTTTCCTTTTAAATTATCTTGATAAGATAAAGAGATAGTATTATTTTCAAGATCTATTTTAGCAATAGTTCCAGTCAATCTAATAAAGTTACCACTATAATTTTGACTACTATTATTAAGAGCATATGATAGAGTTTCAACAGTATAATTAGTTGGAGTTGTATCATATTTTAGATTATAAGAACCAATAACGGTATCACGCCGACCTATTTCTTGATGATATTTTATTACTTTATAGAAAAGGCCATAGTATTCTTGGGTACCACCATCATCATAGACTTTAGTTCTAATAGCGAAAAAAGGACCAATATTAGCTTTTTTTACTAGTATTATATCTGTAGTTACTAAAAGGCCTACTATGATGATAATAGCCATAATAATAGTAGTGATTAACTTAATTCTTTTCTCGGTTTTTATACTAATACTTTTATTTGTTTCTTCCGTTTGCATATTAAGCTCCCTAACTATTTATTTTTTCAAGGAATTCATCTTCACTCCATATCGTAATATTTAAGGCTTTAGCCTTTTCATATTTGCTACCTGGTTTATCTCCAACGATAACTGCAGAGGTTTTAGAAGAGACTGATTCAGTAGTTTTACCCCCAGCTTTTTCAATTAAAGCTTTTGCCTCATCTCTTGTTAATTTTATTAAAGTTCCTGTAAGAACAAAATTCTTGTCTTGAAATTCACTATTTAACGATAATGCTTCGCCCTCATAATTCATATTTAACCCCAGTTCTTTTAACTCTTCAATAAGTTTAATGTTACTATCTTTAGAGAAATAGGTAATAATATTTTCAGCAATAATAGGGCCAATATCTTTAATGTTAACTAAATCGTCATAAGTAGCTTTAATTAAGTTATCTATATTATGGTAGATACGAGCTAAGATTTTGGCTTTTTCTTTACCAACATTTTTAATGCCTAAACCAAAGAGTAATCGTTCTAGAGAGTTCTGTTTACTATTTTCAATTGCTGTTAATAAGTTAGTAACTGACTTTTCACCATATCCTTCTAATTTAATTAGATCATCTTTCTTAGTTCCTAGTCGATAAATATCCGGAATATTTTTTATAAAATTAAAATTATATAAATCTTCCATAATACGATCACCAAGGCCATCGATATTCATAGCAGGCCGAGAGACAAAGTGAATAAAACCTTCTACTTGCCTAGCCGGGCAAGCGGTATTAGGACAATAATAATCAACTTGGTCTTTTGGTTTTACTAAAGGAGTATGGCAAATAGGACAAGATGTTATCATTTTAAAAGGAATTTCTTCTCCAGTTCTTCGTTCTTTCTTTGCTTCTACAACCTCAGGAATAACATCACCTGCTTTTCTTATTGAGACAGTATCTTTAATTCTTAAATCTTTTTCTTTAACATAATCTTCATTATGAAGCGTAGCTCTTCTAATAGTTGAACCCATTAAAAGAACAGGATCTAAGATGGCATTAGGGGTTATTTGACCAGTTCTTCCAACAGTAAAGATAATATCTTCTAGCTTGGTTAAAACCTCTAAAGCAGGAAATTTATAGGCGATTGCCCATCTTGGAGTTCTTGCAGTATAGCCTAAGGTTTGTTGATCGTTAATAGAATCTACTTTAATAACAATACCATCTATTTCATAAGGTAAACTGTCTCTTAATTCCGCTTTTTCATGTATATAGTTCATAACCTCATCAATATTATTGACAACTTTATTATTAGGATTTATTTTAAAACCAATTTTCTTTAAGAATTCTAAGGCCTCATGATGAGTTTTTAAACCATAATCTAAGGGGTTAGGAAGGTGATATAAAAAGGCATCTAGATTTCTTTTAGCAGCGATTTTAGAGTCTAACTGTCTAATTGATCCAGCAGCGGCATTTCGGGGATTTTGAAATGGTTTCTCACCTTTAGCAATGCGTTCTTTATTAAGCAATTCTAAAGTTTTCTTACTCATATATATTTCTCCACGCACTTCAATATCTAACGGTTCTTTTAGTTTTAAAGGGATACTTTTTATTGTCTTAACATTATGAGTTATATCTTCTCCTATAACACCATTACCACGAGTTGCAGCTGTAGTTAAAACTCCTTTTTCATAACGTAAAGAGACAGAGAGGCCATCTATTTTTAATTCACAAACATATTTAGGATGAAGGCCAGTATTTTCAATACGATTTAAAAAGGCAAGAATTTCTTCTTCATTAAAGACATCTCCTAAAGAAAGCATGGGTATTTTATGTTCTACTTTTTGAAAAGAATCAAGAACAGTTCCTCCTACTTTTTTAGTTGGAGAGGTGTCTAAAACCCAATCTGGATGAAGATTTTCAATTATTTCAAGTTCTCTATAGTAAGCATCATATTCTTGGTCAGTTATTGTAGGATTATCTAGAACATGATAGTTATAGTTTGCTTCTTCAATTATTTTAATTAGTTCATTCATTCTTTCTTTAGTTATATTATTATCCACAAGTACACCTCCTTAATAATTATTTTTCCACAATGTATGTGGATAAACTCCCATCATAGTAAGATTAGTTAAAGCGGTCTTAACCTCATCTTTATCTTCTTTATAAGTTACACCATACCAAGTAGCATCTGTTTCGATGATATCAATAGTTTTAATGTTTTTTCTTAAACACATATCTAAAATATCAGGAACTTGATATTCGACTGTACTTAAATCTAATTGATTTCTAACAAGGAAAAAGTTTAATTCTTCTTCAAGAATAGAAAAGATATCTGGTGTAAATAGTAGTAAATTCATACTTACAATTGTATCTTTATTTATTTCTACTACTTTTTCACTTGTTAAAGCTTGAGCGATGATTTTATGATGTTTTAGGGTTACTTTACTTTCTGTTATTTTAAGTAATTTATTGTTATCTACCTCACAAAGACCTCTTTTTACAACACCGTTGGTTGTTAGGGTATTTGCTACTTTATAACCTACAATGCCGTAGTGATTATAAATAATGTGATCTAAATAGTCATAGGCTTTAATATAGGCGTCTCTTCCATAAAAGTCATCAGCATTAATAACAGCGAAAGGCCCATTTATTTTATCTTTAGCGCAAAGAATAGCATAAGCAGTACCTAAAGGTTTAGTTCTTTGTTTTAAGTAGGCTAAATATTTTTTAGGAATAAAAGAGTTATCTTGAAAAGCATATTCAGTTTTAATATGCGGTTCTACTCTTTTACCAATTGTTTCTTTAAAGATTTGATAATTTTCTTTTTTTATTACAAAGACTACTTTTGTAAAGCCAGCAACAACAGCATCGAAGATAGCATAATCAATTAAAAATTCTCCCTGAGGTCCTAAAGGTTCAATTTGTTTTAATCCCCCAAATCTACTGCCCATACCAGCAGCCATAATCAAAAGGGTTTTCTCTTTAGTCATTAAAATCACCCCAAAGATTTTCTTTGTATATCCCTTCTTTAGTTAATGATCCTAAAGCCTTAACAACATCATCTTTATCTTCTTTATATGTTATACCATACCAAGTAGCAGTAGTTTCAATGACATCAACGGTGACTAGTTTTTCATTTAAACAGTCATTTAAAACAATAGGAATTAAGAATTCACAGCTTGATAAGTCATTTTTATTTTCTTCTAAGAAGGTAATAAGTTTTTCTTCTAAGATCTTAAAAAGACTTGGTGTAAATAATAAGAAATTCATAGAAACAGTTGTATCTGGACTTGTCGTAAACATAGGACTACCATCTAAAGGTTTAACTTCAACTTTATCTTCAACTCGTGTAACACTACTTTCAATTAAAGCGGTAAGAGTATTGTCTTCATTCACTTTACATATTCCTCTTTTAGCAGAACCGTTAGGCGTTAGAGTATTACCCAAGCGGTAAGCGATAAGACCATAATGATTAGAAGCAATATTATCAAGGTATGAAGAGGCTTTAAAATAAGCATCGCTTCCATAAAAATCATCAGCATTGACAATTGCAAAAGGTTCATTTATTTTATCTTTAGCACAAAGAATAGCATGAGCAGTACCTAAAGGTTTAATCCGATCTTTCAAAAGAGTTTTATAATTTTCAGGTATATTATCTAGATTTTGAAAAACATATTCTGTTTTTATATATGGTTCTACTCTTTTACCAATTGTTTCTTTAAAAGTTTGATAATTTTCTTCTTTAATGATGAAAACCACTTTCGTAAAACCTGCCTCTTTAGCATCATAGATAGAGTAATCAATTAAAAATTCTCCATGAGGCCCTAAAGGTTCAATTTGTTTTAATCCCCCAAATCTACTGCCCATACCAGCAGCCATAACTAATAATGTCTTTTCCATTTTTTTAATTCCTTTCCTTTTGTTTTTGTTTCTTTTATACTTGTATCCATTATTCTTAAAGTAGTTGATAATTCCTTAGCTTTACTCATATAAAGAGTTTCCCAATCTAGTGAATTATCTTTAGAATCTTCATTTATTTTCGTTAAAAAGGCAAGATACTCTTTAACAGCAGTTGAGTAATAAACTCGTAAGTTAAGAGGCACTCTTGATGATATTATCTCTTTTCTTAATGCATCATAATTTTCCATAATAGGGGTAACAAGAGAATTTCCATTTTTAAAGGTATAAATATTAGAGTTATCACTATAAATAAGAGCACTTTCTAATTTATTTTCTTCATCTCGATGAGTAACTAAGACATAACCATTTTTTAGGCTGTCGCCTAATTTTTTAATATAATTTTTAGTATAATTACTAGCTAAATATTGTTCTTCTAGATTCATTAAAGCTGCTTCTAAATCAGAAGCTGTAGCGGTAAGTAAAGGCTTATAGCCACTAGATTCACAATATGGTCCTGTAAATGTTTCTTGCTCAAGAGAGGCTTTATATTCATAGCATCTATATTTATTGATATCACCAGTTACAACTAGTCTTGTATTAAAATCTTTAAGTTGATCTTTACTAGTTGGCATAACTATTTTTAAATAATTTAAGGTTGAAGCAGAAGCTTCTTTTATATCATTAATAGTTCCATCATAATTGTATTTAATAAAGGATCCGTTAAGGTGATGAGTGTCAGGGTTTAAATTCATAATTAGATGATACCCTGCTATTAATTTTTCTTCCATAATTTTATACTCCTTGGATAATAGTTTTGTAAGTTAAAAAATCACTTATATTTAGTTTTTTATTTTTTTATTTATACTTTCGCTAGACTTTTATGATTTTTCATTAATTTCTTAATCCCATAAGGATGTTTAAAGGCAACTGTAACAAGAGAATTAGTTACCTCTAAGACCTTACCAGTACCAAAG
The DNA here is from genome assembly GCA_018711135.1 of Candidatus Onthousia faecavium. Classification (GTDB taxonomy): domain Bacteria; phylum Bacillota_I; class Bacilli_A; order RF39; family UBA660; genus Onthousia; species Onthousia faecavium. The sequence continues at coordinate 27,594 of DVIS01000014.1, forward strand.
TTTTCATGAACAACATAGTCTCCTACTTGATAATCAACATCTTCAGTTCTAATAAGATTTTCTTTATTAAGCTTCTTAGGTTCTTGTTCTTCTTTGGAATTAGTTTCAATTAAGTCTTGAGCAATTTCTCCTAAAAATCTGCTTGGAGGATTTATCCCTTCTTTACCAAATAGAACACGACGTCTCGCATTGAGAAGGTATAGTTTTTCTTTCGCTCTTGTAATAGCAACATAACATAGTCTTCTTTCTTCTTCGGTTTCACTATTACTCATAAGGGAATTTAGATGGGGAAATATTCCTTCTTCTAAACCAACAACAAAGACGGTATTATATTCTAAGCCTTTAACAGAATGAATAGTCATTAAACTAACTTTATTACGACTATCTTTATATTCATCTTTATCATTAACAAGACTTACTTCATAAAGAAAATCTTCAAGGGATACAAGTCCTTCACGTTCTTCAAAGGCTTTAGTTATTGATTTAAATTCTTCAAGGTTTTCTAACCTTATTTCACTTTCAAGAGTCTTTTCACTGACGAGTTCCGCTTTCATTCCAGTAGCATCTAAAACTTTATCAATTAATTCTGTTAATGTAATAGACTCAGCTATTTTTTGTAATGATATAATTAGGTCTTGAAATTTTGCTTCTTTACCACCTGTTATTGCTTCAAAAAGACTAGTATTTTCGTAGTCAGCTTTAGTGGTTAACGTTTCTATGCTTTTAAGTCCAATACCACGTTTAGGAGTATTAATAACTCTTAAAAAACTTATATCATCTTTAGGATTATAGATTAATTTTAAGTAAGCAAGCAAGTCTTTGATTTCTTTTCTTTGATAGAAACTAAAGCCACCAACAATTCGATAAGGAATATTATCTTTTAAAAGTTCTTCTTCAATAACTCTTGATTGGGCATTAGTTCGATATAAAACTGCAATCTCACTTGCATCATAATTGTCATTTAACATTTTTTTAATTGTTTTAGAAACATAATGAGCTTCATCTCTTTCATCATAAGCTCGATAATAGGTAATTTTTTCACCTTCTTCTTTAGTAGACCAAAGGTTTTTAGATTTTCTTTGCTCGTTATTTCTGATAACGCAATTAGCAGCGGCAAGGATATTTTTAGTAGAGCGATAGTTTTGTTCAAGTTTAATACTTAAGGCTTTTGGATAATCTTTTTCAAAGTTTAAAATGTTTTTATAGTTAGCACCTCTAAACCCATATATAGCTTGATCAGCATCACCTACAACACAGATATTCTGATATTTAGCACTAATCATTTTTGATAAAATATATTGAGCTTCGTTTGTATCTTGATATTCATCTATTAAAATATATTTATAGCGATTTTGATATAGTTCTAAAACATGAGGATATTTACGAAATAATTTAATTGGTAATAAGAGGAGGTCATCAAAGTCAACTGCATTATTTTGTTTTAATTTCTCCTCATATTTGTAGTAAACCTCATTAACAACTTTCTCATAATCGCCTGCAACGTATTTTTCATAGTCTCTTGGGGTTAATAATTCATTTTTACAGTTACTTATTTTATTTCTTATCGCTTTGGGATTATAAATCTTAGGATCATAGTTAAGGCTTTTCAAGATTTTTTTGACAATGGTTAGAGAATCATCACTATCCATAATAACAAAGTTGTTTTGATAGTCTAACTTTTCGTAATTTTCTCTAAGTATTTTAAGGCCAAAAGAATGAAAGGTTGATATTTGTATTTCTTTAGCTTTAGAACCTATCATGTTATAAACACGTTCTTTCATTTCTAAGGCAGCTTTATTAGTAAAGGTTATCGCTAATATTTCATAGGGTAACACATTTAATTCTTCAATTAAGTAAGCTATTTTTGTCGTTAAAACTTTAGTCTTTCCTGAACCAGCACCTGCTAATATTAAAAGAGGTCCTTCATTATATAAGACTGCTTCTTTTTGTTCTTTGTTTAAGTTATCTAATTCCATAAAACCTACCCTCTTTCTATATCATTATACATCTTGTTATATAACTTTTCTAGTTATTTTGACATGTTTGACATACTTATGATTATTTATATTAAGTTTATTAGATAGAAAAAGAGCTTAAAGCTCTTATCTAAAGGTCAAATAAAATCAGTCATGCAAGTTTATAAATATTGTATAATTCCTTATAAAATAAGACTTTTATTAATATTCACTTTTAACTATATAATGACTATTTTTAATACTTTGGGTACCTAGCTGGGTACCTAATTTTTTATGAGAACTTTTGGGTACCTAAAATTTAAAACTAATTAATTTATTAATAAACACTTTTATAATAAATCTAAATTCTTTAACAAAAACTATAAAATAAATTTTTTCTACATAGCCTTATTTACTACTAGGATATAATATTTTCAATACTTCTCCTACCGTTTTATTATCATTTAACAAATCTTCTTCAATTTTATTAAGTTCTTCCAAAGATTGACTAACAAAAATTATATTATCATCTTCATCATCTATTTTTAATACTTTATGAAATTGTTTATTTAATTCATCAAATATATGACTGACAAGCATTTTTTGATATTTTCTTTTTCTTATTTCTCTAAACAAAATATATTGATCAGTACACTTTTCTAAATTAGTGTTAACTGATACATATTTTTTAGTCAATTTTAAAGATGCTTTTCCCATAAGATTCATAAGAAAAAAACTATCTCTAGGATAATTTTTATCTACAACATTGTCACCTTGCGGATAAGTCATTTTTTTTAAACTATTGAGAATCCTCTTCCTTGTAAAAGTAGTCATAACTTTTTTGGGAAATCTAATTGTAAATTTTCTATCAATTTTTTCATTTTCATAAAATTTTAATGAAACTACAATTCTAGTATTTTTATCATATAAATATATTACTTGCTTACCATTTATTAATAAATTATAAGCAATACGTGAAATTATATTGTCAATATTACTATAATCAAGTTTCTTTTCTAAAATACTATCTTTTTTATTAAATGAAATATATTTATTATAATCACAATTTAAAGATAATAAAATATTCTCTACAAAATTTTTAATGAATAAAGTATATTCCCAACTATTTTCCAACTTTATCACCTACTTTTTTTATTTTTAACCTACAATTGCATTTATCATTTTCATTCAAAAACGGATTAACATAATATACAACAAATATTTCATAAAACCTATAATTAAAATCAATATAATCATCAAACATTATTTTAGTAAATTTTTTTACCAACTCATCATCACCATTAACTTCTTTATATTCAAAAAACGTGTTATCACTATTCTTTATTTTTATTAATTTTTTTCTTGATAAATATGATGCGTATCTTTGATTAATATTAATTGTCATATCATTCATATCAAAACTGTTTAAATCGATAGAAGCATATAATGCCATTCTCTTTAAAATTTCCTCCTTATTTTTTGACTTTAGCAAAATATCATTAATAGCATTTTTTACAATTTCTTCCCATCTATTATCATTAGTGATATGTGAATGATATATAATACATCCGCTTAATTCCATAAACATGATAATGGGAATCTTATATTTAGAAATTAAATAATTTAAATTATAGTTTTTGTCTAAATTACTAAATAAAAACTTTTCTGACATAAAACATATAACCGGATAATAATGATATAATTTTTTAAAATTATCATAATCATTATTCAATATAGTTTCAAATATAGATTCAGAAAAATTATAAAAAATTCCTCCACCAAAATCTATTTTTGAATTCTCATAATCACATTCTACCGAAGTTAAATACACTTTTACATATTCTATTAAATTTAAATAATGCGTTTTATGAATTTTATTAATTAGATCATCTACATTCAATTTTTCAAACTTTAGATTATATTGATTACCAATTAATACTTCGTAGATTGAAAGGAAATTATTTAAAACCATAACTGATTTATTTTCAATTTCTATAATTCTAGAATAAATTAGGCAAGCCGATAAATTAAGCTTTTTTTCATTTAATTTTTTTGCTAGAGAACATATATCATCATAATTAAATTCTATACTTTTTATCAAAGAATATATTTCTTGTATAAAACAAGATATTAAAACTTCATAAACATATTTATCTGACGATATTATTTTTCCTTCTAACTTATTTTCATGTTTAAGTTTTTGAATCAAATCAACAATATATTGGTTTGTAAATAATATGTTGTTTTCAGGTTTTTTTATCAAATCTTTGGTATTAAATTTCCCGTTTTTGAAATATTCATCATATGTTTTGTTTATATATTTTTGTGAATCTAATATAATAGTAACTCTAATTAAACCTAACAAATCGATTATGGCCAAATAATTATCATCCTCAATAAGATTACTTTCTAGTACTAATTTTTCGATATTTTTATTAAATTCTATCCAATAAGTAAAATCGCCACTATTTTCCAAAATATGTTCAAAGAATAAGTAGTAATTATTAATAACTTTAAATAATTCTTCTGATTTTCTGTAATTAATTAAATATTTAATAGATTGTATATATAATTCTTTTATATAATCCTCTAGGAAATAATGGTCATATATAGGTTTATTGTTTATTGTTGTTCCTGTTTTTATTCTTGCATTAACTTCATAAAAATTCGCTTCAAACCAATTAATAGGATCATATTTAATACGATACCATTTACAGTCTACTGGAATAAGATTCTTAAACTCAGTGTATCGTATCACAATAGCAAGTAAATATTTTGTAAATTCTGGTATATCATTGATATTTTTTTCAACCATCATTTGTTCTTGCAATGCTTTTAATGTAGCTATTAATTGCATTAACTGATTACCATAAGAATAAAAAATACTATCAGCTTTATTTTTTGCAATTGCTTTTCTTAAATATTCAAATCTAATGTTTATTTCCTGATATATTGCTTTTGTAAGTGTATTTATATCAGAAAACAAAAATATTCTTAATGCTAATCGAAAGTAAATAATAACAATTCTCATTGTTAAAAAGATTGTTAATAAAGCTACAATAGAATTTATTTTTATACTAAATAGCAAACATAATAATTGAATAATAATTACAAATAAATAATTAATCATTGATTGAAAATATTTTCTATTTTCATATTCATTTATAACAGATACTGAAACTTTGGAAACTATATTCATATATTTAGCTGTTATAATTCCAGATAAATTTGAAAGAAACATTGCTATCAAAAATCCACCAACACCTAAACAAGCTAATAAATATTGATTATAATTATCCACTATAAATGTTAGAGAATCCAATATTATAGTTATTATTTCTATTTTTCTAAAAATATTATTAGAGAGCAATATACTTCCTAAAAAATTAACCATACCAAGAGTTAATGTAATATACAATATTTTTTTAATTGTTTTCCAAAATACATATTTATCTAATTTAATAAATCTTAAACTATCTTTGACTCTTAAAATTATGTTTTCTAATTTTATTAGTATTTTTTCAATTATTGAGATTTTTTTAAAATGTAATTTTGCTCGATTAAGACTATATTTATTAAACATAGTGAACCTCCAATCTAAAAAATAGAGCACACTCCATCATTAAATGAAATGTAACTCTATTTTTATCTATTATAACATATTTTTTTAAACACTTAAATTTAATTATTTGAATCATATAGTATGTCAGCATTTTAGATAATTTATTAATGTGATATAATTATATTGGTGATGTTTATGAGTACCAAAAAAAATTGTAGTCCAAAATTTGTTGAATATATGAATTTTATTGTTAATCATCCAAATTATAAGGGTTTAGCCATTAATAAAACTGATGATTCTTATGGTTGGGTAACTACTAAAAAAAGCGATATAGGAAAAAGGCGATTGGAATGGGCTAATAAAAAAGCTAAAGAATTAAATATTAAGCAAAAACCTGGATATTTAAGAAAAGTAATGTTTAAAGTTCATCCAACCAAAATGAAACCATGCCAAATATGTGGGAAAGTTTTATCTCTCAATTATATCTACCTAAATAAACCGTTTGTTAATTTACTTAATAAAAAATTTAATTATAATTTCAATGAATTAGATTCTATTTATGATGTTGCTGATATTTTAAAAAGGAAAGGTGTTAACGAAGATTTAATAAAAAAATATTTCATTTCCTTATTCAAATTAAATAATGATTGTGATAATTCAATGGATATTATAATAAAAGAATGTATACAAAAATGCTCCGATGGCTTTTCAAAATATTTAGGTCCTGGGGCTATGTCTAATTTTCCAGATAGATTTGATGGATTCCATAGCTATAATAGATGTTGTAGAAGTAAAGAAGATACTGGTCGCTCTAAAGAAAATTTAAGTACTTATAATAAAGATAGAAGAGCATATGAGTATTGGAGTGACGGAAATATTTTTGCTGCTAACAAGTTTATGAAATCAAATTTTTTCAGGGGAACAAGTGCAGATCATATTGGCCCAATTTCTCTTGGCTTTATACACGATCCACGGCAATTAAGAAAATTAAATAAAAAAGATAATTCTGCAAAGAGAGATAGACTTCAATATAATGATATTATTGAATTAGAAAAGATTGAAGATATAAATAATATTTGTGTTATAAATTGGTACTCTGATTTAATTTGGGAGTTTATTAAGAAAAATTTAGATAAGTCTTCTGATCTAGAGTTATTTAGAAAAATGTTAAAAACAAATCTTCATTACTATATGGAATTATTATGGCATATAATTAATAAATGTAACGATAAAGGAATAAAATTTTTAACTAAAAAATTTCTAGAACCTAAGTATAGAGATTTTAAATTTGATTATGAATTTAATAATTTAGGGCAAATAATTAACAAATACCCTAGACATGAAACAGATGCTTCTCATAAAGAATTTGATAGATTTGTTAGAATATCTTTTGAATCAGTAAAAAAATTCCATGAAAAAGAAAACAGAAAAACAAATATAAAATTTAGTCCTGAACAAATGGTTACTGTTAATTTGATATGTGAAATGATTAATGATGATAATAATGACGAATTAATATTTGATGTAATGAAAGAATTTGTATCAAGCATTGAATTAAATATAATTAAAGCCAAGGAATAATAACTATTCCTTGGCCTTTTTATATTCAGAAAGCAAATAATCTAAAAATTTATTATTTTTATAAGACTCAAATATATATTTTGCATTTTCGGAACATTCTATATTTTCTAAATCTTTAATTGCTTGATTAGCCGTTACCATATCTTCAGTTTTTGTAGTTGTTTTTATTGGAAATAATTCGCTCGGTTCTACTTGTAAATCATTCCTAACTGCTATTATGATAACCCTTTTCCGTTTTTGAGGAACACCATATTCACTTGCGTTCAATAAGCGTCCCTCAACCTTATAATTCATTTCTTTATATAAACTTATAATTTGATTATAAATATTTCCATTTTGAAAGGTTAATAACCCTTCAACATTTTCCATGATAACTAATTTGGGATTTATTTTATTAACAATACAAATATAGTGTTTAAACAATTGATTCCTGGGATCATCTATAAACCTTTTACCGGCTAATGAAAAGCCTTGACATGGAGGGCCACCACAAATAATATCAACATTATTTTTACTTATATAGTTTATTATATTGCTTTTAGTTTCATCATTTGTTATGTCAGCGCATAACACATTTGATTGAGTATTGTTAATTTTAAAAGTAATACATGCACTTTTATCAAAGTCACTTCCCATTACACATTTAATGCCTGCTTTTCTAAATCCAGATGTTAATCCTCCAGCTCCACAAAATAAATCTAGGCTTTTATTCAAACCTGTTTTTTTTATGATTTGTTCTCCAATTGCTTTTCCCAATAATACTGGTACAGCATTTCCAACTTGCTTTAATAGTGAAGTTTTATTTCCATAGAAATAATACGAATCATCAAAACTTTGAAATCTTGCTGCTTCTCTTACCGATATGACCCTATTATGTATTGGATGCACATAAGTTCCATTGCCAGGTCTATTGAAATATGTAGTAATTGTATAGGATGGTTTATTATAATCAATTCTTCCATATAATGTTGTTCTCCCACCAGTTTTAGCTATCTTCTTTAATCTTTCTGATTTATTTACAGTTTCTATTGGAATATTTTTCCAATTTCCACCCTGCGGAACATTTTTGATCATTTCCAAATCCAAATCACTTAACTTAAAAGTAGTATGATTTAAAATTTCATTTTTAAAAACTTTTTGATATTTAAAAATCAATCCAATTATAACTTCTCTTGTAAAATTATCTTTTATACCATATTTAAAAAGTATATTTTCAGCTGTATTTTGTTCTTTTAGTACCTCTAGGCATTCATTATAAGTAATGGCAGGTAATAAATTATGAAAATCATTATAGAAATCATTAATAACTGTATCTTTTATTTGAACACTTTTATTTAAGGCTTCATAATCATCTAAGGTAAGTTGAATATTTATTCCAAAAAGTTCTTCCACTAAATTATTAATTTTAATTTTTTTTGATATATCATGATCTTTTAGCAGTTTTTTTGTGAGAGAACTAATTTTTTTTATTTGATTCCCTTCCAAAGGAATTGGAAACTCATCTATTTCATAATTACTAATATGGTTATTTGAATTAAAAAACTTAAAAAACCAATTTATAATATTTGAGTTTAACAAACCTAGTAAATAATAAATATCAATATTATAGGAATTTTTTTCAATTGATATAAAATTACAAGAATTAGCTAGCACATGATTCTTGGGTATATATGCAAATTGAACTCTTTTTTCTTTTGAAATATTTGATATTTGTTGACAAGCGATTCGCTCATTTACGATATAGTTTCTTTTAGGTGTTTTCTCAACAAAATTTTCATTGACAAAATCTATATCATCCAATAATTCATAATATTCAGATATATTTCTTCCTCTAATTAAAGGATATTGTGTTTGTGTCGAACCAAATTCATCTTTATAAAGAGTTAAATCTAATTCTCCTCTATAATTATTAATAAAATCTAAATTTTTAATTTTTGAAAAACTAGATAACTTAGTTAATATATACTCTTCATAATCATTTAACTTAAAAATAGAATTTCCATTTTGGACTTTCAAAAGTAAATTAATATCCACTTTACAAATTTTATTTTCATTATTACGCATTAATATTTTTGTTGTTTTTTGATTTTTTTGAATCAACAGCGTACATAAAGCTTGTTGTGCATCTAAATATTTATTATTTTCATCAAATGTATTAATGCTTACTATTTTGTGATTATCCAGTATATATTGTCTTAATTTTTCACAAGATTTATCTGAAAGAATAGTATTTGGAATGAGAAGATTAACGATTGCATCATCAGATGTATAATTACATAAGATCTCTTCCACAAATAATTTATAAATATTTATAACTCCACTTGAAGCATAGAAAAATCTTTTCTTTGCATCACTGCTAATTTTAGAATAATAATCTTTATATTTCTTTGACAAATCTTTATTATTATATTCTTTTGCATCAAACTTTAAATTTTTATATGGAGGATTGGTAATAACAATATCAAATTTTATATTGGTATATTTGTTTAGTGGTATGTATTCTTCATTTAAATTTGTAATATCATAATTCAAATAATCAAAAATATGACTATCAAAATATTTGTTATCTAAATTGTTTTTTAGTATTGTTACAGAAAATTGTTTCAGATGTTCAATATAGAATTTTTTTGCGTCACTATTCACTTCACTTATATATATATTATTAATAATAGATACAATATCTTTGCTTTTATAATTATTATCTAGAAGATATTTTAAAATTGCAAAAACAAATATTCCGGTACCATTACAAGGTTCTAATATTTTCATATTTATTAATTTACTACAATCAATTTGGTTAAACATTTCTTTAACCATTTTATATGCTAAATTAAAATCAGTATAAAAACTCCCCGTAACCCTTTTATATGAATAAGTTAATGTGGATTCATATTCTTTGCTATCGATTATATAATTTTCAAAAAAAGTATCTTGGTTGTTTCTCATATTTAACACCTCATTATAATGTTATCACAAAAAGGCTTATCGAGACAAGAAAAATGAGACAAAACTGAATCCTATTTAAAAGTATTGCAAATAATAAATATTGTTTATTAACTTCACTAATTTTTACAAAAAGTCCATATGTTAACATTAACCTTCTAAAAGCCAATACTATTAAATCATTTAATTGTTTAATTATATTAGAAAAATCTAGGGATTGGGTTCTCCCATCATAGGAAATTATAGCAAATTTCCAAGTGCTATACATTTCCATTGCTTGCTAATAACTTACATTTATAAAAATAAGCGATAACTTCTTCCCCATTGGGGAAAAAATCGGTAATTTTTTTGGAAATAAAAATACAAAAATTGGAAAGTTTTTTGAATGCTTTTCGGAATATAAAATGAGATAGTTTTGGTCATTGATTTACCAACTTGCTATGTTAAAATATAGTAGAATAGCAAAAATTATAAAATTTAGTGAAACAAAGCAAATTTTGAGAAGTTCATGACTTCTCTTTTTTTATTGTAAGAAAGGAGGATATAATGGATAACTTTATTATGATTCCTACAAGTTTAATTACTTTTAAGATGCCTAGAAGTGCAATGTTACTTCTAGGTATTTTATATTCTAATTCAAGGCAATTAGGTTATGCTTACGGAACGAATAAGTATTATGCTAAACAATTAAGTTGTTCTACTAGGACTATTACTAACCTATTAAAGTATTTAGTAAATAACAATTATATTACTATTGTTAATGGAAATAGTTTTAAAAGAAAAATATATATTAGAAA
>DVIS01000015.1 GCA_018711135.1 Candidatus Onthousia faecavium
AAATCAATAGTGTCAACTAAAAAAAGTCTTTGTAAATGAAATGTAAATTAATAAATTACATAGTTTTTGTATGTCTTAATAAAAAAGCGATTTAAGTAATTTAAATTTTTCATAAAAAGCCGAAACTCAAATCTATATTTATTGATTTTATGATAAAATGACCATAGAAAGAGGGAATTTGTATGAACAATATGTTAAATTTATATAGAGCTGATAATATTTGGCCTTATATTACTGGTCAAAATCAATTTATTGGAACTGATGTGGAGAAACAATATTTTGAGGCTGCAAAGAAATTTGGAGAATTGTGTTCTGTTAAGGTTATGGGATATGCGGTAAGTAATCCTCAAAATAGACCACTTGAACCAGAATTTGTTAAAACTTATAACCAATTAACAAAAGCATTTGTCAACTGTATTTCTAATGGTAGAAAAATTTCTTTATCTGAAATTGGTAATGCTATAAAATTAGTTGGAGATTATAATGAAACGATTGGAGCTGTTTGCTTTGGAGATACATCTGGTATTGGTATATATAATGGTCCTAATAGTTTAATGCGATTGGACGATTATCTTAGCGAGGAAAACAGAACAAAGATTGTTTCACAATATGTAACATGTTTAAATGGTTTAAGAAACACTTATGGTGGTGTTGATTTAAGAGATGAATTATTTAAAACCGATAATCAATCAGTTAAGATAAAATAGTTTATAGAAAATTATTGGTAAAAAATAAATTTGTATATAAATTAAATAATTATGATATTATGAATATGTAAGAAGAAAATTCATACAATAAAAAAGAGGAACATTCAATTCGTCAAGTGAATGTTGCCTCCTAAAGTAGGTTTTGACACTCAAACTATGTTGAGTGTCGTTTTTATATTTTTAAAACTGTTACCAATAAGGTAAGGCTTAAAATAATAAAAGCGCAAGACTTTAAAAGCCTTAAAATAAAAGTTTTGGTTCTCACTTTTATCAAGCCTCCTTTCTTAAGATGAAAAGAGACGACACTTATATTGAAATTTTCCTGTTAATATAGTATATAAATAACTATTTAAATGCAAGAAAATTGATATAAAAAATATTACGAGTTTTCGTTTGTATATTTATTTTGTTAAAACTATTGACTCTCCAGTTAACTGTAATGTTAAAGTAAAGACGAAAGGAGGGAATATTGTGAATAGTATCATAGCATAATTATATATTTTGTAGTATCATATTTATATGAAAGGTAATGATTATATGCTGTATAGGATAGGCGAGTTTTCTAAATTTACAGGTATTCCAATTAGGACTCTTAGATATTATGATAGTATTGATTTATTTAAGCCTTGTGAGGTTGATCTATTTACTAATTATAGATATTACAAAGAAGAACAGATAAAAGATTTAGAGCTTATAAATGATTTAAAAAATGTGGGATTTACTTTGGAGGAGATTAGAGATAATTGGAATAACTTTAATGAAGACTTATTTCTTAAAAAAAAGGAAAAATTACTGGAAAGTATTGAACTTGCTAATGAAGCAATAAAGAAAGTTGATATTTTACGAAGTAAAATTAAAAATGGTATTATATCAAATGATAATGATGAAAAAGAAATAATTAAGAAAAAATCAATATTTTAGGAGGAGTTTAAGATATGAAAAATACAAATTTAATTATTGGAGAAATTAATACATATAAAACTATAGGGGTTATGTTTAATGAGGTGTTAAAATCTATTAAAAGTGAAGAAAATTTATTAATATTAGATAATAAGGAAGAGTATTTTGGTACTTTTAAAGAGATGTTAGATGAAAAAGATTATACAACTTTGGTGTTAAATTTAAATGATACTTATAAAAGTAATAGCTATAATCCTTTAATGTTACCATATACATATTATAAAAATGGTAATAAAGATAAAGCAGTAGAAATGATTAAAGAAATTGGTCTAGAAATATTTAAGTCTAGTAATCGTAATATTGATCCTTTTTGGGAAAATAGTGCAGCAGATTATTTTTTAGCTTTAGTTTTAATTCTATTTAAAGAAGCTTCAAGTGAAGAAATTAATTTAGGTAGTATCCAGACTATGGTTAGTATGAGTGATAAAATTGTTAAGTATTTTGATAAGTTAGATGTTTTAGATAGTATTTATATTGCAGGTAGTGCAGTTGTATATGCGCCAAAGGATACTAGAGAAAGTGTTGTTTCTGTTATGAAACAGAAATTAAACGAATTTTGTGTAAGAGAGCAATTACTTAATAATTTATTAGGTAATGAGATTGATTTAACTAGTCTTAAAAATAAAACAGCTATATTTATTATAGGTAATGAGAAGATAAGTAACTTAGGTAATATTTTAATAGATCAATTAGTTAATATGTCTTTAGATAGTAATATGAAATTTACTTTCTATTTAGATGGTTTATGTGATATTCCAATGTTATTAGAATTAAATAAAATGTTAGATAAGAGAGTAAAATTATTTGTAACTATTCGTTGTGTAGATGAACTAGAAGATAAATATGGTAAATATGTAATTAGTAAATTTGAAAATGTTGTGAATAGTGTAGATATTGTCGATAAGGATAATATAATGAAGATTGGCGTTTGTAATGATTATCCACAGTCTAAAGTTATAAGTGGTGTATTTTTTGATATAAGAAATATAGTTAAAGATTAAAAAGTATAAAAATAATATTTATGATGTATATGTAGGAAGAAAATTCATACAATAAAAAAGATGAACATTCAATTTATTAAGTGAATGTTGTCTTTAATTATTATTAGTTATGACACTCAAACTGTATGTTGAGTGCCGTTTTATATTTCAATAGATGTATGTAAGGCTTAAAATAATAAAAACGCAAGACTTTAAAAGCCTTAAAATAAAAGGTTTGATTTTCACTTTTATTAAGTTTCTTTTTTGTAGCGCATTCTAACATAAGTTTACTTTTTCCCACTTTGAAATTATTAATTGTTCTAACTTTTAAATTGTGCTATCCTTGTAATAAGGAGGAAACGTATGGATACAAGATATTCAAGAGAAAATTTACATCTTTTATCTGTTTTATTAATGATAAAATATATAGATAATGCAGATTCCAGTAGCTGTAAAAATAAAGAAAAGAGGGGACAAAGATCAGTTCCGTATACTGGTAAAGCTCTTTGGTAGCGGGTTCAAAAAAATATGGAGGTAATGAAAGAAATATGGTTAATCATACCTTATATCAAGGGCGTGCTGTTAAAAACTTAAAAATAAATGAAAAAGGCAAACTTTAGTAAATAGAAACCATGTAAAGAAGAAAAGAAGGCGTAAACATAACACTGTTGTTTATGAGACTGTAAATGATTTCGGAGAAAAGACGATGATTTCTGATTTGACACACCCTAGCATAAATTATCAGCATATTGTTGATGTTACAGATGTATCTAATTATCTCGACTCACCACATTATGGTATAGGTTTAAAATCAAACGAGAAAGAAAAAGCTTTAGTGAAGAGAAAAGATAAATAAGTGATATATTGAAAATATTGTAATATGTAAAAAAGTAAAATTGCTTCTACCTAAATCATTGCTGAATTAGGTGTTTTTTTAATTTTTAAGTAACAATTGGTCAAAGTATACAAAATGTTATAAAATATATTATGAAATTTTGTTAGATGATTTTATGGGATGTGATGTTTATGATTCTTTTTGCTAGTGGAAGATGTGATATTGTTGCTTTTTATACTCCTTGGTTTATTAATAGACTTAAAGAAGGATTTGTCGATGTTAGGAATCCTTTTTATAATAAGCAAATAAGTAGAATATATTTTGCTGATGTTGATTTGATATACTTTTGTACTAAAGATCCTAGACCTATTATTCCTTATTTAAAAGAGATAGATAAAACTATTTTATTTAATGTTACGATTACTCCATATAAAAGAGATATTGAACCTAATGTATTAGATAAGGGAAAGATAATTGAAAGCGTTATTGAAATATCTAAAATAATTGGTAGTGATAATATATATGTTAGATATGATCCAATATTTTTAAGTGATAAATATAATTTAGATTATCATATTAAAGCATTTGAACGTCTTTGTAGTTTGCTTGCTGGTTATGTTGAACATATAATAGTATCTTTTATCGATGATTATAAAAATGTAAGACGAAATATGAATGTGTTGAAAGTTAAACCGATGACTAGTGATGACTATAAAATAATAGGAACATCTTTTAGTTCGATTGCTCGTAAATATAATATGACTGTACAGACTTGTTTTGAACAAGAAAATTTAGTGGAATATGGATTTATAAAAGGAGATTGCTTGGGAGTTGAGCTTGCGAAAAGATTAACAGGTAAAGATAAATTTAAGAAAAGTAAGGTGAGAAAAGGGGGACTTTGTAATTGTGTAGAGATGGTTGATATAGGTTATTATAATTCGTGTAAACATTTTTGTAAGTATTGTTATGCTAATTATGATGAGAAAGAGGTTATAAATAATTCTTTGAAACATAATATAAATTCATCTTTAGTGGTTGGGGAACTGGAAAAAGATGATATAATAAAAGTGAGAAAATGAGTAAGAGGTGAGGTAATGACAAAAAGAAGAGTAGGAATAATAATTGGTGTTTTAATCATTATAATTATAGTTATTGGTTTTATCATATATTTTAATAATAGAATAGTAGTAGATAATAGTGGTTTTACTTTAAAAGACGATTTGACTGTTAATGTTTATAATGAGGTTAGAGTTAGTGATTTTATTAAAGATATGGAAGGGGAAATAGTTGAAGATAAAAGTATTGAGACGAAAGAATTGGGAGAGAAAGAGATTCAGTTTATTTACTTAAATAAAGATAAGAAGAAGAGAATTGGGACTTTTAAAGTAGAGGTTAAAGATTTGGAAGAGCCTTTGATTTGGTTATCTAATAGTTATAGTGTTAGAGTAGGAGAAGAGGTTGATTTAGAAAGTGAGATACTTTGTGCTGATAATTATGATAGTAATCCTACTTGTACGATTAAAGGAGATTATGATTTAAATACGGTTGGTAATTATCCTTTAGTATATGAAGCGGTTGATAGTAGTGGAAATATGGAGAGTGTAGATTTTACTTTATATGTTTATGAGCCTAGAACAGTTACTGGGGGAGGTAGTAGTGATGAGATTGTTTACACGGATTTTAGTGATATTTTAGCATTACATAAGACTAATGATACTTTAGTAGGGATTGATGTTTCAAAGTGGCAAGGAGCGATTGATTTTTCTAAAGTTAAAGAAGCAGGGGCTAGTTTTGTAATGATTAGAGTTGGGTCGCAGAATGGAGTAGGTGGCGAATATATACTTGATCCTTACTTTAAGAGAAATATTGAGAAGGCTTTAGAGAATGATTTGTTGGTAGGAATTTATTTTTATTCTTATGCTGATAGTATGAAAGAAGCAAAGAAGCAAGCAGAATGGGTTGTGGAGCAAATTAAAGATTATAAAATAACTCTTCCTGTTGCTTTTGATTTTGAGTGTTATTCATCTTTTAATAACATGAATCTTAGTTTATATCAATTAAATGAGGTAGCAGAAAATTACTTTAAAGTCTTGGAAGATAATGGCTATGAGACAGTTTTATATGGAAGTAAAAATTATTTAAATGCTATTTGGAAATATAATAAAAATAAGGTCTGGTTAGCACATTACACAGATGAGACTGATTATGATAAAGATTATATGATGTGGCAGTTGTGTCAAGATGGAATGATTGAGGGGATAAATGGTTTTGTTGATATAAATGTGTTATATAAATGAGATAAAAATATGTGATATAATTAGGTTAAGATAAGATAATCAGGGTATGGTGGTGAATTTATGGTTAATTTAGTAAAGAATTTTTTGAAAGATTTTGAGAAGATTAATGAATATTATATTTATTTGATTGAAAAAACAAAGAAGAAGAGGTATGTTGGAATTACTAATGAATGGCTAATTGATAATTTCTATTTATTAGTAGAGCATAAAACTAATCTTATTCATGAAAAAAGAGAGATTCAAAAACAGTTAAAATGTTGTGATTCTATTTTTCAATACTTAAAAGATATTGTTAAACGTTATAATTATAATATCAGTTTTAAATTGCTAGTATCTGAGTTAAATAAATGTCAAAAGCAAAATAACATTAATTTTTCCTATGATGAGATTTCAAGTGTTAAGTTATGTTTATTATTTTTATACACAAGACGTTTAGCTTTGTTATGTGAGGATGAATATAATATCTTGCTAAACAGAGAAAAAGTAGCTAGAGTAATTAAAAATAAAGAAGAGAAAGAGATTAGTTTAGATGACTTTTTAGATGATAATATATCTATTCAAGAAGATGCTGATTATATATTTGAGATTAATAATCAGTTAAGAGAAATAGGAGCGAAGAGTAATAAACTATTTAAAGAGCTTAATGAATTGTTAAAGAGTAATAGTCTTAGTTTAAAAGAGATAATCAATGATTGCTATCAACATAGGATGGATAACGATATGTTAATATCTAATATATTTGGTGATATGAAAGAATTTTTTGATATTTCGATAGAAAACTTATTTAAAAAAGTTAGTAGGACAGAAAAATTATTTTTAGAAGATGAAATTTATGCAAAGATGACTGTTGAAACTAAATGTTTGTATCGCCAACAATTGTTAAAACTTGCGAAAAAACATCATAAAGATGAACTAGTTTATTTACAAGAATTATTTGCAAAAACTGATGCTAATCTTTATCATATTGGATTTCAACTTTTTCCTAAAAAGAAAAACACTCTTAAAGTTATATTATATATTTTAACTATTGTAATTGTTAGTGTAGCTGTTAGCTTATTACTTTGTAATTATTTTCTTACCTCAAAAATATTAGGATTTATTCTATTAATCATTCCTGTTAGTCAATTGTTTGTACAAATATTTAATCAAATTTTAATGCGTTTTGTACCAACTTATCCTTTACCTAAGTTAGATTATTCTAAGGGAATACCAGATGATGCTAAAACAATGGTAGTAATACCTACTATTATTGATAGTAAAGAGAAAATTAAGAAGATGTTTGATACCTTGGAAATCTTTTACTTAATTAATAAGACAGATAATTTATACTTTACCTTGTTAGGTGATGTTACCTCCAGTAAAGAAGAAATGTTAAAAATAGATAAAGAACTTTCTATGTATGGAGAATATTGTGCAGAGCAGTTAAATAGAAAATATAAAAAGAATTTATTTTATTTTTTATATCGAAAACGTTTTTTTAATAAACATGAGAATTGTTATTTGGGATATGAAAGAAAAAGAGGTGCTTTGTTTCAATTTAATCAATTATTATTAAAGAAAATGAGTAAAGAAGAACAAGATTATTGGTATTTTGTTAATACCTTTAGAGATTTTTCTTTGGATATTAAATATGTTATTACACTTGACCAGGATAATAGGTTAGTTCTTAATACAGCTTTAAATCTTGTAGGAGCGATGGCTCATCCTTTAAATAGACCCGTTTTAAATAAGGCAGGAACTAAAGTTATAAATGGTTATGGTATAATGCAACCTAGAGTTAGTCTGGATATTGAAGCAACTAATAAGAGTTTATATAGTCAAATTTTTGCAGGAATTGGTGGGTTTGATACTTATAGTGCAATTGTTCCTAATGTTTATCAAGACACTTTTCTTGAAGGGAGTTTTATTGGCAAAGGTATTTATGATTTAAAAGTATATGATCAAGTATTAGCAGATACTTTTCCTGATAATTTAGTATTAAGTCACGATTTGTTAGAGGGTAATTATTTACGATGCGGTTATGTGTGTGATATTGAATTAATAGATGATTTTCCATCTAAGTTTTTGACTGATACCTCAAGACAACATCGGTGGGCACGTGGTGATGTACAAATTATAGGATGGCTTTTACCATTCGTACGTAATAAGAATGGTAAAAAAGTGAAAAATCCTATTAATTTGTTAGGAAAATGGAAAATTTTTGATAATATTGTGCGTATTTTCTTATATCCAATGTTATTACTTGTGTTATTAGGAGCTATTTTCTTTGGCAAGACTAGTCCTTTATGGTGGATTCTGCTTGTTCTTTTAGAAATTGCGGTACCAGTTCTTTTATTTGTGCAAAGTAAGATATTTTATAGAGAAAATAAAAAGGAGAAAGCAACAGTTTATTATAAACATTTGTTATTTGGAGGTAAGAGTTTATTCTTAAGGTCATATATTATTTTAGCAACTTTACCTTTTTACTCTAAATTATATTTAGATGCTTTTTTTAGAACTATTTATCGTTTATTAATTAGTCATGATAATTTACTTAATTGGGTAACTGCTGAAGAAGCTGCTAAAAGAGTTGATAAGAATTTTACTTCTTACTTAAAACATTATACTTTTCATTTAGGATTTAGTTTATTGTTATTGATATTCGGTATTATTTTTATGAATATTTATGCAGTCATATTCGCATTTGTTTTTATTAGTGCACCATTCGTTTTATACTATGTTAGTTTAGATATTGATTTAAATGCTAAGAATTTGGATGATAAAGAAATAGCAGAGGTTAAAGAAATTGCCTATCTTACTTGGTGTTACTTTAAAGATAATTTAAAAGAAGAATATCATTATTTAATTCCTGATAATTATCAAGAAAATAGAGAAGAGAAACTTGATTTTAGAACATCTCCTACAGGAATAGGCTTTTCTATGTTAAGTATTGTTAGTGCCGTGTCTTTAGAATTTATTTCTTATGATGAAGGTAAAGAGTTAATTAAGAAAATTTTAACTACTGTAGAATCACTAAAAAAATGGCATGGTCATTTATATAATTGGTATGATATAAAAACATTAAAATCAATGTATCCAAATTTTGTTTCAACCGTTGATTCTGGTAATTTTGTAGCTAGTCTAATAGTGGTTCGAGAATTTTTTATGAGCCATGGAGAGAAAGAATTAATTAAAGTTTGTGATAAATTAATTCATAATACTAACTTTAAAAAACTTTATACAAAGTTAGATGTTTTTAGTATTGGATATGATGAATTAGAAGGAAAGCTTTCAATATATAATTATAATAAATTTGCTAGTGAATCACGGTTAACTAGTTATCTTGCAATTTGTTTGGGTGATGTGCCTAGTAAACATTGGTTTTGTTTAGATAAATCACTTACAACTTATAAAGGAAGAAAAGGACTTATTTCTTGGTCAGGAACATCTTTTGAATATTTTATGCCACTTTTATTTATGAAGAATTATCCTAACACTTTACTTGATGAAAGTTATCATTTTGCAAAGTTTTGTCAGGAAGATTATATAGATAGTGTGTCTAGATCTTTACCTTGGGGAATTAGTGAATCAGCTTATAATGAATTAGATAATTCCCTAAATTATAGGTACCAAGCTTTTTCAACACCATATTTAAAAGCAAAAGAGGATAGAGAAAATCGAATTGTAATTGCGCCTTATGCTTCTTTAATGGCAATTTCTATGTTTCCAAAAGATGTTTATAGAAACTTTGAGAAGTTTAAAAAGCTTAATATGTTAGGAAAATATGGTTTTTATGAGTCATATGATTATGATAATACTGGGGTTGTTAAAGCTTTCTTTGCTCATCATCAGGGAATGAGTTTAGTAGGACTTGCTAATTACTTAAAAGATGGAGTAATACAGAATTATTTTCAGCAAAATGTTAATATTAGGACTTTTGACATTTTATTAAAAGAAAAGGTACAAGTTAGAACAAGTATTGATATGAAAATAGCTAAATATAAAAAATATGATTATGACAAAGAGACAATTGAAAATGATATTCGAATTTTCAATAAGATTTCTTATTTGCCTGAGGTTAGTGTTTTATCCAATAAAAAATACTGTTTACTTATGAATGATCGAGGAGATAGTTTTTCAAGATATAGGACAATACAATTAAATAGATATCGTAAAGTTACAGAACAAGATTATGGTATTTTCCTATATATTAGAGACTTGGATACTAATTATATCTTTTCTAATACTTATGCTCCTATTAATAAAAAACCAGAAAAATATGAGGTTGTCTTTGCTGCTGATAAGATTAAATATTTACGGACTGATAAAAAGATAACGACGAAAACAGAAATCGTTGTTACAAAAAATCATCATGCTGAGATTAGAAAGATTACTTTTAAAAATGAAAGTGATAATATAAAGAGATTAGAACTTACTACATATACGGAGCCAATTTTATCTCCTAATATGGATGATGTTTCTCATAGAGTATTTAATAGTATGTTTTTAACAACAGAGTATGATTATAAGAGTAATTCGTTAATTGTAAGAAGAAAGAGTAGAAATGATACTAATATTAATAGTTATATGGTTCATCGTTTAGTAATTGAAGAGCCACTTGATGAGTATAGTTATGAAACAGAACGGATAAATTTCTTAGGTCGTAATAGAACAATGCAGGATCCTTTAGGGATTCATAGAAATCTTAGTAATGTAGCAGGGACTACTTTGGATCCGGTACTTAGTATTAGAAATACAATAGAGATTTTACCTAATAGTTCTACGACGGTTTATGTCATTACTGGTTTTGGACGAAGTAGAGAACAAATAGATGATATTATTGCTTCTTATAATGATAGTTATACGATTGAAAAAGCGTTTAAAGTTTCAACCTTAATGAATATTATTAATACTAAGAATATGAATATTACAGGTAGTGATATGAGAGTTTATAATATGATGTTAAATTACTTATATCAAACAACACGACTTTCGGTAACAGAAGCAAGAAATGAACTGTTGCGAAATAACTCTTTATCTCAGGCAACATTGTGGAAATTTGGAGTTAGTGGTGATAGACCTATTGTTTTAGTAGAAATATTTGATATTGCGGATTTAGCTTTTGTTAAAGAAATATTGACAGCTTTCGAATATTATAAAAATAATTCAATTTTTGTTGATATCGTTATTATTAATAGTGAAACAGCTCAATATGCCAAAATTGTTAAAAAAGAAATTTATGATGAACTTTATAGAATATATACTTTAAATAGTTTTTATCATACGCCTGGTGCTGTAACGGTAATTAATGGGGATGAACTTTCAAGTGATGAGAAACATTTATTTTATGTAGCAGCAAGATTAGCATTTAAAATTAAAGATCATCATTCTTTACAAGAAGAAATAGGGGCTTTACAACAACATAATAAAGTTAGTAATTATGAAAAGGTTTTAGTTGAGACACATTTAGAGAAGATGCCTTTAGAAAAATTAACTTTTGATAATGGCTATGGTGGCTTTAAAAAAGATGGTAGTGAATATGTAATCTATAATCAAGATACGCCTACTCCTTGGAGTAATGTTATAGCTAATAAAAACTTTGGGACAATTGTTACTAATAATGGTTGTGGTTATACTTATGCTTATAATTCTTCTGAGTTTAAGATTACCTCATGGAGTAATGATATGGTTGCTAATGATAAGTCAGAAGGTTTTAGGTTTAATGGAAAGACTTTTGATCCAATGAAATGTACTCATGGTTTTGGTTATAGTGTTTTAGAAAGTGAAAATGAAGAATTAAAGAAAGAAATTACAGAGTTTGTAGCTTTAGAAGATACAATTAAAATTTATTTAGTTAAGTTGACTAATAAATTATCAGAAAAGATGACTATTGATGTTGATTTCTGGATTAATCCTGTCTTTGGAAATTTTGAAGAAAAGACAGCTAGACATATTTTAACAGAATTTGTTGATAGTGATAATTACTTAAAACTTAGAAATGTTTATAGTATCGCTTATAGTGATGTCTGTGTGTTTATGTCTACTAATTTAAAAATTACCTCTTTTGTCAACGATAAAATATTAATTAAAAGTATTCAAGCACAGGTTACTTTAAATGCTAATGAAGAGGTTACTGGGGTCTTTGTGTTAGGTAGCAGTATGAATAGTGAAAATATTCCTAATCTACTAAGTAAATTTACAGATGTAAATAAAGCTAAGAAAGAACTTGATCTGGTAAAAAAACATTGGCAAAAAACATTAAATGTCGTTCAAGTTAATAGTCCAGATAAGAGTTTTAATTATATGATTAATGGATGGTATTTATATCAAGCTCTTGCTTCTCGTATTTTAGCTAGAGCGGGTTTTTATCAAGTTAGTGGAGCTTTTGGTTATCGTGATCAGTTACAAGATGCGATGAATATTACTTTAGTTCTTGAAAATCAAGCAAGAGAGCAGATACTTATCAATGCTTCTCATCAATTTAAAGAAGGTGATGTTCTACATTGGTGGCATGAGATAAATCATTTTGGTCTAAGGAGCCGTTATAAAGATGATTATTTGTGGCTTGTTTATGCTACTGCTAGATATATAGAGGTTACTGCTGATTATAAAATTTTGGAAGAAGAGATTCCTTATGCGGTTGGGCCAGTACTTAGTAATTTAGAACATGAGAAAGGTATCACTTTTACTTATAGTGAAGAGAAAGAGAGTTTATTAGAACACTGTTTAAAATCTTTACATTTAGCAATGTCTTCTTTAGGTAGTCATGGGTTACCACTTATGGGTGGAGGTGACTGGAATGATGGTATGAATAAAGTAGGTATTAGAGGTAAAGGTGAAAGTGTATGGTTAGGATTTTTCTTATATCAAGTTATTGATTTATTTGTGAAATTTATGAAAGTGTATGATAAAAAATTTGACTTGAGGGAGTTTAAAGAGTTTAATAGTGAATTAAAGAAAAATCTAAATTTAGCGGCTTGGGATGGAGATTATTATTTAAGAGCTTATTTTGATAATGGTGATAAGCTTGGAAGCTGTGAGAATAAAGAGTGTAAGATAGATTTAATTTCGCAAAGCTTTTCTATTTTAAGTGAGGTTATACCAAAAGAGAGAATTTCAAAAGTAGTGGCAGCGGTTGAAGATAATTTAGTTGATAAAGATAATAATATTATTAAGTTATTGACACCTCCTTTTGAAAATTCTATAGATAATCCGGGATATATTATGAATTATCCTAAGGGGATTCGAGAAAATGGAGGTCAATATACACATGCGACAAGTTGGTATATTATGGCTCTTATTAAAATTGGTAAGTATGATTTAGCGAATAAATATTATCAAATGATTAATCCTATTAATCGTAGTTTGGATTCTATACTTGTTAATAAATATGCGGTAGAGCCTTATGTAGTTGCTGCTGATATATATTCAGCTAAGAGATATCCTGGTCGTGGTGGTTGGACTTGGTATACAGGTACAGCTGCATGGTATTATTATGTGGGAGTTCAAGAAATTATTGGTCTTAAAAAGCATGGAGATGTTTTGACTTTTAAACCAAATATACCTAGTTCTTGGGAAAAATTAACAGTAGATTATACTTATGTGGAGACAATTTATCATATCGAAATGATAAAATCTAAAGAGGTTAAAGTTACTTTAGATGGTAAAAAGTGTGATGATGGGGTTTTACTTGTTAATGATAAGAAAGAACATAATGTAGTTGTCAATTATACGAAATAAAAGACTTGTTAAAGGTCTTTTTTTCGTAATATGTGTTATACTTTAAAGTAAGAGAAGAGGTGTTTTATGAAGATAGATACGAGAAATGTGGATAAGTTTATTGATTCTTTTCAGTTAGAAACATATAAGAAAAGAAAGGATGAGATTTATAATTTATTAGATCATGAAAAAATGAACGGATGGTTGAAACCAGATTTATCTTGTTTGGATGATATTTTTAGAATAAGAGATAGGGTAATTAATAATTCTAAGTGTTTAGTAGTAGTAGGAATTGGGGGTAGTTTTTTGGGAAGCTGTGCACTTTATGAGATGTTTACTCCTTACTTTAAAAAGGATAAATTTCCTATTATTTTTGCTGGAACTTCTTTATCTAGTACTTATATGAAGGAATTGTTAGAATATTTAGAAACGGTAGATTTTTCATTAAATGTCATTAGTAAAAGTGGGACAACGCTGGAAACAAGTCTTACTTATGAAGCGATAAAAAAGGTTATGGAGAAAAAGTATTCTTCTTTGAAGATGAAAGAACGTATTATTGTTACGACAGATCCTATTAAAGGAACGTTAAGAAAAGAAGCTTTAGAGGAAGGCTATGACACTTTTGAAATTCCAAGTAATATTGGAGGACGTTATTCTTTATTAACGGCAGCTCATTTATTTCCTTTATCTTTTTGTTTAGATATTAAAGAATTAATTATGGGGTATAAAGAAGGTTTAAAAAGATGTGAGGAAGCCTTTAGTTATGCGGTTATTAGGAGATGTTTATTTGATAAAGGTAAATACGTGGAAAATTTTGTTGCTTATGAAAATAATTGGTATTATTATTTAGAATGGTTAAAGCAATTATTTGGGGAATCAGAAGGAAAGAATGGTAGAGGTATTTTGCCTATTTCTATGATTCATACAAGGGATTTACATTCTTTGGGACAGTTTGTTCAGGATGGAAATAAAATTATGTTTGAGACATTTTTTAAGATAGAACAGAGTAAAGAATGTATAATTAATGGTAAAAATTTTCATGATATTAATAAACTTGTGGAGGATTCAGTTATTACAGCTCATGCTGCAGGTGATGTTCCTTGTATAGTAATTGAATCAGATGAGGTAACGCCAAAGACAATAGGAGAGCTTTCTTCTTTCTTCTTTTTATCAGCAGCTTTTAGTGGATATTTATTTGAAATAAATCCTTTTAATCAGCCAGGGGTTGATGTTTATAAAAAAGAGGTTAAAAATAATTATCAAAAATATATTGCATCTTCTTTGTTAATTGAAAAATAGATAAAATAAGTGGCTAAAAATTATTTATGTGATATTATATAAGTAAGAGGTGTCTATAAATGAATAAAGAGGAAAATATAAAAATTGTGGAAAATGTTTTAGCTTCTTTTGAAATGGATGCTATTAGGGTCCCTGAGGAGGCTATAGATAAAGTTATGAAAAAATTAAATATAAAATGTGACAAACTTGAAAATAGTAAACAGTTAGTACTAAAAAAAGAAAGAGGTAATTAGAATGACTTATGAAGAAAACTCAAAACGTTGGGATGAGTATTTTATTCCTGGAACTAATGTTTTGAAAAATAAATTAGGAATTACTGATGAAGAAGAACTAAAATCTAAGGAAGCAGAAATTACTTTTGAAAAATTGATAGAATTACATCAACATCCAATAGAGATGAATTTTGATGCTGATCACTTAAGAGCTATACACTATTATTTATTCTCAGATATCTATCCTTTTGCTGGGGAAAATAGAACTGTATATATGCAGAAAAATAATTCTTACTTTTCTCCAGTTGAAGAAATTGATTTTAGACTTGATTATGTCTTAAAAGGAATGGAAGAAGAAAGTAAAGAGATAACATCAGAAACATCTTTTGCAATGTTTTTAGCCTTATATTATACAGAACTTTTGAATATACATCCATTTAGAGAAGGTAACGGTAGAAGTATTAGAGAGTTTATTAGGGAATATGCTAATTATAAAAGTAAAGAATTACCATTTGGAGAAATTAATTTTTCTTGGGCTAATGTAAATCAAGAGGCTATTAATGAGGTTATTGATAAATCTAGAGCTTTTAGATCTATTATTGAAATGGAATTTATGAAAGCTTTTGAACCAGTTGATTTAGAGAAAAAGTCAGTTAAATAATTTTAAAAATATACATATTTGTGTATATTTTTTGTTATACTAGATTTGGAGAGGAAGAGGTTAATGAAAGAGAATATTTGGAAGAAATATAATGACCAAGAAAAAACTAAAATAATGGAAATGGCTGAAGATTATAAAAACTTTTTATCTTTAGGAAAAACAGAAAGAGAATGTAATAGGGAAATTATTAGAAGAGCTGAAAAAGTAGGATTTGAAAATATTAATGAGTATATTAGTGGTAAATTGAAGATATATCCTGGTGCTAAAATATATGCAGATAATAGGGGAAAAGCAGTAGCATTATTTATTATAGGGAAAGAAGAAATTACTAAGGGAATGAATATATTAGGAGCACATATTGATTCTCCAAGACTTGATTTAAAAGCTAATCCTTTGTATGAGGATAATGACTTTGCTTATTTTGATACTCATTATTATGGAGGAATAAAAAAATATCAATGGGTTACTATTCCTTTAGCATTACATGGAGTTATTGTTAAAAAAGATGGAACTAGTATTAATGTTAATATAGGGGAGAAAGATGGTGATCCTGTTTTCTGTATTACTGATTTATTACCACATTTAGCAAATGAACAGATGAAAAAGGATGCTTCTAAATTAATAGAGGGAGAGGCTTTAGATGTATTGATTGGTAATGTGCCAGGAGATGATGATAAAGAAACTGTTAAGAGAAATATATTGGAGATATTAAAAGAAACATATGATATAACGGAAGAAGATTTCTTGTCAGCAGAAATAGAGGTAGTACCTGCAGGTAAAGCTAGAGATTTAGGAATTGATAGGAGTATGGTTTTAGCTTATGGACAGGATGATAGGAGTTGTGCTTATTCATCATTAAGAGCTTTTTTAGAGATGGAAAATCCAGTTAAGACAGTTAGTTGTATTTTGGTTGATAAAGAAGAAATTGGTAGTGTAGGTGCGACAGGAATGGAATCTTTATTTTATGAAAATATGGTAGCAGAAATATGTAAGTTATTAGGAGAAGAAAGTTTTGTTGCTTTAAGACGAGTATTTGCTAATTCTAAGATGTTATCAAGTGATGTTAATGCAGCATATGATCCTCTTTATGCTAGTGTGATGGATAAACGTAATTCTTCATATTTAGCGCGTGGTTTAGTTTTTTGTAAATATACAGGAAGCCGTGGTAAAAATAGTAGTAATGATGCTGATGCTGAATATTTAGCAGAGCTTAGAAGAATTATGGATGATAATAATATTGCTTTTCAGGTTTCAGAATTAGGTAAAGTAGATGCTGGAGGAGGAGGAACAATCGCTTATATTCTTGCTAATTATGATGTTAAGGTAGTAGATTGTGGTATTGGTATTTTAAGTATGCATGCACCTTTTGAGGTAGCTAGTAAAGTTGATATTTATGAAGCTTATCGTGGTTATTTGGCATTTATTAGGAATGCGTAGAGTACAATTTTTATAGATTGTACTCTTTTTCTACTATTAGGAGGTGTTAAAACTTTAGATAATCGTTTAAGGTTAGGGTGAGGTGATGAAAATGAATCAAAGTAAAATGGGAAAATTAATTAAAAAAATCCGAAAGGAGAAGGGATTGACACAGGCAGAATTAGCGGATAAGTTAAATTTAAGTTGTAAAACGATATCAAAATGGGAATGTGGTAATGGTTGTCCTGATATTTCTGTTTTAAAAGAATTAAGTGAAATACTTGATATTAGTATTAGTGAACTGTTAAGTGGTGAATTAGGTGATAAAAAAGAAATAGATTCTTGTATTGTGGAGAGTGTAAGTTATTATAATAGACGTTTTAAAAAGAAAATAGTGATTTTGATAGTTATTTTGTTATTGTGTTTGATGCCTGTTATTGTGCTTTTGGTTGGTGAGATGGGAAAATTTAAACATTTACCTTCTTTTACAACTTTGACTATGAATAATAAAACGGAAAAATTAGCTTTGGCCTTAAAAAATTATGATTATGATTTACTTAAAGATCTATTTAGTACTGACGGTAAAGTTGCAGTGTCATCTGATGATATAAACGATTATTCTTTAGAAGAATTACTTGTGAGGGTAAAAAAGTTAGAGGATAGGGGAGTAGAATTTACTGATTTTTCTTATGATGGATCTACTTATGGTGATAAGGTTTATTATAATGTGTCTTTTTCTTTGGATGATATTAGTTATGAAGCATATTACAATATGGAATATGATACTGAAATAGGTAAATATATATTCTTAATTTATGCACCAATTCATGATGGGAATGAAGAGGTGTATGAGATGATAGAAGATACTTTTTGTCCATCGTCTATATATTTTGAAAGTTAATTGTTGATAGAGATGCTTTGAGAAAAGTGTCTTTTTTGAATGTATGTGTTATACTTGTAGTAAGTTTGGAGGTTTGCTCATGAAGATTGTTGAATATGAAGAAAGGTATTTGGAAGATGTTAGGGATCTACTTGTGGAGTTGGAAGAATATATTATATCAATTGATGAAGATGAGTTAGATCAGATTGGTAAAAACTATAGAGAGAAGATGGCGTTGATAGATTTAGAAGAGGTTAGTAAATATAATGGAAAATGCTATATTGCTGTCGAAGCTGATGAGGTTATAGGATTAGTTATGGGATGTATTTTTCCTTATGATGATAAGGATTATTTAGATTATAAATGTCCAAAAAGAGGGAAAATTACAGAATTAATTGTATCTAAAAAGTCAAGAGGTCATGGAATTGGTAAGGTTTTGATGGGAAAAATAGAAGAGTATTTTAAATCTTTAGGATGTGAGTATGTTTTACTTGATGTGTTCGCTTACAATATTAATGCTATTAGGTTCTATGAGAAAGAAGGTTATCATTCTAGAATGTATAAGGAAATAAAGAGGTTAATTTAATCATACATTGGCAACTATTTTATTTGGTATCTTAATAATTAGTTTGTTTTTTATAAAAAATAGAGATTTATTTGTCTTAAAAATTAAAATACATTTTTGGAGAATTTTTTTGAAAAATAGGCAATAAATTTCCAATTAATGTGTTAATTTGTTATAATATAAATATAAAATAATGATTTTATGGAATTAAGAGTATTATTTGTATAATGAAATAATTAATCTCACAATATTTCAAGAAGAGTATAGATTTTACATTAATGTTAAGAAAGAGAAAAAACTTATTTATGGATTTAATTAATTGTTTTAATGAATCATGAAGATTAAGAGTCATATAGAAATGTTGGTGATAAGTTTGAAAGTAATCTTAATGAATCAAAATAAAAAGGTATTATTAGTAGAAATGGATGAAAATAATACATTCAAGAAAATATGTGAATACTATGACATTAATTATGCACCCTTGCATTTATATAATGCGTATAAGCAAAATCAAGATGTTTTGGAATATTTAAATACATGGTTTAAAGGTAGAGCTATTCCAACATGGTGACAAAATATAGAAAAGTTATTAGAAAATCTGAATGTTGTATCTCCTACAAAACTTTTAAATAAAGCTTATGGATTATCTTTATCTGATCAATATTGGATTAAGGGAGAAAAACAAAATTTAAAATGGAGTGAGGTAGTATGAAAGAAAAGTGTGGAGTAATTTATATATTGACGAATCCGTCATTTCCGGAATATATCAAAATAGGATATGCTGATGATGTTTTAGCAAGGGTAAAACAATTAAATAATTCAGAAGCTGTTCCATTTTCGTTTCATATATATGCAACTTTTGATGTTACAGAAAGACTGACTGATAAAAAAATGCATAAATTTATAGATACATTAAATTCAGAGTTAAGAAGCAAAGAAAAAGTTGGTGATAAAATTAGGGTTAAAGAGTTTTATCATATAAGTCCTGAAGAGATGTATTCTGCATTTGAAAGTATGGCTGAAATAAATGGAACAACTGATAGACTTCATTTGTGGAAAGAAACTAATGAAGAGATTGAAGATAAGAAAGAAGCGTTGACATTATCAAAAAATAGACATCACTTTAAAAATATAAGTTTTCATTCAAGTTTAACGGGAAAAGATTATTATTCAAAAACAAATGAAGATGGTACTTTAGGAATATATGAAAAAGATACTGATATTGGGGTTCCAAATAATTCAAATCCATCTAAACGACGGATACTATATTCTGCACTTGAAGATTTAGGTGGAGATGTATCGACTGGTAATACTTTATATCAATTAGAACATAAATTAGAGAAAATATTAGTTAATAGGAAATGATGTAATAGTATTTGAATACGGTTGTGATGAATTTTATTTTGTAGCTATTAATAGTTTAATATTGTTATATGAAATGGCCTTAGTTTAAAAAAGGTTATTTTTGTTTGAAAATTTATTTATTAGTGTACTAAATTCAGTATAAGTTGGGTATAGCTAATTATTATTTTAATTAAATTTAATGCTTATAATAGTAGCAAAATAGGCCTTTTTACATATTTTAATGTAGAGGTGAATATTATGAATGAGCGAAGAGTAACAGGTGTTGTAGTAGATGCTGGGCATGGAGGAATAGGAGTATCCCAAAAATAGGGAAATGACTATGAATACTGATAAATACAAGTAAAAGAGATACTTTAGTGAGAAAAGTGTCTTTTTTAGTGATATAATAGCTTTTAGGTGAGAAGTATTGTGAAAGATGAAAATAAATATAAAACAAAGAAAGAAATTGTTAAAGAATTTGATAATATATTTAATGCATATAAATATTATCTTTATAATGAGTATAAGATTACAGGTACATTTAATTATAAAAATATTTTAATAACTAGTATTTTGAATAGAAGTTTGGCTTTAATAGAGGCTTATAAAAGACTATTGCCAAGTAATAATATAATGGTTTTAAATTCTTTGATTAGACTTCAATTAGATAATTGCATTTTTGTGTATGCAATGCATATGCTAGTTGATGCTGGTTATAATATAGATGATTTGGGCGAAAATATTATACATAAAAATAGAAAATTAAGTTCTTATAAAATAGGAAAGCAAAAAATGACAGATTTTTATTTGATAAGCAAAATTGATGAAAAATATGGGAATAAAATAAAAGAAATGTATAATTTTTATTGTAGGTTTGTTCATTTTTCTGATAGTGCTTTGATTTCTTCTTCACAATTAGTTGGTAATAATGGCTTATCAATTGGCATTACTAAAGACTATACTAGGTTTAAAAAACATATTATTGTGAATGCCAATTCATTTGTTAATTTATGCAAATTTTTGTTGATTTTGATTAGAAAAGAGTGGAAAGATATACCGAATGGTAAAAATTTAGTTTAATATGTTTGTTGTGAAAAATGTAAGTATGAAATTAATGATTATTAAAGTGAGGTGGATATTTATAAATTTAAATTATGCAATATTTAGAAGTGAACCTATTTTTACATTGAATGATTTAGCACAGATAGGTTCTCATAATAAAAGGGAGAAGAAAGCTTATAATTCTAATCCTGATATAAATAAAAATTTAAGTAAAAATAATATAGAATTAGTACCCTTGACAGATAAGTATGTTAAGGGTTTTTATAATTTAACTAAAGAATATAAAAAAGAACATGATGAGAGAATGAAAACAGAACGTGAAGATAGAAAGAAAACTTTTAAACAGATGTTAGATAAGTCAAGAAATGTAGTTGCAGATGAATTATTATTTACTGCTACATCTGAATTTTTTGATAATATGACAATAGATGATATAAAAGAGTGGGCTAATACTTGTATGGAGTTTGTTTATGAAGATTTGGGTTATAAAAAAGAACAAGTTTTACATAGTGTAATTCATTTAGATGAAAAGACACCACATATTCATTGTGTAGTTGTTCCTTTAGTTAGAAAGTTTGATAATAGAACTAAAACAGAAAGATATACTATATCTAAGAAACAATATATTAAAGATAATATTCATTTATCAGAATTACAAGATAAATATCATAAAAGATTAATAGATAAAGGTTATGATTTAGAACGTGGTATTAAAGGTAGTGATAGAAAGCACATTAAGATTAAAGACTATAAGAATATTAATAGAAAATTGGAACAGAACTTAAATACTAGAAATGAAAGATTAGATAAGGCTATGAATAAGTTAGAGGCACAAATGAAAACTTCTAAAACTATTCCTTTTGATAAGAAACATATTGTTGTTGAAAAAGATACTTTTGATACTATGAATATGGTTATTATGGAAACTAAAAAGGTTAAAGAGTTACAGCCTAAAATAGAGCAAGTATTTAATGATATTGATAGTTATGTAAATAGTTATAATTCTTTAGATAAAGAAAATAGAAAGTATCAAAGAGAAATAAAGTCTCTTAAAACTAGAAATAGCAACCTTATAATAGAGAATAATAAGTTGAGAGATTATATTAATGCTATTTTAAAGGCGATAAAGACATTTTTTAGAAAGTTATTACAAATTGGTAATGAAATTACAAAAGAGATTGTTACAAGCGAAATAAAGGACTATTATGACAATAATGACTTTAATCAAGATGATGTTTATGATATTGCTAATAATACTAGTAAAGAAGATGAACTATTTGATTATGTAGATATAAATTATAATGACGACTATGATATATCTAACGATGATGAATTAAGTTTATAATAAAACTAGCATACTTTGATAGATGCTAGTTATAGAAAGTAGGATGTATATTAATTTTATCTACTACAATTAATTGTCTGTTTGGGCAAACAATGGTATATAACAGATAGTTTTAGAACTATCCATGTAAGTACTCTTATAATATCATTATTTTTTATATTACTACTAATGCAGTAGTTTTTTAAAAATGTAATTTTAATAGGTAATTCTATATTTCTATTATTAACATTAGTTACTTTTGAATATAGATCACTTGCGATATCTTCTGCTTCTTCAATAATAGAACAATAGTCTATGTTATCTTTTAAATCGTCTTTATGAAAATTGAAAAAGTCAATTATATCATTAACCTGTTTTGATATTTCTTTTAAAGAAATTTGAGATTTAAGATTTTTTATTTCTGTTAGATAATAGTTAATTAGTTCTTCTAAAATTAACTCTTTATCTTTTTCTTTTAAATTATTAAATTCAGTAGTAAGTAATTTATCTAAGTAATAATGATATTCAATATCTTTAATTTTTAAGATCGTATTATTAAAGTTATTTGTAATAGTTGATATATAGTCATTTAATTCATTATTTTTTTGCATATCTTTCCTTTCTTTTCCTACTTTCTTGACACTATTCGTCATTTATCTCTTTTCTTTTTTATTAATATGTAATTATAACTTACTACATAGTTAGTATGGTTTAAAGAATATAAACTTATTACAATGTTAGTAAGTTAAAAAGAAAAGATGTGATGGTTATTAAGAGTAAACATTATGAAAATCAAGCTCGTAAAATATTAGCGAATAATATAGTTTATTTTAGACTTAAAAAGAATTGGTCTCAAGAAGATTTTGCAGATGAACTTGGGACTACTCCTACTTATGTTTCTAATATAGAAAATGCTAAACGTAATACGAGAATAGATTATATTGGACATATTGCTGATACTCTTGGAGTATCTTTAGAACAATTATTTGTAGAAAGAACTCCAGTTGTTAATCATCGTATTCCAAGACGATAAGAATATGCTATATATTCTTTTTTTGTGCCACTTTAATTATATCATTAATTATTTACTTTTCAATGCATTAATTGCGTGAATATGCGGCTATTTTAAAAACTCTAAAATGTCATAATTAAATGAGAGGGTGGTAAAATGGCTATTCATAGTTTTCAAGAGTTACAAGATTTATTACAAAATGTAAATAAAGAAGAAATGTATGTTAATATTTGTAGAAATATTAAGAAGTTTCGTTTAGAAAAATATAATGAGTTTAAGAAACAAAACTTAAATACATCTATTAATCCATATTCTACTGAGAATATTTCTGCACTTTTAGATTATAATCATAATCATTATAAGAGATTTGAAAGTGAGAATGATAGTACTAAGATGATACCTTTAGAAAAGCTAGTTAAATTATCTATTATTTTAGATAAAAGATTAGATGATTTTATTAGGTAACTATTTGTAAAAATATGTTGACAACCCTAAATATTAGTGATAAATTAATTATTAATATTTGAAGAGGTGGAGTTATGAGTGTGATTTTTAAAGGAAAATACAATATTAAATCTATTATAATGATTACAGTATTTTCTTTAATTGTGTCTGTTTTTTATTAACTATATAATTATACTGGGCTTTTAGCTACAGTTTTTTATTTATTATAGGATAATTTAATTTATTATTATGAGTTTATAGGGATCTCATAAAAAAACTAAAAAGAAAGGAGAAAGGCTAATGAAAAAAGACGTTAAAACAGAGAAGAAAGTTACTAAAGTTGTAACTCTTAAAAATTCTTGTTGTACATGTGGAAGCTTTAAGTAGTCAAAGCTTCCACATATTTTAAAATTATGATATTAGGAGGTTGTAATGTTTGTAGAGTTAGATGATATAATATATCAAACTAATTTGGAATTAGTTCAAATTGAGGTTACTGGTTTTTGTAATATGCATTGTAAACATTGTAGGGCATCTAGTCAACCTCATAAAATGATTAATATGGAACAAATGAGAAAAATATTAGAATTTATTAAAAAAGTTAAATCTGATGATTTTAAATTAACATTTTCTGGTGGTGAGCCTTTTTTAAACAAAAATTTATATAAATATATTTGTATGGCAAAAGATATGGGGTTAGATCAGATTGTAATAACTACGAATGCTTCAATGCTAGATGATGAAATGTTGTCAAAACTTAACGATTTGCAGTTAAAGTTTTTATGTATCCAAATAAGTTTAGATAGTATTAATGAAGAAGAACATGATACGTTTAGGAAATATCCTGGGGCTTTTAAGAAATGCTGTGAAGTTTTGGAAAAAATAAAAAATTATGAAAACCTTTATTCATCTATTAGAATGACTATAACATCTAAAACAATGGATGAAATAGATGATATGGTTAATTTTGCTCTTGAAAAGAAGGTGAAGATTTTAGGTATAGGCTCTGTTATTCCTTTTGGGGAAGCATTAGATGGTAAGTTATCATTGAATTCAAAACAGAAAAAAAAATTTATGGATAAAATTTTGGATTTAAACCATAAGTATGAAGGAAAGCTAGAAATTGTTACAGAAGATCCTTTGAAATTTTTGACATTATATTGTAGGGATGATGTAGAATTAAAAGAAGAATTATCTGATGAATCTAAATTTGGAGGTTGTACAGCTGGTATAAGTTCTATAAATATAAATTCTGATGGTATTATAACTCCTTGTTCTATGATGGATGAAGAAATTTTAGATATAAATAAATGTTTAAATGTGGAAGATATTATAAGTTCTTATGAGAACAGTCCTGTTATAAAAAGATTATTTAGTAAAAAATATAATGGCAAATGTGGTAATTGTATTCTAAAAAGAGTATGTGGAGGTTGTAGAGCTGTTGCTAAGGCTTATACTGGCGATATGATGGGGTCTGATTTAAGTTGTTGGAGGTAGAATGAAATTTAATGATGCCCATTTACATATTGGAGATTATGAAAATGTTTGTAATATTTTGAAAAATACACCATATTTGAATAAGTATAAGTTATATACTGCTTTAAATCCCGAAAATGTTAAAAATCAAGAATTATATTTGTCAAAGGTTAATGATTTTTTTGCTATTCCAATAATCTTTAAAGAAATTTCAATTAAAAGAGAAAATAACTATGTAAGAGATTTTTGTAATAAATTTAATAAAGGTGTTCCTGTTACTTTGATAGATAAAAATGATAACTTTCAAGAAAATTTTGAATATGCATTGATGAAAGAACACTTTTTATTACATAATGCAGATGATTATAAATCGAGAAGTTTATATTACGAATACTTAAATCAAAGTAATGGATTTTTAATTTTGCATTGTAAAGATAAAATAAGAGAAAGCTATATAAAAATATTGAGAAATAATTTTCCTAATATGAATATAATTGTTGCACATTTAGGTAGAAATACCGTTGAGAATTATTATGATATTTATAGAATACTTAATGAATTTAAATTGGATTCCAAAATATATTTTGATATTTCCACTATACATAGTATAGATAGTATAATGTTGGCAATTAAAATGATTGGATATGATAGGGTCTTATATGGCTCTGATTTTCCCTATGAATATAAAGAAATAGAGGAAATAAATAGAAGAGAAAAAATAAAGTTATCTTTGATGGACAATTTTGAAATTTTAAATAAAATAGGTGATACGAATTTTGAAAAAATTAAAAGATTATCAAGAGTTAAAAAATGCTAAATTAGTAAAAGAGTATTCAGATTCAGTTAAATTAGTTAATTTATATGGTGAAAATTATATTTTAAAAGAAATGAAAGTCCCTTTGAGTAGGAAAGAACTTTTAAATCAGCATACTTATATACAATATTTAATTGATAATGGTATAAATGTTTCTAAAATATTAGGATATTATGAGGAAAATAATATTTTTTATGAGGTTCAGGAGTTTATAACCGGTGATTTTCTTATTAAAACTGAAGATTTAATAAAATTGTTGTCAAAATTTCATTGTGTTTCAAAAAAATATGCTAATAATCTTGAAAAAAGATATGTATTTGAAGTACAGTATAAATGTAGAGGAGCTAAACTAAATTATTTGTTGCTTGGATTTGAAGAAAAATATTATAAATATCCTTTAGATAATTTAAAAAGAAGTTTTATATATGTCTCTTCTAATAATTTAGATACAGTAAATAAATTAGTTAAATTATTTAATAAATCTTATAATATGTTTGTTAATAAATATGATATTAATTCTACTATCATTCATAATGATGTTAATTCAACTAATATTATAAATAATTTAGGGCAATTGTATTTAATAGATTTTGATCTTTGCATAAAAAGTTCAGAATATGTTGATTTTGTAGATGCTTGTATGAAAAGATATGATTCTATTGATTATATAGAAAAAAAATTTAATGATTTTATTACTAATATTAATAAAAATATTTTAATATATAATAAATATAATAGTAATTTAATTTTACAGCATGAAGGTGTATACTTAATGTGCATAATAAAATTGTTTGCATTCTATTTTTATGTTATGTTAAGAAAAGAGAATTTTAATATATTTAATGAAAATTTAAACGTAGTCTATAGAATATGTTATTATTTATATAATTTAGTAGGAGGTAGTTAGTTATGATTAGAAAAGCAAATGTTAACGATGCTAAAGATATTGTTAAGGTGAATGTTATGGGTTGGAAAAATACTTACAAAAATATTTTTCCACAAACATTTTTAGATGAGCTTGATCCTGAAGATGAAAATAGCATAAGAAAATGTCAAGAGAAGATTAATCAATATGCAGTTTGTGAAGTTGATAATAAAATTGTAGCTATGATTAGGTATGGTAGAAATAAAAAGAGTTATGATGATTCATATGCAGAAATATATGCTTTGTATGTTGATGATTCTTATAAAAAGCAAGGAATTGGTTCTAAACTTGTTGAATTTGCTTTTGAAGAGTTAAAAAATGAATATGACTATGTGTTAATTAGTACTTTAGTGGATAATTCAGCTAATGAATTTTATAAGAAAATTGGAGGAAAATTTGTTGGCAATTGTGATTTTTTATTAGGTAATGATAAATTTGTTGAAAATGTGTATGAATATTTACTAAAATAATTAGTGATGGTATATATTTATTAAAAAAGCCATTTTAGTAACTTACTACGATATTGGCAGAGTCAATAATAAATGGTGTCAAATATAATTCTTTCTGAAATCCTAATTAACACCAAATGACAAAGTGTTATGATATAATATTATTATATAAAATAGCCTTAATTTGAAAGGTTATTTTTTGTTTGAAAATGTGTTTACTTTAGTATAAATTTTGTATTATTAATTATTATTTTTTGCTTAAATTAAATGCTTCTTGTAGCAAAATAGGCCTTTTTACATATTTTAATGTAGAGGTGAATATTATGAATGAACGAAGAGTAACGGGTGTAGTTGTTGATGCTGGTCATGGAGGTACTGATCCTGGGGCTGTTAGTGGTGGTTTACAAGAGAAGGATTTTACTTTAGAGGCTTCTTTATATATGTATGATAGATTACGGGAATTAGGTATTCCAGCTGTTTTAACAAGAGATTTTGATGAAGATTTAAGTCGAGAGGAACGTCTTCGTCGTGCTAATGAGGCTTTTGGTGGTAGTAGTGATGCTATATTGATATCTAATCATATAAATGCTGGTGGTGGAGAAGGAGCTGAGGTAATATATGCTCTTAGAAATAACTCGACTTTGGCGCAAAATATTTTAGAAGAAATAGGATCTGAAGGACAAATTATGCGAAAATATTATCAACGTCGTTTGCCAGAAGATCCATCTAAAGACTATTATTATATTATTAGAGAGACATCACCAATGCAGTCTCTATTGGTTGAATATGGATTTATTGATAATGCTAATGATAGAGTGAAATTACAAAATGATTTACTTAATTATGTTGAAGCGGTAGTTAGAGCGATTGCTGAATATGCTGGAGTTCCTTATACAGGACCAGGTGGAGGTAATAATAATTTCTATACAGTAAAAAAAGGTGATAGTTTATGGAGTATTGCTAAGGCTTTTGGAGTAAGTGTTCAAGAGTTACGTGATGCTAATAATCTCACTAGTGATGTTTTACAAGTTGGACAAATTTTAAGAATACCTACAACTGAGGATAATGAAAATGGTACTGGTGAGACGCTTTATACAGTAGTTCGAGGAGATAGTTTATGGAGCATAGCGACGAGATTTGGTGTAAGTGTTCAGGCTATAAGAGATGCTAATAGTCTTGCTAGTGATGTGTTGCAAGTTGGACAAGTTCTAGTAATACCTGGTAGTGGATCAAGTGGTGATAATAATAACAATATTCCAACGACAACTTATACAGTTAAACGTGGTGATAGTTTATGGAGTATTGCTAATAGCTTTGGAATAAGTGTCCAGACTTTACGGGACTTAAATAATTTGACAACAGATACTTTGCAGATTGGACAGGTGTTGTTAGTGCCAAGTACCAGCGGTGATACAGGTGAAGGAGAAGAAGATAATGACAATATTCCAACAATAACTTATACAGTTAAACGTGGTGATAGTTTATGGAGTATTGCTAATAGCTTTGGTATAAGTGTCCAAACTTTACGTGATTTAAATAACTTGACAACAGACACTTTACAGATAGGACAGGTGTTATTAGTACCTAGTGCTAGTGGTGATACAGATGAAGGAGAAGATAATAATATTCCAATAACTACTTATACTGTTAAACAGGGTGATAGTTTATGGAGTATTGCTAATAGTTTTGGGGTGACAGTCCAAGATTTAAAAGATGCTAATAGTCTTACTAGTAATTTACTTTCAATAGGTCAAGTACTTGTTATACCTAATGGTAATGTTAATACTAATCCTACTGAGCAAATTTATATAGTGAAACAGGGTGATAGTTTGTGGAGTATAGCTAATCGTTATAATACAACTGTGGATATCTTGAAAACTCTAAATAACTTAACATCTAATCTTCTTTCTGTTGGACAAATGTTAAAAATTCCTAGTAATTAATTGTAAAATAAGGTAAAAGTAATTGATTTTACTATTCTTTCATGCTATTCTTATTATGTAAGCAAGATTGCTTAGAATATAGGAGGTTTTATAAAAATGAAAAAAGTAGAATTAGTTGAATCTGTTGCAGAAAAAGCTGGTTTAACAAAAGCTGATGCAACTCGTGCTATTGATGCTTTTGTTGAAACTATTTCTGAAACATTAGCTAAAGGAGATAAAGTTCCAGTAGCTGGATTTGGTACATTTGGTGTATCAGAAAGAGCAGCTCGTGAAGGACGTAATCCTAGAACTGGTGAACCAGTTAAAATTGAAGCTAGAAAAGTTGTTTCATTTAAAGCAGGTTCTGCACTTAAAGATGCAGTAAATTAAAAAGAGCCAAATAATGGCTTTTTTGTTTATGCTTATTTATTTCCTAATCATCAATATAATTACTTTTTTCATTTTTGGTTTAGATAAATGGTATGCCTTTAAAAGGTATTATCGAGTTAGTGAAAAAATATTATTTCTTTTAATACTTTTAGGAGGCTTTGGTGGGAGCTTAATAGCGATGCTTATTTTTAGACATAAAATAAGAAAGTATAAGTTCTTTTTGAGTAGTTTTCTTTCACTTTTTCTATGGTTATATTTACTTTTAAACTTTGCGTAATTTGTGGAAATTTGATACAATTATAGTGGTGATAATTAATGCTAGATGTGGCTTTGAAAATGATAAATACAATTAGCGATAATGGTTATGAAGCTTATATTGTAGGAGGCTTTGTGAGAGATTATTTAATGGGAAAAAAGTCAAATGATGTGGATATTACAACTAATGCTAAACCTAAAGAGTTGCTTGATATTTTTCCTACTGCAGTAATTGATAATGCTGATTATGGTAGTGTGACAGTTTATTTTAAAGATATAAGATTTGAAATTACTACATATAGGGTGGAAGAAAATTATTCTGATAATAGACATCCTGATACAATTATATATGTTGATAATTTAGATGAAGATTTAAAACGAAGAGATTTTACAATTAATACGATTTGTATTGATAAATTTGGTCAGGTATGTGATAAGTTGCAAGGAAAAGAAGATATAGGAAAGCGCTTAATTAAAACAGTCGATGATCCGTTTGTATCTTTTGCTCATGATGCTCTTAGAATATTAAGGGCGATTAGGTTTGCTACGACATTAGATTTTGAACTTGATTTTTTAGTTAGAGAAGCGATAAAAGAAAACAGGTATCTGTTGGAGGAATTATCATTTAATCGAAAAAAGGAAGAGTTAAATAAAATATTTGGTAGTACTAATTTAATTAAAGGTGTTACTTTGATTAAAGACTTGGAATTAGATTCTATTTTAAAACTTGATAAAATAGATAAAGTAAAAAAATGTAGTCAGGTAATTGGTGTTTGGACTATTTTAGAGGTTGATAATATATATCCTTTTACGAGAAATGAATTAAAACTAATGAAAGATATAAGAAGAGCCCTTAAAGAGAATCCTTTGAAGGTGGAAACTTTATATAAATATGATTTGTATGTTTGCTCTGTAGCGGCAGAATTACTTGGTATTTCTAAAAAAGATATTGCTAATGTTTATAGTAAGATGTCAATTCATAAAAGAGGAGATATCGTTATTGATACGCATGATATTATAGATTATTTAAAAATTGAGGAAGGTCCTATTATTAGTGAGTTATGGGATAAGTTAGAAAGGGCTATTTTAAATAACGAGGTTACTAATGATAAAAAACAGTTGCTTTCCCTTGTAGAAAAGATATATACTAAATTAAGTAATTAAGGGAGGAGAATAATGAAACAGCAAGATTTGTTTAATCTTTTGACTGAAAAAAATATTGTAGTACCTTTAATATATTTTAAACATTATAAAGAATTAAAGATAAATTTAGAAGAGTTATTATTTTTGATGTATATAAAAGCGATGGGAACAAAGATCACTTTTAATCCTAGTAATATGGCTTTAGAGTTAGGACTAGAGATAAAAGATATTATGAGATTAGTTTCTAGTTTAACAGAAAAGAAATTACTAGTTATTAATACTTATAAAAATGATAAAGGAATTATGGAAGAAGCCTTAGATATATCATTATTTTATGAAAAAGTTATGAGTTTGATTTGTAATGATGTCTTGGAAGATAAAAAGATAGATGATAGTATTTTTACAACGATTGAAAAAGAGTTTGGACGAACTTTAAGTTCAAGTGAGGTTGAATTTATTAAAGCTTGGGCTAGTAATTTTGATACAAGTCTTATTGCTAGTGCAGTTAAAGAAGCAACTCTTAATGGTGTACCTAGTGTTAGATATATTGATAGAATCCTTTATGAATGGGATAAAAAAGGAATAAAGAATGCAGAAGATGTTAATCATTTCTTAAATAAAAAAGATAAAGAATTAAAAGAACCAGTGGAGGTGTTTGATTATGACTGGTTTGATGATGAAGAAGAATGAAAAAATAGGAAAAATTGAGGAGTATTTAGAAGAACTGTTTTTAGATCCTAAATGCGAACTTAATTATGATAATGATTATCAGTTAATTATGGCGATAATGTTAAGTGCACAGACGACAGATAAAAGAGTTAATATGGTAACAGAGGTTTTATTTTCTAAGTATAATTCTCTTGAAAAGTTAAAAAATGCTAATATAGACGACTTAGAAACTATTCTAAGACCTCTTGGATCATTTAGAAAGAAAGCTCTATATGTAAAAGAGATTGCAACTTTACTTGTTGATAAATATGGTAGTAAAGTTCCGGTTGATAGAGATATTTTAGAGTCTTTTCCAGGAGTAGGGAGAAAGACAGTTAATGTGTTTTTTAGTGAGTTTTATAATATTCCAGCGATAGCGGTTGATACTCATGTGGAAAGAGTTTCAAAAAGATTAGGATTAGCGAAAGATGATGATAATGTTAGAGAGGTAGAAGAAAAATTAAAGAAAGTATTTAAGAAGGAAAATTGGGTGAAAAGACATTTACAACTTGTTCTTTTTGGAAGATATCATTGTAAAGCCGTTAAACCAATGTGTGATGTTTGTAAATTAAAAGATATATGTAAGTATCAAAAAAAGAAGCCTTGAGCTTCTTTTTCTTATGGGCTAGGGTCTTCTGTAGTGGTTTCTCCACTATCTCCACCACTTGGAAGATTTTCTGGTTCAATAGTGATTGTAATATTACCTGTTTCTTTAGTTTCCCCATCATAAGTGAAACGATATCTTAATGTATAAGTTCCAGCTTCTGTTAAAGTAGTAATACTTGTATCAGTGCTTGGACCTGATATACTAGAAAGATGCCAGTTGCTAGTATCAGCGGTTACATCTTCACCATTATTAGTAACTGTTATATAGTCTGTGATACTATTAATTGTAAATTTTGTAAAGGTCTGAGCAGATAGTTTATTGGCATTGATACTTAGATTAGAACTTTTCTTTTCTAATTTATAAGTAGCAGCTTCACTATCAAGTCCATCATATTTTCGATACGTAGCGACAACTTTATAAGTTCCATATGGATTAGATGGATTATTTAGTGTATAAGTTGTATTAGTAGTAAAGCCTAATAAAGTGTTATTAAAGTAAACATTATAACCAAAGTCACCATAAGATGAGTCTGTTACACTTGGATTAACACCAGTCCAAGTTAATATTACTTTACTATTATCATAGGTTGCTACTAAGTTTGTTGGTTTAGAAAGATTACTTACTGCAGTACTGTTTTGTGGTTCGTGACCTTTTTTAAATAGTTCATAAATAACTGATCCAGTATAACCACTACCAGCGATACGAGCAGTACTACTGTTAGCGACAAGAGGAACACTTACAACACTATCTGGCATTGTGAATTCTTCTTTATCTTTTTCAAAAACCTCATTGGCTAGAGCGGTAAATAATCTATCACGTTGAACGGTTCCAGATAAGTTATGGCAGTAATAACCTTGACTAACTAAATCAGCATTTGTTTTTTCATATCCATACCACATGGCAATAACAGTTTTAGTTGTATAACCGACTACCCAAGAATCTCTAATGGCATCATCAGCCATACCAAGACGTTCTCTTGTAGCAGCATCAAAGTTGGTCGTTCCTGTTTTCATAGAAACACGGTCCATTGCTCCGCCCCCGGTAATACTAGTGTCATCTAGGATACTTGTGATCATGTAAGCTGTAGAGTCTTCCATAGCTTTAACTTTATTACTTTCATGTTCATATTCTTCTCCGGTTTTAGTAAAGACAACTTTACTAACAGCATATGGTTCATTGTAATAACCACCGTTAGAGAAAGCAGCATAGGCAGCGGCCATATCTAGAG
The DNA here is from genome assembly GCA_018711135.1 of Candidatus Onthousia faecavium. Classification (GTDB taxonomy): domain Bacteria; phylum Bacillota_I; class Bacilli_A; order RF39; family UBA660; genus Onthousia; species Onthousia faecavium. The sequence continues at coordinate 33,614 of DVIS01000015.1, forward strand.
AATTAACTCCAGTAAAGGCTCCTAAAGCGTGAGCTTCATGAATTTTACCATTTTCGATTTCAGGTTCAATACCTAGTTTTTGAACGAATTCAATAATTTTAGAATTATCTACTTGTTGGAAAGCTTTTAAAGCTGGGATATTACGAGAGATTGATAAAGCTTTACGCATTGTCATACTACCCATAAATTTACCGTCCCAGTTATTAATAGATTGTCCATTAGAGTAAGAATAAGGTTCGTCTACAAACATATGGTAGTTATCATTACCATCGTTATAACCAAAGGTTGAAGCATTGTTATATTCAATTAATGGGCCATAATCAAATAATGGTTTAGCGGTTGATCCTGGTTGACGTTTAATATCTTCGCTAGTAGCAAAGTTTAAGGTATTAACACCTTCTTTGTTGCGGCCTGCTCCTACAGCTAAAATTTTACCTGTTTGACTATCTAAAACAGTTACTCCACTTTGAATTACATCATTGACCCACGTATAACTTTCACCATTCATAACTCGGTTAACTCCATCTTGTTTTTCTCTATCTAAGTTAGTATAGATTTTCATTGGTTCAGTGTAGGGGTTTACCTCATGATCAGCAGTACTGTATTTTTCTTTAACCTCTTCAACAACAGTATCGATGTAACCTTGATATTCGCTGTTACCGGTTGTGTCAGCGCTAGCATTGTAGTCAATTAAACTTTCAATACTAATAGAACTTGCCATTTCACGTTCTTCAGCGGTAATATAACCATGGCGTTCCATTAAATATAAAACGGTATTTCTTCTAGCTGTTGCTGCTTCAATGTTATCTTCATCTAGGGGTCTATAAGCATTAGGAGCTTGGAACATTCCAGCGATAAGGCTAGCTTCAGCTAAGTTAAGATCTTGAATATCTTTATTAAAGTATACTTTAGCTGCTTGACTAACACCAAAGACATTTCCACCAAGTCCGTGGTTATTAACGTAGAATTCAATTATTTGCTCTTTAGTATAGTTTTTTTCAAGTTTGAAGACGGCTAGATAGATATCTTGAAATTTTCTAATAATACCATCAAAACCTTTTGCTACTCTTGAGGTAATGGAATTTTTAATAACTTGCATGGATAGAGTAGAAGCTCCACCGGCATCACTTTTACCAACTATTTGTCCTAGGGATGCTTTTAAAAATCTTGGGGCATCAAACCCGTTATGTTGGAAGAATCTTGAATCTTCAGTAGCAACTATGGCATCTACTAAAACCTCAGGTAAATCTTCATAGGTTACTTTTTCTCTGATTTCACTTCCTAGTTTTGCAAATTCTTCACCATTAATATCATAAAGAACGGTTGGTTCATCACTATCTAGTTTTTCGGCATCAAATTTAGGATTGGCTGTTATAGCTACATAGATGAGAAAAACAATTCCTGCTAACATAATAAGGATACCAAGGGATAGAATAATAATTAAAATAGTATTAACAATTTTTCGTTGTTTAGGTTTGTTTTTGACACAGTCCAAAAGTTTTGCTATTCCAATAATAATTAAAAGTCCAACAGCCATAAAAGCAGTTACTAATAGACCAAGAATAAAATAACTGATGATCATAAGAGCTAAAAACATAATTGTAAAAATTAAAGTTATTTTTCCATTCTTAGAATTTGCTCTTGGTTCTTTTTTTGTTTTGGCTTTTTTAGTTTTAGATTTTACATCTTTTTTCTTTTTCATATTTTACCTCCAAAAAGTATCTACGATTTTTAAATAATCAAGGCGAGGATTATAGCCTTCTTTAATTAAAAAACCTCTTTTTTTAAAAAAAGTTAAAGGAATTGATTTCCTTTTATTATTGTTTGTAAAATAAAATAAGTCACTGGCTTTTAATAGATAAGTTTCATCTAATAAGGTAAACCTAACAATAATAAAACCAATTCCTCCGTGTCTTTCAATATTTTCAAGATGTTTATATTGGTGAAGATGAATATTTGCTAGTGGGAAAGATGTCTTATTCTTTGTTTCTTTGGCTTCAAAATCTATATAGTGACCTTTATAAATACCATTATAATCGGTTGTAGATGGTTCTTTATAAAATGCTTCTTTTATAATAGCACCTTTATTAATAAATTCTACTTTACTGACCTGTATAGGAGTTGGTTTTTTATATATATATGCAATATCATTATCTATATAGTAGGTATTACTTTGATTTAAATCACTTTCTAAATCCATGCCTCTATTTTTATAATTAATTAGTCTGTTATGATCTTTTTTTATCCCAGTAGGATAATTCATAGCAATCACCTATTTATAATTATACTATATGTAGAGAAAAATAGCTATAATTTATTACTTTTCCTTGTTTTGGTTGACAAAAAATATATCCTTTGTACTGGATATATTAATTATTGTGCTGATTTTTTCTTTGCATGGTATAGACTTTAGTATAATTTTTTCTTTCTTCCTGACATTTTTCCATGGCTTCTCTTACAATTTGAAAATCTTTAGAAATATAACTTGTAATGGTAGGATAAAATTCCTCTAAATAGATGAATTCTTTGATAGCTTCTTTGACTTTTTCTAAAGAACTGTCTATAAGAGTGAGATCTTTGTTTTCATTTCTATAAAAATGAAAATGTTCTAATTCATATTGTGTTGTTGCTTTGGGGTTAAAATAGTCTTCATAACTTTTTGCTTTTATAGAGATGCGTTCGATATCAATAAAATTTTTTCTAATGTGAAAGATGTGTTTTTGGTTATTATATGCTAGTTTAATATTCATATTTTCTTCGGTTATCTCTTTTGAAATATCTATAAATTGATGTCGCATTGAGAAGATAAATTCTTCTTTTGGAACATCCCCAATTAAAAGATGATCAACATAGAAGGCATTATCTTTATCTCTATTTAAACTAAAAGCCCAATTTGTACCTTTAAATCTAATTCTTTTAGAATTATTTGGATCATTATAGATTTCCATTCTTTCAAGATTATGGTTATTTAAATCTTCCAAGTAAAACCAATTATCTTTAATAAGAGGTTTATAACCTTTTACTTTAAAAAAATTAATAAGACTTTCGTCTCTTAGAAAATCTTCAAGTTTTTCCATTAAATTCATAATATCACCTCAATTGCTTTATATTATACACTTATTTTGAAAAAAGAAAATAAAAAAATTAATTGTCATAATTATTCTTTCTTTGTCGAAATTGTTGTATCTTTTTTTTAATACGTTATGATAATAGTGGTGATAGAGATGAATAATCATGATGTGATAGTAATTATTTCAAAAATTAGAAATGAAGTTCAAATAGCTTTAAGGCTTAACTCTTTAGAAAGTATGATGAAAAGATTGACAAAATAGATTATCTTTTCTAAAATATAGAGTGTAAAGGGATTGGTGATTTAATATGTATCAAAATAAAATTGCCCTCACACCCCAGGAAATTTTAGAAAAGGATTTTAAAATTGACACAAGAGGGTATAGACTTAAAGAGGTAGATCAATTTCTTGATGTTGTTATTAGTGATTATGAACAGTTTTTTTCTATTATTGATAGCTTAGAAAAAGAAAAAGCTGAACTGTTAAGGGAGATAATGACCCTTAAACAAAATCTTAGAAATGCGAAAATGAATGCAGAAATTGTTAGAAATACATCAGATACTATGGAGGTTAATAACCTTGATATTCTAAGAAGACTTAGTCAATTAGAAAAAGAGGTATATGGTAAGAACGAGGATTAATATTTTAGACAAGTGCTGGAATTAGGTTAATTCTAGAGGAAAGTCCATGCTCACACAGTTCTGCGATGACTGTAGTGTTCGTGCTTAAGGAAAAAATAACTTAAGGTAATGTTTTGCATTAACGGCGGTTTAGCACCTAAAGAGATTTCTATGGTGATTAACTGTAAAGTGCCACAGTGACGAATTTTTAGGAAACTAAAAAGTGAAACGCGGTAAACCCCACGAGTGAGAAACCCAAATTATGGTAGGGGAGTCTTAATAAGAAGAAATGAATTCTTTTAAGAACTAGAAATAGTAGATAGATACTTGTCACCTAGTAATAGGTACAGAACATGGCTTATTAAATATTAATTGTAGTTTAGATGAGGTGATGTGATGAAGGAATTAGGTGAATATCTTCAGGATGTAAGACGAAATAATGGGGTTAGTCTTGAAGAAGCAGCTAGTGATTTGAAAGTTGATGAATTACTGCTTGAAAATATAGAGAGTGCTAATATTAGAGCTTTTAAAGATATTTATAGTCTTAAAGATTTAATTAAAGAGTATGCTAAATATTTAGGACTTGATCCTTTAAAAGTACAAGAAGAATTTAATGACTTTTTATTTGAACATACGTCAAAGATATCTTTAGATGATATTATGGCAGCGAAGAAGAAAAAAGAACTAGAAGAGAATACTAAGAAGATTCAATCACCTTATACAAAAGAATATAAAAGAAAAATAAAAAAATGGCCAATAATATTATTTGGAATTAGTTTTGTGTTGGCTATTATAATTTCGGTGGTTGTTATAAAAGCTATTAATAGAGAACCAGCTATCTCTAGTGAATTGAAAGGAGTAAAGTGGTATGAATACACCTACTAAGTTGACTTTTTTAAGAATTATTTTAACAATTGTTATGATTATTATCTTGATATTTCCTTTCTATTTAGTTGGTTTTAGTTTTCCACAGTTTTTAGTGGGAGGCTTTTATATAAAATCAGAGTATATTATAGCAGGAATTATCTTTTTAATTGCTAGTTTAACAGATTTTTTAGATGGTTATTTGGCGAGAAAGAATAATCAAGTTACAGATTTAGGAAAAATGTTAGATGCTATAGCTGATAAAGTTTTAGTTAATAGTGCTTTAATTATTCTTGCTTATAAAGGTTTTATTCCGGTTTGGATTCCAGTTATTATAATCTTTAGAGATACCGTAGTTGATGCCATTAAGATGCAAGCAGGAAATAAAGGTAAGGTAGTAGCAGCAATTAAATCTGGGAAGATTAAAACTGCTTGTATGATGCCGGGGGTGGTATTAACTTTCTTTTATAATTTGCCTTTTGAACTTTGGAATATAAGAGTAGCTGATTTCTTGTTATATTTTGCAACAATTATGGCTATTATTTCGATGATAGAGTATTTTAATCTTAACAAAAAATTAATTTTAGAGCCAAAGGAGAGTTAATTCTTCTTTTTTTTATTATTTGTTTTGGGAAAAATGAAAATTGAGAGGAAAAATGGTTTGAAAATTCAAAAACAAACTTTTGTTCGCAAAATGCTTGACTTTTTTATTTTTAACTTATACAATATTATTGTATTTATTTTTTAGGAGGATGTTATGAACAAATCAACAAGTAATAAAGATAAGAATTTAGAGCAGGTTTTAGCTGATATAGAAAAGCAATTTGGAAAAGGGGCTGTTATGAGATTAGGGGATAATCCTCATATGAAAATAGATGTTGTATCTAGTGGATGTTTAAGTCTAGATATAGCTTTAGGAGTAGGAGGTTACCCCAAAGGGAGAATTATTGAGATATATGGACCTGAATCTAGTGGTAAAACTACGTTTGCGTTGCAAGCGATTGCAGAGGTACAAAAACAAGGGGGAAGAGCGGCTTTTATAGATGCTGAGCATGCTCTTGATCCTGTTTATGCTAAAAGATTGGGAGTTAATACAAATGAACTTATTTTGTCACAGCCTGATACAGGAGAACAAGCTCTTGAAATTTGTGAAGCTTTAGTTAGAAGTGAAGCAGTTAGTATTATAGTTATTGATTCAGTAGCGGCGTTGGTTCCTCAAGCAGAAATTGATGGAGAAATGGGAGATTCTCATGTTGGTTTACAAGCCAGATTGATGAGTCAAGCTTTACGAAAATTATCAGGAACTATTAATAAAACTAATACTATTGCTATATTTATTAATCAGTTAAGAGAAAAAGTGGGAGTTATGTTTGGTAATCCTGAAACAACTCCAGGAGGTAGAGCTTTAAAATTTTATTCAACGATTAGACTAGATATTAGAAGAAATGAACAACTTAAAATTGGTGATAAAGTAATGGGAAATAAAACGACGGTTAAAGTTGTAAAAAATAAAGTAGCACCTCCTTTTAAGAGTGCTGTAGTTGATATTATGTATGGTGAAGGTATATCTAGAGAAGGTGAAATTATCGATTTAGGTAGTGAAGCAGGAGTTATAGAAAAAACAGGTTCTTGGTATTCTTATAATGGCGAAAAGTTAGGACAAGGCAAAGAAAATGTAAAATTACTTCTTAAAGATAAAGAAGATTTATGTAATGAAATTGAAGAAAAGGTTAGAGAGTATTATGGTATTAGTTTAAATAAAAAGGAAGCATAAGTCTTCCTTTTAAATAATAATTTCTTCTTTTATATCTTCACTAATAATTAATAATTCATTAGGAGTGCAATCTAAAAGATAACAAAACATTTCAATATATTTAAAGGAGATAGAGCTTGTTTCTCCCCTAATAATGCGATTTAAATTACGAGATGTTATATTCATTTTTTGACATAACCAATATTTACTTCGTCTATTCCTTTTTAACAATTCTTCAATATTAACTTTAACCATTCTTAATCACCCAATTTCTGTTAACTAGATTTTATAAAAAATGATTAATTCAGATAAGATACTTATATTACCTCTACAAAAGATATTTTAAGATAGGGTTTGTCTTTTGCTCTTATAAACGCCCCCTTGACAAGTTATCTTTTCAAATTTACAATAGAGTTAGATTATAGTTTAGATTTAATTATTTAAAATATATTCTAATGGAGGTATGATATGACAGAATTATTACTCTCCATTTTACTTATAATTTTTGGACTTTTTTGTGGTTTTGGATTAACTTTATTAGTAAATTTTCTAAGAGAAGGAACAATATCTAAAAAAATAGATAAAATGCTTGATGAAGCAAATCGTAATGCTGATAAGATTAAAAGAGATGCTGTTATGGAAGCAAAAGAGAAAGCTTATCAGTTAAAACTTGAAGTGGAGAAAGATATAAAAGAAAAGAAAAGTGAACTTAAAGATAATGAAACAAGATTATTACAAAGGGAGAGTAGTTTAGACAAAAGGGATGAATTGTGCCAAAAGAGGGAAGCTACTCTTGATGAAAGAGAAGAAAAGATAATTCAAAGACAAAAAGAAATTCAAGATGAACAAGTTAAAGTGGAGGAAATAAAGAAAGAACAAATTGCTTTGTTAGAAGAGATATCTTCATATAGCAAAGAAAAAGCTCATGATATGATTATGCGTAATGTCAAAGAAGCGATGAGTAGAGAAATTGCTATTTATATTAGTGAACAAGAAAATGAAGCTAAAATGAATGCTGATAAAAAGGCTCATGAATTAATAGTAAGTTCGATGCAAAAATATGCTGCTGATATTGCTAGTGATCAGACTGTTACGGTAGTTAGTCTTCCTAATGATGAAATGAAAGGAAGATTGATTGGAAGAGAAGGGAGAAATATTAGAACAATTGAGGCAATAACAGGGGTTGATTTAATTATTGATGATACTCCAGAGGCAGTTGTGTTGTCTAGTTTTGATCCTTTACGAAGAGAAATGGCAAGAATTACTTTGGAGACTTTAATTAAAGATGGAAGAATTCATCCAACAAGAATTGAAGAGGTATATGATAAAGTAGTTAAAGATACAAAAGAACAAATATTAGAGTTTGGTAATAATGCTTTATTTGAATTAGGTATTACTAAGATGGCTCCAGAGTTGATTGAGTTAATTGGTAAACTTCATTATCGAACTAGCTATGGTCAAAATGCTTTACAGCATTCTTTAGAGGTTGCTAACTTAGCAGGATTAATGGCTGGTGAGTTAGGTGAAGATGTAACTTTAGCGAAAAGAGCAGGATTATTGCATGATATTGGGAAAGCTGTGGATCATGAAATAGAAGGAAGTCATGTTGAAATAGGTGTAGAGTTTGCTAAAAAATATGGTGAGAATGATATAGTTATTAATGCTATTGCTTCTCATCATGGAGAAAGTGATGCTATATCAGTTATTTCTGTTTTAGTAGCAACTGCTGATGCTCTTTCAGCTTCAAGACCAGGAGCAAGAAATGATTCTTTAGAGAACTATATTAAACGTTTAGCGCAACTTGAAGAGGTAGCAAATAATATTGAAGGTGTTGAAAAAGCTTATGCGATGCAAGCAGGAAGAGAACTTAGAGTAGTAGTTGAACCTGATAAGATTGATGATTTAGAAGCTCACAGAGTAGCTAGAGAGATAAAAGAAAAGATAGAAGAAACACTTAATTATCCTGGAACAATAAAAATTACGGTACTTAGAGAAACAAGAGTACAAGAGGAAGCAAAATAAAAAATAGAGTTTTGATTGAACTCTATTTTTTGATGTCTAAAATTATTGGTAATATTATAGGTCTTCTTCCAGTTAATTTTAAAATGAATGGAATAAGATCTAAATTAAGTTGATTTTTAATATCTGTAAAAGATGATTTATTATCCGCTAATTTATTATTGATAATATTAGTCGCTTCTTTTTCAATTTTCTTTAGTAATTCTTCATTTTCATTGACAAGAACAAAACCTCTTGTAGTAATATTTGGTTTGGTTAAAAGTTTTCTTGTACTACTGTTGATATTAGCGATTACTACTAAGATACCATCATTAGCCATGATTTTACGATCTCTTATTACGGCACTACCAACCTCGCCAATTCTTGAACCATCAACATATATATCATTGTTAGGATAACTTTCTCCTTTACTGATATGATGATTTTTAAGAATTAGACTATCACCATTTTTTAAAATAAAAGTATTTTCTTTAGGAATACCACAATCAATTCCTAAGTTAGCATGTTCTTTTAACATTCTATAATCTCCATGGAAGGGCATTAAATATTTAGGTTTTAATAAGCGAATCATTAGTTTTAGTTCTTCTTGATTAGCATGTCCTGAAGTATGAAGATTATTTACGGTCATATTAGTAAATACTTTAACACCTTTTAGATATAATTTATTTATAGTTTTATGAATACTTAAAGCATTACCGGGGATAGCACTTGATGAGAAAATAACAATATCATCAGGGCGTAATTTAATTTGCTTATGAGTTCCATCTGCGATACGAGATAAGGCTGCTAAAGGTTCTCCTTGTGAACCTGTACAAAGAATTGTAACTTCTCCTGGTTTTAGTGTATTAGCAACCTCAGCACTTACTAGTAATTCTTTGTGATCTATATAACCACCTTTAATAGAAATATCAATGTTATTTTCCATACTGCGTCCGAAAACACAAATTTTACGATTATGTTGATAACACGATTCAAAGATGTGTTTTAATCTGTAAATATTAGAAGCAAAGGTAGCAATAATAATACGGTTATATTTATATTTGTCAAATATATCAATTAGAGCATCATCAACTCGTGATTCACTAATGGACATTCCTTCATTTAAAGCATTAGTACTATCACTTATTAATAAGTCAACTCCTTCTTCACCAAGTTTGGCCATTTTATATAAATCGGCCATTGGACCAATTGGAGTTAAATCAAATTTAAAGTCTCCTGTTGTAACTATTCGTCCATTAGGAGTTTTAATACTAATACCATGAGAATCAGGAATGGAGTGAGTTGTTCTAATAAATTCAACCTCCATGTGTTTGAAATTTAATTTAGTATTTTCGTCATAAACATATAAATTATCATATCTAATATTACGATCTTCTAATTTTAATTTAATTAATTCTTTAGCCTGATTAGGGGCATAGATAGCAGGAATATTAACACTCTTTAATAAAAAAGGAATAGCACCAATATGATCCTCGTGCCCATGAGTTATTAATAGAGCTTTAATTTTTGATTCGTTTTCTTTTAAAAATGAGTAATCTGGTAGAACATAATCGATACCTAGTAGTTCACCCCCAGCAAAACTTACTCCAGCGTCAATAACAATAATTTCATCTTCATGCATTACACAATACATGTTTTTTCCTACTTCTCCTAAGCCACCTAAAACAATTATTTTTGTTTCTTTTGACTTATTGTCCATTTATATCTCCTTTCATAATTTTAAAACCTATAAAGAACTAACCAGATAAGATTATACTATAATTTTTGAAATTTGTCTATTCTATCATTTGACATACATTTTAAATTTATGAAATTGACCAATCTGATTATAGTTTTCAGTTATAAAATTATAGATTTTTTTACTGGCTTGGGTTTTAACAATACTTGACTTGCTTTCTTGAAAAATGGCTGAGGTGATAATAATACTACCATCATCTAAGTTTTTAATTTTGTTAATCATCTCGCTTTCTCCATTATAACCTAAGTTGCCTTTTAAAGTTAAATCATATTCATTAATTGGTATATCTAGTGTTAATTTGTATAAATAAGCTTCCATCATAAAGAAATAAACGTTATCATAGTTACCGTGAAAGTAGTTTTCTAATGCCTCAATATCATTTCTATATTCTTTTTGTAAATACCGATATTTGAATAGATTATTATCATAGGTTGGTTGACAGATATAATAATTTATAATTAAAGAAATGATAGGTATTAAAATAAAAAGGGGAGCATTTTTTATTATTATCTCGTTTAATTTTTGATATTTTTTTAAAAGATAATAGATTACAGGCGTAAATGCTATAAGAGCATGGCTTATATTAAATAAAGGATATGCCATTATTTGAAAAGCTAAAATGTATAAAAGTTCTTTGTTTTTTGTTTTTAAATATTCTCTAATAAGATATATAACTATTAAAATAATTAATATAGTTATGATATTAAAATTGCCATTACCATTTTGAAAGTCTAATAGTCCTAAAAATGTATAATTTATATAGTCATATAAAGCATTATTTAAGTATAAATATCCTATTACAATTAAATTAGTTATAATGAAAGGAATTAGTCTTTTTAAAATTTTTTTAGGTTTCTTTATATAATATAAAGTTGGGAGAGCAAGAAAAAGACCAATACTTGATTTTGTTAGAAAAGCAAGACTTATTATAAAACCTATTAAGTAGTCGCTTTTATTATTTTTTTCTAAATATATTAATAAGAAAACATATAGTATAGATAAGGTATTATAACCTGGGGCACTTTCAAATAAGAAATAAATAAAGAAAGGAAAGATTATTTTTTTATCTAGTTTGTAGACGATGACTAAAATAAAAAGAGCGTAAAATGTATTTATTAGATAAAATATAATCATGTTTGTTCCAAATATTTTCATAAATAATCCTGTTAAAAGTGGATATAAAGGGGTTATTACCATATTAAAATCCTTATACATAATTAATCCGTCACTGACATTTTTACTAAAACCATAATTCCATAGTATATCTAAGTCTATATTTTTAAAAAAGTTAAAACAAAATATCATAATATAACAAAATATAAAAAATAAAATAATTTTCTTATTCTTTTTAAGTACTGCTAACATAAAATTCTCTCCAATTCTTTGTATTAATTATACCATAAATTTTTGAATTAAAATGATTGACTTTACGAATAAGTATTGCTATAATTTTAATCGGTACATTTTAAATCCCCACTAGAGCTTAAGTTGTGGGAAGACTTAAGGTTTTTAGTAAAGGAGAAAAATTATGAAAAGTTATATGCAAAAAAAGGAAACAGTAGAAAGAAAATGGTATGTTATTGACGCTGAAGGGAAACCTTTAGGCCGTGTGGCTAGCAAAGCTGCTCATATTTTACGTGGTAAGCATAAAGCTACTTTTACTCCTCATATTGATTGTGGTGATTATGTAATTATTGTTAATGCTTCTAAAGTTTTACTTACAGGTAATAAATTAGAAGATAAAAAATATTATAATCATTCACAATATCCAGGTGGATTAAGAGTTAGAACTGCTAAAGAGATGGTTGAAAGATATCCAGAAGAAATGGTGGAAAAAGCTGTTAAAGGAATGTTACCAAAAAATCGTTTAGGTAGAGCTATGTATAAGAAATTATTTGTTTATGCAGGAGATACTCATAAACATATGGCTCAAAAACCTGAAGAGATGGATGTATAGGGAGGTTAGATTATGGCAGATAAGAAAAAAGTGTATACAGGTACTGGTAGAAGAAAGTCTAGTGTAGCTAGAGTTAGACTTACTCCAGGTACTGGTAAAATTACAGTTAATGGTCGCGATGTTAATGAATATTTCCCATATCCAACTTTAGTTATGGATTTAACACAACCACTTGATGCTACTAAAACACGTGATATGTTTGATGTTGATGCTGATGTTACTGGTGGAGGTTTTTCAGGACAAACTGGTGCAGTTAGATTAGGTATTGCTAGAGCATTGCTTATGTATGATGCTTCAACACCTGCTGATTCTGAAAATAGTTATCGTAAAATCTTAAAAGCTGAAGGGTTAATTACTCGTGATGCTCGTAAGAAAGAACGTAAGAAACCAGGTCTTAAAAAAGCAAGACGTGCTCCACAATTTTCAAAACGTTAGTCTATTGTTTCTTAAGTACTCGAAAAGAGTACTTTTTCTTTTGATAAAATTTAGTAGTTTGTTAATACTAATAAGGGTGAGACTATGTTTTACTATATAAATAATTTTTTATTTTATGCCTTTGTTGGTTTTATTTATGAAAACATTTTGAATTTAATAACTAGTGGGAGGTTTGTAGATAATCCTTTTTATGGACCAATTATGCCTGTTTATGGATTTGGCATTTGTGTAATAATAGTTTTAATTAGATTTGTGTTTAATAGATTTAAAATTCCACGATTTGTAAAGTGGGTAATGCTTTTTTTGAGTAGTTTTTTTGTATTGTCAATTTTAGAATTAATCGGAGGTTTGTTAACAGAAGCAATTTTTCATAAAAGCTTTTGGAATTATTCTTCTTTTCCTCTTAATTATGGTAAATATATTAGTGTGGAGATTAGTTTAATCTGGGGGGTTTTAAGTCTTTTCTTCTTATATGTTTTAAGACCAATTAGTGATAAAATCGTTACGAAAATTCCTAAATGGTTATCTATTATACTATTAATTTTGGTTATTATTGATTTTATCTTTAGTTTTGTAATAAAATTATTTTAGTGATGATAATGAGAGAAGATATAAAAAAATTAATTACGAAACTTGATGATGATAATTTAGGGAAGAATGATATTGAATTAATTAATAAGTTGATGTTTAGTTTTCCTTCATTTTGTGAGAAAGTGGATTTAGTCTTAGTGTTAGGAAGTAGTTCTATTAAAAGAATTGAGAAAGCGGTAGAGATAGCTTTACAGTATCAAGTGCCAATCTTAATTAGTGGAGGTAATTACTTAAAAAAGGAAGATCTTTATGAGTATGAAAAATATTATATTTATAGTATTTGTCATGGTTTGAAAGAAGATGATGTTATACTAGAAAAAAATTCAACTAATACTTTAGAGAATATTATTAATTCTTTTAATATGATTAACAATAACTATACAAATATAGCGATTGTTAGTAGTTCCCAACATTTGTTAAGGGTTAAACTTATGCTTACCACAATGGGAATTGTTAATAAGTATAATCTTTCTTTTGTTGCTAGTTATGCTAAACTTGTACCAAAGGATGATTGGAATAAAGAAAAAAGAGCGAAAGAGATTATTAGAGGCGAGTTAGAGAGAGTAATTAATTATAATTTAATATGAGGTAAAGTATGATAAAAAAACTAAAAGATAATAAGTTTATAATAGGTTTATTCTTGTTTGCATTTATTTCAAGAGTAATTATTATATTAGTTGTTGATACACCTATTATTTCTGATTTTAAAACGATGTATGAAGCGGCTTTAGAAATAGTTAAAGGGACAAGTGATTATAAAGATTCTTTCTATTTCTTGACTTGGGGTTATCAGATGGGTCATGTCCTTTATCAGAGTGTACTTTTGAGTATTATTAATAGTGTTGTGTTTTTAAAAATTATGAATGCTTTTATTAGTTCTCTAACAGTTATTTTTCTTTATTTAATTATGAAGAGAGTTGTTAATATTAAAATAGCGAAAATTAGTAGTATTTTTTATCTATAAGGAAAGTGCGTTTAAAAGTCAAAAAGCTATTGACAAACAATTGTTCTAAATGTTAGACTGATTACATCAGGGAGGTATCAATATGGAAGCATATAAAGCATATAAGTTTAGACTATATCCAACAGACAATCAAAAGGAATTAATTCATAAAA
>DVIS01000016.1 GCA_018711135.1 Candidatus Onthousia faecavium
GGCATGATTATGTTAAACTTTAGACCAGATCGTATTACGCAAACCTTTACAGCTTTAACTAATAATGACTTTAAAGAGTTCCCACGTGTAGATTTCAAGAATGTCAAGCTTGTAACGATGATGACTCCAGAACACACCGTTATTGCTACTCCAGCTTTTCCACCTATGCATTTAACAAATACCCTAGGAGAATATGCATCATCAAAAGGCTTAAAAATATTAAGAATAGCAGAAGCTAGCAAATATCCGCATGTTACCTATTTCTTTGATGGTGGTGAAGAAAAAGATATTCCTAATACAGATAAGATTATCGTCCCAAGAAAAGATGTTGCTACCTATGATTTATATCCTGCCATGAGTGCTTACGAGGTTACTGATAAACTAATTGAGGTTATGGATAAATATGATTTAATTATCTTAAACTTTGCTAACTGTGATATGGTTGGTCATACTGGTAAATTTACTAAAGTAGTTGAAGCAGTAAAGGCAGTTAATGAAAATATTGGCAGACTTTATGAAGCAAGTAAAGAAAAAGACTTTACAATGTTTATTACTGCTGATCATGGTAATGCTGAGATTATGGAAAATGATTTAGGTGAAGTCATAACTGCTCATACCACTAGTCCTGTACCATTTATTATTACAGACCATAATATAAAAGAAATAAAAACGGGTAAATTAGGAGATATCGCTCCAACAATATTAAAATATATGGATATAGAAAAACCAGATGAAATGACTGGAAATAGCTTGATATAATTTTATTTAAAAGGAGACTACTATTATGGAAAGTAAAAAATATAAAGAACTTAAAGACAAGTTATTAAAACTAAATGAAAGTAGAAATGAACTAATAGAAGCAAGACAAAAATTATTAGAAAATGATATTGTCAAACAATATGTTGCCCTTGATGATGAATTAAGTGAAACTAATCTAGAATATCGTAGATTATATCGTGATTTAATTAGAGAAAAACAAAGTACTTGTCCTCATCCTGTTTGGTATTTTATGGATGGCTTTACTGATAGATATGAAGGAAGAGCTTATTGGAGTTGTAAATGCGTTGCTTGTGGAAAAGAAATAAGAGAAATGCGTAGTAGAAATTATCCAAATGATAGAGTAATTTGGAAAGACTGTTATTTTGCTGATCCTACCCCAAGTGAATATTCCTATGAAGATATAGCATCTAAATGGGTTGAGTATTTACAAAAAGATCAAGATGAAGAGCAAAACTTAGAAGAAAAAGGAAGAGCCTTTACAAAAAAGATGAACCCTAAATTTGAAAGTAACCAGTAAATGGTTATTTTTTCTTCTTGAAATTAGAACTAACGTATTATATTATAAAGAAAAGGAGGAAATTTTATGCCAAGAATTATTTTTCATATTGATGTCAATAATGCTTTCTTATCATGGAGTGCTATTTATCTTTTACAACATGGCTATAAACAAGATATTAGAAAGATTCCTGCCGTTATAGGTGGCGATGAAAGTGCTCGCAAAGGTATTGTTTTAGCGAAAAGTCCAATTGCTAAGAAATACGGTATTGTTACAGCAGAAACCTTATATAG
This sequence comes from Candidatus Onthousia faecavium, assembly GCA_018711135.1. GTDB lineage: Bacteria > Bacillota_I > Bacilli_A > RF39 > UBA660 > Onthousia > Onthousia faecavium. Next base: position 1,570 of record DVIS01000016.1, read on the forward strand.
TGCTAGAAATAAATGTAAATCACTCCAAGTATTTCCCCCTAACTATACTTTTTATAAAGAACAATCAAAAAAATTATATAACTACCTAGCTAGTTATACTCCTCTAATAGAACAATACTCAATTGATGAATGTTTTCTAGATTTGACAGGTACTACTCTTCTTTATGGTAATGATTATGTTTCACTAGCTCATAAAATAAAAGATGAAATTAAAGAAAAATTTGGCTTTACAGTCAATGTTGGTATAGGGGAGAATAAACTTTGCGCTAAAATGGCCAGTGATTTTGAAAAGCCTGATAAAGTTCATACTCTTTACTTAAATGAAATAGAAACGAAAATGTGGCCCCTTAAAGTTGATGATTTATTCATGTTAGGAAAAAGTTCTGCTAAAAAGCTAAATGAATTAGGGATTTATACTATAAAAGATCTAGCTAATGCCGACCTTAATCTCTTACGAAGATATTTTAAGAGTAGTGGAGATTACTTTAAACAAGCAGCTTTGGGGCTAGACTATAGCAAGGTTGAACCAAGAAACTCTAAAAATAAATGTATTAGTGTCTCTAGAACTTTACCTTATGATGTCGTCAAAAAAGAAGATTTACTAAAAATTCTCTTTAGTGAAACAGAAGAGGTATCATTTACCTTAAGAACGCAAAAACTCTATACTAAAACCATTGCCGTTACTTATCGCAATAATCTTTTTAGAAATTATTCTCATCAAATAACACTCGATAATGAGACAAATGCCACTGAAGAAATATATAAACAAGTTAAATTAATTTTTGAAAACAGTTGGCAAGAAGATCCTATTAGAAATATAGGTATCCGTCTAAGTGATTTAAAAGATAAAGCTCTCAGTCAATTATCTTTATTTGAAGAATCTGATATTAAAGTAGAAGATAAAGTTGAAGAGGTTATGGATAGTATTATCAAAAAATATGGCAAAGGCAGTGTTATAAGAGCTAGTAAAAAAGAAGAAAACTACAATATAGAAAAAAGATAATAAAAATTTTCCACAGAATATGTGGAAAACTTAATTTAAAAGCTTATCAATAATAGAATTAATCTCATTATCATTCAATTTAATATCTTCATTAACTAAACCAATATCAGGATGAACACCATCATCTTTATGAAAATCAGATCCTATAGTTGTTATTAAATTATGTTCTTTAGCAAACTTATTCCACTCCTCACACTCATTAATTTTATTACCATTTCTATCTACATAAATATAATTAGCTTCAATTCCATCGGGTTTCATTTCTCTAACTAATTCTAAAATATCCTCACTAGTCAATCCATCTTCATATTTATAAGCGACAGGATGAGCTAAAACTACTTTACCATGAGCTTCTCTTAAAAGTTTACAGGCTTCATTAGGATTAATAGTCTCTTTTTCTACATAAGCAGGACATCCCTCGTTCATTATAGTCTCAATAAGTTCTCCCTTAGTTGGAATATGTCCAAAAGTATTTATTAGTAATTTCTCATTATCTTTATTCTCCACAATATTAAGAGCAATATGTGCTTTTGTAACTGCTTCAATTTTATCTAAATAGTCTACATTAACAATATATCCAAGCATCTCTAATTTACTTGCAACGCTATGTAGATAAGTATGCCTGGCATTACGAATAGTATATAACTTATTCCCTAACTCTTCATTATCAAGATCAAAATTATAACCTAAAACGTGAATACCTCTACCTTTATATCTAGTCGAAATCTCCACAGCCCTGATAAGCATAATTCCCTTATCTTCTGCATATCTAAATAAATCTTTGTTATAAGCGCTAATTGTATCATGGTCAGCGATTGCAATAACCTTAATCCCGTTATTAACGGCTCTATCAATTATTTCTTTAGGAGATAATACACCATCAGAACAATTACTATGAATATGTAAATCACTTAATTCTTGCATTAATATCGCCTCCAATATATATAATCGTACTAGATTTTCAGGGCGAAGGAAACAAAATAAATTTTGTTTCACTCCTTGTCCTTACCTCTAAGGCTTCCTACTTCACAGATAGAGTACCCTCTATTCTCCATAGGCTTAAATTCCGACAGTCGCTGCCGTACTTTTTGTTCTTTATTCATTAATTTTAATATTAACCATTATTTAAAATAAATTAGCTTGATTATAGTGCAACTTTAATCCTTCAAATAAGATGTTTATACTTGCATTTATATCTCGATCTAATTCTCTTCCACAATTTTGACATTTATATTCTCTTATACTTAAATCTTTTAAACTGGCATCTAAGATATATTTTGCTAGGCTTTTATTTTTACTCATCCCTTTTTTATTACAATATCCTCTTATAGCAACTAAACCTAATTTAGGGAGTTTTATTTGTCTTTTTTCTAAATCAATCCTTATATTGCTATAAGTATTATTTTTATAGCTACTTACAATACAGATTGTTTTATAACTTTGATAAGATCTTTTACCTTTAAAAATAGGGTAGTTACCTCTTTTTAAAATTCATACTCGTTATTTAGCATTTTTAATTTCTCGTATAAGCAGGAAGATTTCTTAAATCCATTGTTCTTATGACAATCTATAAAACGGTTATAAACAAATCGAACACGACCAAAAGTGTTTATGAATTAATACCTTTTGATTATCTGTTGGATATAGTCTAAACTTATATGCTTTATATACTTTCATTTTGATACCTCCCTGATGTAATTAACTTAACATATAGAACAATAGTTTGTCAATAACTTTTTGACCTTTAAACGCACTTTCTTTATTGATAAAAAAATTAAGATTGTTTAAACCTTAATTTTCATCTTACTAGCTTTTTCGATAAAAACTTTATCGTCATCTGTATATTTCATTTTCGTAATATTATTGAAACTCTTTTCTAAATTAGAAATACGGTTCATACTAAAGTAAAGTTGATCATCAACCATGTTTAACATGAAATCAAACCATTTATTAATTTCTTCATTAGAATTATGATCTAAATCGAAATAAATGTTGTTAATTCTTTTTGCATATGTTGGTTGGTTTAATAAAATATTTTGAGATAGATTTAAAGGACAAATCTTTAAGTTCATACCGTATATTTTGTTAATAGACTCCGTAAAACTTATATTATGGATTAATCGCGCCGTTCTACCGTTACCATCACTAAACGGATGAATTCTAACAAAAAGTAAATGTGCTAAAGCACTCTTTAAGAATGGATTAGTATTTAAAATTGAAAGGGAGTTATTTTTATAAAACTTAATGAAATCATCTACAAAAGGTTTAACATCATGACTTTTAGCTCCCCACCAATATATTTCTTCCTTACCCCCAGGTAACATTTTACTAACTCTAACCTCACTACTACGATATTCATAATCACCATCGGGATAGGCAAATTTATGTAACCGTTTAATTTGAGCATTACTCATTTGTAGAGTATTAAAAAATACATCCTTAGATATAATATCATGTGTCGTTTTATAATGATGCTCAATCGCTTGTGAAGCTTTCATTTCTTTACTTAATGAATCAATGAAATAGTAGATAACAGCATAATTATCATACTTTGATAACTTTTTAAGATATTTATCAAATTCTTTATTGGTATCTTCCATGTGTTCAAAAACATAATCTTCTACTTTTATTTTATCAATATATTCTTCAAGTGGAAAATAATCAAACTTATTAGGATTAATACCATTAATTGGACTCATCATATCCCCCCCTTTAGATGCACATATTATATCATTTTTTTTAGATAAAGTCAAAGTTATAGCAACTTTAGTAGTATAAATGAAAAGAAAACACAATTTTTTTTGCCTAAAACTTAAAAAAACGCTTGTATTTCCTCGCTTTCTATGTTAACATTAATTACGTGTGACTGCTTAGATGTGGGAGGTTGTCGATACGCCAGGTTAAGTTGTTAACTAGTTATCGGGTTATTCACACGGAGCAAGTCTATACTAGATATAGGCGAAGGGAGGACGTAAACAATGTCAACACAAAAAATTCGTATTAAGTTAAAAGCTTACGATCACAGAATTCTTGATAATGCTGTGACTAAGATTGTGGAAACAATTAAAAGAAGCGGTGGAGAACTTGTTGGACCAGTACCACTACCAACTGAAATTGAAAAATTCACAATTTTAAGAGCTGTTCACAAAGATAAGGATAGTCGTGAACAATTTGAAATGCGTACACACAAAAGATTGATTGACATCAAAAACCCTAGTAAAGAAACGATTGATGCGCTTGCACATCTTGATTTACCTAGTGGTGTTGATATTAAAATCAAAACAATTTAATGTAGGAGGAAAATAATATGAAAGGAATCTTAGGTATAAAAACCGGAATGACTCAAGTATTTACTACTGATGGTAAATTAATTCCTGTAACTGTTATTGAGGTAAAACCTAATGTTGTAACTCAAATCAAAACTATGGAAACAGATGGTTATGAAGCTATTCAATTGGGTTATGGCAATGTAACAGAAAAAAGAAGTAATAAACCAAAAATGGGTCATACAAACAAAGCTAATACTGAACCTAAGCGCTTCTTAAGAGAAATAAAAGGAGTAAATGTAACAGATTACACTTTAGGACAAGTATTAGATGCTAGCGTCTTTGAGGCTGGTGAAATTGTTGATGTAACTGGAACTAGTAAAGGTAAAGGTTTCCAAGGTGTAATCAAACGCCACAATGGGAGTCGTGGACCAATGGGGCACGGATCACAATATCATAGAGGTGTTGGTTCATTAGGAACAATGAGACCAATGCATGTCTTAAAAGGTAAGAAATTACCAGGACAAATGGGTAATGTAACATCTACTGTTCAAAATCTTGAAGTTATTGCAGTAGATCTAGAAAACAATGTAATTTTAATTAAGGGTAATGTACCAGGACCTAAAAAAGGTTTAGTAGTTATTAAAACAGCTGTAAAAAATAAAGATAAGAAAAATACACCAGCTGACTTAATCACTTACGAAGAAATAAAAGAAGCAGTTGAAACTGAACCTGTTGATACAGAAACTACAACTGAAGAAACAACAAATGAATAATCATCACTACCTATTAATTAATAATTAAAGTGTGATGAAAGGAGGACAAGTATGAAAAAAGTAAAACTTTTAAATCTTAAAGGTGAAGAAATTAATGACTTAAAATTAAATGAAGAAGTTTTTGGAATTACCCCAAACGATAAAGTATTATATGATGCAATCATCTTAGCTAGAGCATCATTAAGACAAGGAACACACTCTACTAAGACTCGTTCTGAAGTAAGCGGTGGAGGACGTAAACCTTGGAGACAAAAAGGAACTGGCCATGCTCGTCAAGGTTCAATCAGAGCCGTACAATGGGTAGGTGGAGGACGTTTTGGTACTCCTGTTCCTAGAGATTATAGTAAAAAACAAAATCGTAAAGAAAGACGTTTAGCCCTAAAGAGTGCTTTAAGTCATAAATTTAACGATAATGAAGTAATAGTTATGGAAGAGTTAAGTTTTGCAACTCCTAAAACTAAAGAAATGGTTAATCTATTAACAACTTTAAAATTAGCTGACAAAAAAGTCTTAATCGTTGTTGCAAACTTTGAAGAAAATGTAATTTTAGCATCTAGAAACTTAGCTAACGTTGCTTTAATTTCTGCTGATGAATTAAATGTTCTAGATTTAGTTAACTCTGACGTTGTACTATTTACAAACGATGCCATAACTAAAATAGAGGAGGCTCTTAAATAATGGATACAAAATACTTAGATATAATAAAAGCGCCAGTTATTACTGAAAAAAGTAATGACTTAACTAGTAAAAACCAATATGTATTTAAAGCAGCTTCTAAAGCTAACAAAACAGAAATTAAATTAGCAATTGAAAAAATCTTTAAAGTACATGTTAAAGAAATTAGAACATTAAATGTAAAACCTAAGAAAAGAAGAGTTGGTCGCTATACTGGGCTTACTAATAAATGGAAAAAAGTTATTGTAACCCTAGCTGAAGGTGAACAAATAAATCTTTCATAGAAGGAGGAAATAAGAAATGGCAATTAGAAATTATAAACCTACGACTCCAGGACGTCGTAAAATGAGTACTCTAGTCAATGAAGAAATCACTAAAACAACTCCTGAAAAAAGTTTAACTACAACTCTTAAGAAAAACTCAGGACGTAACAATCAAGGAAAGATAACTGTTCGTCATCAAGGCGGTGGCGTTAAAAGAAAATATCGTCTTATTGATTTCAAAAGAGATAAACATGACATTCCTGGTACCGTAGCAAGTATAGAATACGATCCAAATAGAACTGCAAATATTGCATTAATTAACTATTTAGATGGTGAAAAAAGATACATCATTGCTCCTAAAGGTTTAAAAGTAGGAGATAAAATCGTATCAGGTACTAATGTTGATATTAAAGTAGGAAATGCTCTTCCACTTATTAATATTCCTGTTGGTACTGTTGTTCATAATATTGAACTTCGTCAAGGCAAAGGAGCTGCTCTAGCTAGAAGTGCTGGATCTAGCGCTCAAATTCTTGGCCGCGAAGGTAAATATGTCATGATTAGATTATCAAGTGGTGAACAAAGAAAAGTTTTAGGAACTTGTATGGCTACAATTGGTGTAGTTGGTAATGAAGATGCCTCATTAGTAAAACTAGGAAAGGCAGGACGTAAACGTCATTTAGGTATTCGTCCTACTGTTCGTGGTTCTGTTATGAACCCTAATGATCACCCACATGGTGGTGGAGAAGGACGTGCTCCTGTTGGACGTAAAGCCCCACTTACACCTTGGGGTAAAAAAGCTCTTGGTTACAAAACAAGAAATAATAAACAGACTGACAAATTTATTATTCGTCGTCGTAATAGTAAATAGGAGGATAAAATATGGCTAGAAGTTTAAAAAAAGGACCTTATGTTTTTGAACGTTTACTAAAAAAAGTTCAACAAATGAATAAAGAAGGCAAAAAAGAAGTAATTAAAACTTGGTCACGCCGTTCTACTATTTTTCCTGACTTTGTAGGACATACCTTTGCAGTTCATAACGGTAAAGAATTTATCCCCGTTTATGTTACTGAAGATATGGTTGGCCACAAATTAGGCGAATTTGCTCTAACTCGTAAAAATGGTGGACACGGATCAGATAAGAAAAAGTAAAAGGCTAGGAGGATATTAATATGGAAGCAAAAGCTATTGCAAAGATGCAAAGAATATCACCTATTAAAGCTCGTTTAGTAATCGATACTATCCGTGGTAAAAAAGTAAGTGATGCTTTGGCAATCTTGGAAAATACAAATAAAAAAGCAGCACTCCTTACTAAAAAAGTCTTAAATTCAGCAATTGCAAACGCCGTTAATAATAATGGCCTAAATGCAGAAGATTTATATGTTAAGGAAGCTCGTGTTGATGCTGGACCAGTAATGAAAAGAGTACTATTCGATTCACGTGGTCGCATTGGACACAAAGATAGAAGAACAAGTCACATTGTAATAGTAGTGGCTACTAAATAAATAAGGAGGAACTAATAGATGGGACAAAAAGTTAATCCAAACGGACTAAGACTTGGCATCAACAAGGATTGGGAAGCTAAATGGTATGCTAATGGTAATGACTTTTCTAAAATCTTAAAAAATGATATTAAAATCAGAGAATACCTAGAAAAAAAGCTTAGAAATGCTGGTGTTGCTAAAGTTGATATAGAAAGGACTCCAAAAAGTTGCGAAATTTCTATTCATACCTCTAAACCAGGTGTAATTATCGGCCGTGGTGGAGAAGAAATTACTAAACTTAAAAATGAACTTTCTAAATTAGTTGGAGAAAATATTGGAATTTCAATTGTTGACATTAAAAAAGCAGACCTTAATGCAAAGCTAGTGGCAGATTCTATTGCTAGTCAAATTAGTAACAGAGCCTCATTCAGAATGGCCCAAAAAAGAGCAATTAGAAATGCTATGAAAGCAGGAGCAAAAGGTATCAAAACAAAAGTATCAGGACGTTTAGGCGGAGCTGATATGGCGCGTAGTGAAGGATATACAGAAGGAACTATTCCACTACATACTCTAAGAGCAGATGTTGATTATGCTGTCAGTGAAGCAGATACAACATTTGGTAAAATCGGAGTAAAAGTATGGATTTATAAAGGTGAAATACTTAACTCAAAGAAAGATAATAAAGCCAAAGGAGGTAATTAGAATGTTAATTCCATCAAGAACTAAATATCGTCGTGTTCACAGATTACCTTACGAAGGCAAATCAAGAGGAAATCGTGAATTACATTTTGGAGAGTATGGATTACAAGCCAAAGAAGGAGCTTGGATTACTGCTAACCAAATTGAAGCAGCTCGTGTTGCTATGACTCGTTATATGAAACGTGGTGGAAAAGTATGGATCAATATTTTCCCACATATGCCTCTTACTAAGAAACCAATTGGTACTCGTCAAGGTAAAGGTAAAGGTAACGTAGAAGAATGGGTTGCTGTAGTAAAAGAAGGTAAAATTATGTTTGAAGTAGCTGGTGTAAGTGAAGAGGTAGCTCGTGAAGCTTTACGTCTAGCTAGTCATAAATTACCAATTAAATGCAAATTTGTAAAAAAAGAAGAAGGTGGTGTTTCTAATGAAGGTTAAAGAAATAAGAGAACTAACAGATGAAGAAATCAAAGCCAAATTAAAAGAAGCCAAAGAAGAATTATTCAACTTAAAATTTAGCCAAGCAACTGGAAACCTAGAAAAACCTTCTCGTATTAGAGATTTAAGACATACCGTTGCAAGACTTAAAACTGTTCTAAAAGAACGCGAAAATGCTGCAAAGGTAGTAGAGGAGGTATAATTTATGGAAAAGAAAACGTCACATGAATTAGTTGGTAAAGTTGTTAGTGCAAAAAACAATAAGACTATTACAGTTCTAGTTGAAACACATAAAATGCATCCACTATATCATAAAAGAGTTAAATCATCTAAGAAATATAGTGTTCACGATGAAACAAATAAAGCTAAAGTTGGAGATGTTGTAAGAATAGTGGAAACTAAGCCAATTTCTAAAACTAAACATTTCTACTTAAAAGAAATTGTAAAAGAAGCAGTTATTCTATAACTCTTAAGTAAAGGAGGATAATCTATGTTACAACAAGAAAGTAGATTAAAAGTAGCAGATAACTCTGGAGCACGTGAATTACTAGTTATCCGTGTTTTAGGAGGAAGTCATGTTAAAACTGGAAATATCGGAGATGTTGTTGTTGGAACCGTAAAAAATGCGATCCCAAATTCTGGAGTTCCAAAAGGTAAAGTTGTTAAAGCAGTTATTATTAGAAGCCGTCAAGGTGTAAGACGAGATGATGGCAGTTATATCAAATTTGATGACAATGCTTGTGTTCTTATTAAAGATGATAAAAGTCCAATCGGAACTCGTGTTTTTGGACCAGTAGCACGTGAACTTCGTGATAAAGACTATATGAAAATAGTAAGTCTTGCGAAAGAAGTACTATAAGGAGGAAACTATGAAGTTAAAAGTAGGAGATAAAGTAGTTGTAATAAGTGGTTCTGATAAAGGCAAAGAAGGAAAAATCATCAAAACATTAAGAAGCGAAAATAAAGTTATCGTAGAAGGAGTACATATCATAAAAAAACATAAGAAGCCTACAACTAATGATGCTGGTGGTATTGTAGAATTAGAAGCTCCAATTAATGCTTCAAATGTTATGATTATTGATCCTAAAACTAAAAAAGCATCAAGAATCTCTCATACAACAGATAAAAATGGAAAAAAGGTTAGAATAAGTACTAAATCAAAAGAAGTACTAGATTAGTGGAAGGAGGTACATTATGAGTCAAAAATTACGTTTGAAGGAAAAATATTTAAATGAAGTAGTTCCAATGTTAATGGACAAATATGGTTATAAATCAATAATGGAAGTACCTAAACTAGAAAAAGTAGTTATTAATATGGGGGTAGGAGATGCTACAACTAACTCTAAACTACTAGATGCCGCTTTAAACGATCTTGAAAAGATTTCTGGACAAAAACCAGTTGTTACTAAAGCTAAAAAATCAATTGCTGGTTTCAAGATTAGAGAAGGACAAAAAATTGGCTGTAAAGTAACATTAAGAAGCGATAATATGTATAACTTTGTTGATAAATTAATATCTATCTCACTTCCACAAGTTCGTGATTTTAGAGGAGTAAATCCAAAAGCCTTTGATGGTCGTGGTAACTATACTCTAGGTATTAAAGAACAATTAATCTTTAGTGAAATCAACTATGATGAAATTGTTAAAGTACGTGGTATGGATATTGTCTTTGTTACAACTGCAAAGACTAATGAAGAAGCATATGACTTATTAAAAGGTCTTGGAATTCCTTTTAGAAAATAATGGAGGGTAAAAGATGGCAAGAAAAAGTATGATTGTTAAACAAAGTAGAAAGCCAAAATATAAAGTTCGTGAATACACACGTTGTTCACGTTGCGGTAGACCTCATGCTGTCATGAGCAAATTTGGAATCTGCCGTATTTGCTTCCGTGAATTGGCTTATAAAGGACAAATACCAGGCGTTAAAAAATCAAGTTGGTAGAATGCCGGTAAGAAAAGGAGGAAAAAAGATGGCTGTAGTTACAGATACAATTGCAGATATGTTAACTCGTATTCGTAATGCTAATGCGATGCGTTATGAACAAGTAGAAGTACCTTCATCTAATTTAAAATTAGAAATAGCAAGAATTTTAAAAGAAGAAGGATTTATTAAAGATTACCGCCTTGAGAAAAATGATGTTCAAGGTAAAATCATCTTAACTTTAAAATATGGTGAAAATAAAGAAAGAGTTATTACAGGACTTAAAAGAATTTCAAAACCAGGTCTAAGAGTTTATGCTAAAAATGATGAAATACCTCGTGTTTTAAATGGTTTAGGTATTGCAATTATTTCTACATCTAAAGGAATAATGACAGATAAAGAGGCAAGAAAACAAAATATTGGTGGCGAAGTTTTAGCTTATGTTTGGTAGAAGGAGGTGTTCTTAAGTGAGCCGTATAGGAAATCGTAAAATAGAAATTCCTGCTGGTGTTACTGTTACTTTAGAAAACAACATTATAACTGTAACAGGACCAAAAGGAACTTTAAAGATGGAATTATCAAAAGATATTACTATGGAACAAAGTGATAATGTTATTACTTTAACAAGAAAAAATGAAGCTGCTAAAGCTATGCACGGAACTATGAATGCCTTAATTAATAATATGATTGAAGGCGTAAGCAAAGGTTATGAAAAAGGCTTAGAAATAGTTGGTGTTGGATATCGTTTTAACGTTCAAGGAAAGAAACTAGTTATTAATGCCGGTTATTCTCATCCTGTTGAAATTGAAATTCCAGAAGGCTTAACTGTTGAAGCTGTTAGCAACACAGAAATTACTGTAAAAGGTATTGATAAAGTATTAGTTGGAGAATTTGCCGCTAATATTAGAAAAGTACGTCGTCCTGAACCATATAAAGGTAAAGGTATTCGTTATAAAGATGAACATATTAGACGTAAAGAAGGAAAGAAAGCTGCTTAAAGCTAGTAGGAAGGAGAAAAAGTTATGATTAATAAAAAATCAAGAAATAGTATGCGTGAAGTACGTCATGCTAGAATTAGAACACATCTAAGTGGTACTAGTGCTGTTCCAAGACTTAATGTATTTAGATCAAACACAGCTATTTATGCACAAGTTATCGATGATGAAAGTTCTACTACTTTAGTATCTGCTTCTTCACTTGATAAAGATTTAAAGCTAGAAAATAAAGCTAATATTGAAGCAGCTGCAGCAGTTGGTGCTAGTATTGCTAAAAAATGCAAAGCATCTGGCATTGACAAAGTAGTATTTGATAGAGGTGGTTACCTTTATCATGGACGTGTTAAAGCATTAGCAGATGCCGCACGTGAAAATGGACTAGAGTTCTAAGGAGGGTAAATATGCAAAAACAAACAACCGATTCCAAAGAAAAACAACTTGAAGAATTAGTCGTTCAACTTAAAAGTGTTGTAAAAGTTACTAAGGGTGGACGTCGTCGTCGTTTTTCAGCTGTTGTCGTAGTTGGAGATCGCAAAGGACATGTTGGTATTGGTACAGGTAAAGCCTTTGAAGTACCAGATGCAATCAAAAAAGCTATTCAAGATGCTAATAAAAATATGATTACTATTGCTCTAATAGATGGTAGAACTATTGCTCATGAGGTAATAGGTGTATCAGGAGCTGCTAAAGTTATGTTACGTCCTGCTAAAGAAGGTACTGGTATTATCGCTGGTGGTAGTGTAAGAGCTATTTTAGAGCTAGCTGGTGTACGTGATGTTGTTTCTAAATCCCTAGGTGCTAGAACTAAACTAAATATGGCTACTGCCACTATTAATGGTTTAAAAAGTATCAAAACTGTTGAAGAAGTTGCAAAACTTCGTGGTAAAAGTGTAGAGGAGATTTTAGGATAATGAAGTTACATGAATTAAAGAAAAACGAAGGCGCTACTTTTAAAAAGAAAATCGTAGGACGTGGATCAGGATCTGGTCGTGGTAAAACATCAGGACGCGGAGAAAAAGGACAAAATGCTCGTAGTGGAGGAGGTGTTTCTCCAGTATTTGAAGGAGGACAATTACCACTATATAGAAGACTACCAAAAAGAGGATTTAGTAATCATGAATTTAAGACAACTTATGCTATAATCAATGTTGGTGATTTAAATGTTTTTGAAGATGGAACTGTTGTAACACCAGCATTATTAAAAGAAAAAGGTATAATTAAAAAACAACTAGATGGAATTAAAGTATTAGGAAATGGTACCTTAGAAAAGAAAATAACTATTGAAGCTCATAAATTTTCTAAGAGTGCTCTTGCTAAAATTAATGAATCAGGAAGTAAAGCCGAGGTGATCTAGAATGTCTCTATTAAAGCAGTTGTTTAAGCCAACAAATAGAGATCTCTTAAAAAGAATTGGTTTTACTCTTGCCGCTTTAGCAATATTTATAATTGGAACAACTATTCAAGTACCAGGTACAGAAAGTATTACTAAGAACTTAGGCTTCTTAGAACTAATCAATACTATGGGTGGTGGAGCTCTTCAAAATTTCTCAATTTTTGCTTTAGGTGTTATGCCTTATATTACGGCAACTATCGTTATGCAATTATTAGGAGAATTGCTTCCTTATTTTCAAGAATTACGTAAACAAGGTCATGTTGGAAATCAAAAGATAAATATGTATTCTCGTTATTTAGGTATTGCCTTTGCCTTTATTCAAGGTTATGCTTTTTCCTTTATGTTCTTAGGAAAAAGTGCTACTGCTAGTGAATATATATATATATCTATTGTCTTAACTGCGGGTACAGCCTTTCTACTTTGGCTAGGTGATCAAATTAGCAGTAAAGGTATAGGTAATGGTTTAAGTCTTATTATTATGGCCGGAATTATTGCAACTCTACCACAAATGTTTATTGATGCTTGGTCTGGATTAGTAAGTTTTGATGGTACTACTCAAGCGATTGCTTTTGGTATTGTCAAATTTATAGTCTTTGCTATCATTTATTTTGCTATTATTGTAGGTGTTATCTTTGTTCAACAAGCTGAACGTAAAGTTCCTATTCAATATGCTAATAAATCAGGTAGTTATAGCATGGCTAATGCTTCATATGTTCCAATTAAAGTAAATACAGCAGGGGTAGTTCCAGTAATCTTTGCTTCCAGTCTTTTGGCTATTCCTGGTATTATCGCTGGACTAATAAATAATGAATCTTTTAGCTTGTTCGTACAAAACTATCTAACATATACAACACCAGTAGGTTTCCTTATTTATGTAATATTTATTTTCCTATTTGGTTTTGTTTATACATATATGATTTTTAAACCAGAAGAATTTGCTAAAAATTTACAAGAGAATGGTGGTTATATCCCAGGCATTAGACCAGGAGATGAAACAAAGACTTATTTAACCAAAATATTAAATAGAATAACTTGTCTAGGTTCAATCTTTTTAACAATTATCGTTGCTCTACCAATTATTTTCTCTAATCTTACTAGTTTACCAACTAGTGTTAGTATTGGTGGAACCAGCTTACTAATTGTTGTAGGAGTAGCACTAGAAACTTATAAACAAATAGAAGGTAGCTTACTTTCTAGAAATTATAAGAAGGGTTATAAAAGAAGATGAAAAATATAATTTTTATAGCACCACCTGCCTCTGGTAAAGGTACTCAAAGTGCTATATTAGAAAAAAAATACAATCTAATTCATATCTCAACAGGAAACCTATTAAGACAAGAATCTTTAAAAGATAGTGAATTAGGGCGATACATTTCTGAGGTTTTAGCAAGTGGTGGTTTAGTAAAAAATGAAATAACCTATGATATTGTATATAAACGTTTAAAAGAAAGTGATTGTCAAAACGGCTATGTTTTGGATGGTTATCCACGTAATATTGACCAAGCCTATGACTATGACAAGATTTTAAAAGAATTAAATCAAGTGCTAGGTTATGTAATTGTTTTAGATATCAAAGAAGAAACTTTAGAAAAAAGAGTTACAGGAAGACGAATTTGTGAAAATTGTAAAGCTGTCTACAATATAAACTCTGAAACAGAAAAACCTAAAGTTGAATCTATTTGTGATAAATGTGGAGGTCGTCTTTATCAAAGAAATGATGATAATGTTACCTCATTTAAACACCGCTATAACTTATATCTAGAAAAAACGAAACCATTACTTGACTATTACCAGGAAAAAGGTATATTATACGTAATTAATGGCGATGATACAATTGCTAATATTGCAAATAATATTGATAAAATTATTAAAGAGGGGATGTAAGGATGATTAGTTATAAAAGCAAACGAGAAATTGAACTACTAAAACAAGCTGGACATATTGTCTATCTTACCCATCAATTTCTAGCTCCTTACATAAAACCTGGTATTAAAACTATGGAACTAGAAGTCAAAGCTGAAAAATTCATTAGAGATCATGGAGCTACTCCATCTTTTAAAGGTTATGATGGTTTTCCTTATACACTATGTATAAGTGTTAATGATGAAATTGTTCATGGCTTTCCAAGTGATCGTATCTTAGAAGAAGGAGATATTATCTCAATTGATATCGGAGCTTGTTATAAAGGTTATCACGGTGATTCAGCTTGGACCTATCCAGTAGGAAAAATATCAAAAGAAAACGAATATCTTTTAGAACATACAAAGAAAGCTCTATACGAAGGAATAAAAAAAGCAAAAGTTGGTGCCAGAATTGGTGATATTAGTTATGCCATTGAACAGTATGCTACTAAATATAATTTAGGTGTAGTAAAAGAGCTTGTCGGACATGGTGTTGGTACAAGTGTTCATGAAGATCCTAATGTTCCTAACTATGGAAAAAAGGGAACTGGTCCCAAAATTAAAGATGGTATGGTAATTGCTATTGAACCAATGTTAACTTTAGGTAGTCCAGAAATTTACATTCTAGATAATGACTGGACTGTAGTAACAGAAGATGGTAGTAATTCTGCTCATTTTGAGCACACCATTGCTATTACTAATGAGGGTGTAGAAATATTAACAGGAGAGTGAAATAATGGCTAAAGATGATGTTATAGAAGTTGAAGGTAAAGTTCTAGAAATTATACCAGGTGGTAAGTTCAAAGTTAAACTTGAAAATGGCTACATTGTGGAAGCCCACGTTTCTGGTAAAATACGAATGAACTACATTCGCATCTTACCGGGGGATACCGTAATGCTTGAACTATCACCTTATGATTTAACACGTGGGCGCATTACCTATCGTAAATAATAGGAGGGATAAAAATGAAAGTAAAAGCAAGTGTAAAACCAATTTGTGCAAAATGTAAAGTAATTAAAAGAAAAGGTAAAATAAGAATTATTTGTGAAAATCCAAAACACAAACAAAGACAAGGTTAATAAGGAGGAGAAATTATGGCACGTATTAAAGGTGTAGATATTCCAAATGACAAACATATATGTATATCACTTACATATATTTATGGAATTGGAAGAAATCTAGCTAAAACAATTTGTGAAAACGCTAAAGTTGAACCTACTAAAAAAGCAGGAGACTTAACTCAAGATGAATTAATTGCTCTAAGAGATGAAATCAATAAACATCTAACTGAAGGAGATTTACGTCGTGAGGTTAGTATGAATATTAAGACTAAAATGGAAATAGGTTGCTATGAAGGTGACCGTCATAAAAAAGGATTACCAGTAAGAGGCCAAAGAACAAATAGAAATGCCCGTACTCGCAAGGGTAAAGGTAAAATTGTAGCTAACAAGAAGAAAGCGTAGATAGGAGGTTAGATTATGGCTTATAAAACTAGAAAAAGAAAAGTTAAAAAGAATGTTCCTGAAGGTGTAGTACATATTCAATCCACATTCAATAATACAATTATTACTATTACTGATAAAGATGGTAATGCTATTAGCTGGGCATCAAGTGGTGCTTTAGGTTTTAAAGGAAGTAAAAAATCAACTCCATTTGCTGCTGGTATGGCTTCAGAACAAGCTGGTAAAGCAGCTTATGACTTAGGTATGCGTAAAGTCGAGGTTTTTGTAAAAGGATTAGGACCAGGAAGAGAAACAGCAATCAGATCACTTCAAACAGCTGGTCTTGAAGTAACAGGTATCACCGATGTTACCCCAATTCCACATAACGGTTGCCGTCCACCAAAACGGCCTCGTGGTTAAGGTTTTATCGGAAGACTAATAAGGAGGTTACTAAATGATAGAATTTGAAAAACCAGTATACAAAATTAGTGATTATGTAGAAAACAATTTCTATGGCAAATTTGAACTTGAACCATTAGAAAGAGGTTTTGGTACAACTATTGGTAATGCTTTAAGAAGAGTAATGCTATCTTCATTACCAGGTAGTGCTATTAGTGCTGTTAAAATTGAAGGAGTTTTACATGAATTCCAAACTATCGATGGTGTTATTGAAGATGTAACTACAATCATTTTAAACTTAAAAGGTGTTGTTATTAAAAATCACAGTAATGATAACAAAGTTATTACTTTAAAAAAGAGTACAGAAGGACCTGTAACTGCTGCTGATATTGAAGCAGATTCTGATATTGAAATTATTAATAAAGATCATGTAATTGCCAACCTTGCTAAAGGTGGATCTTTAAACATGCAAATGATTGTTACTAACGGTCGTGGTTATGTTAAAAGTGAAGAATCTAAAATTAGAGAAGATGATAAGAAAAATGGTTATATCGCTATGGATGCTATCTATTCTCCAATCGAATTAGTTTCTTATGAAGTAGCAAGTGCTAGAGTTGGTCAAGATGAAAGTTACGATAAATTAATTCTTGAGGTTTGGACTAATGGTTCAATTAAACCTGAAGAAGCCATCGCCTTAGCAGCCCAAATTTTAATAGAACACTTTAAGCTAGTTACTAATCTTAGCGATATAGCGAATGTTTCTGGTATGATGATTGAAAAAACTGAAGATCCTAAGACTAAAGCATTAGAAACATCAATTGAAGACTTAGATTTCTCAGTTAGAGCATATAACTGCTTAAAAAGAGCAGGAGTTCATACTTTACAAGACTTAGTAAACAAGAGTGAAACTGATATGATGAAAATACGTAACTTAGGTAAAAAATCATTAAAAGAGGTATTAGATAAAATAAAAGAATTAGGGCTTGACCTAAGAGAAGATGATTAAGGAGGTAAATTATGGCATATAGAAAATTAGGTGTAGATAACAAACATAGAAGAAGTATGTTAGCAACTCTTACCAAACAAGTAATCACAAATGGACAAGTTATTACTACAGAGACAAGAGCTAAAGAAGTAAGAAAAGCAGTTGATAGTATGATTACTTATGGTAAAAAGGGAGATCTTGGTAGTCGTCGTAGAGCCTTAGCTTTTGTTCATAATGATAAAGCTGTTGTTAATAAAGTCTTTAATGAACTAGCTCCACGTTATGCAAATCGTAATGGTGGCTATACAAGAATATTAAAATTACAAGAACGTCGTGGTGATGGTGCTTTACTTGCTATTATTAAATTAATAGATGAAGATTCAAAAGAAGAGGCTAAATAACAGCCTTTTTTGTTTTTATATTTTTTCTTGTTATAATCATATATTTATACTATAATTAAGAAAAAAGTGGAGATAATTATGAACAAAAAAACAAATATTAGGCAGGAGATACTATTGAGGTCTCAAAAAGAGCTAGAAAATGGTAATATAAAAGGGGCAGAATCACTATTAAAGGGGTATTTATCATGCTTTCATCAAGATCCTGAGATAAGTACAATATTAGCAAAAATATATGATATTCAAGGACTATATTCTGATGCTTTAACTGTTTTAAAAGGTCAAGATTCCAACTACTTTTGTGTCTTTGAAGAACAGGTAAAAATATATATAAGGCTAGGTGCTTATGATAAGGTTCATCGCCTTTGGAAAAATAATAAAGATCGTAATTTTCAAGATTTAAACACTAGAAGAAAACTTGATAATGCTAGAAATTTTCTAAAAAGAACTCAAGTCTTTCTAAAATCAATAGGTAAAGATATTGCTATCCCTGATAATCTTACATATAAAGAAGAACAATACTTATCATTTAACTATAAAAGGACTTTAGACCATATCAAAGAACGTCATACTAGTAAAGATAATAAACCAAATGCCAGTACCAGCTCAGTATTCCTAAATAAATACGATTTAGAAGAACTTCTTCTTGCTGTTTCCAGAAATATAGATTTCAGTAAAAGAGAATTAAGTTTAAACTGGAATTATTCTGATACTTATATGTTTAGATTTAGAAATATAGGTCGCAGTGTAAACCTTCAAACTTTAAATTTTTTTAGAGTTGCTACTATTCCTAATAGTAACAAGATTATAACTATGTTTCCCACCTATACAAATCATAGTTCAACAATCTGTAACCTATCAGAAACAGATCTTCTCCCTGTTTGTAATGACATAGTTCACACCGATAAAGTATATAAAGTAGAAAGTAAATACCATTAACATTAGCTGTAAAAGAGATGTTAACATAATAAAAAAAATTTAATAATGATATCTAATAATTGTAATTTGTAGTATACTAAAAATATAATGGTATGAGAATAAATATGTAACAAGAAAAGGAGTTTATTTTATGATATGTAAAGTGTGTGGAACAAAAAATGATGACAACGCTAAAATATGTTCTAGATGTGGAATGGTTCTTATTCCTTCAGATAATTCTAGTCAAACTAATATTGAACAACAAACAGGAAATAACTATAATTTTACTACTAATAATACTAATAGTTATCCAAATAATTTTAATAATAATCAACCATCAAATAATCAAGTTATTAACCAACCGGTTCAACCTAATAATTATGGACAGCAACCTACAGATGTCCCTTCAAACTACAATCAGGGATTAAATATTCCTTCATCAGATAAAAAGAACAACAATAAGTTTTGGAAAATACTAGTTATCATTGGTGTAATTTTATCATTAATATTAACTGTATTAATGATTGCCAGAACATTCATAGGTAATAATGATAACAACTCTGACTATAATTACAATCCAAGTTATGATGAATCCAGTGGTGTTGCTGGGGTAAAAGTAATGAGTGGGATTAATGTCTATACATCTGCTGATTTTCAAGAAACTGCAAATAGCAGTTATGCTGCCTATTATGAAAATAGTAATGGTACAGCTTTTATTGCTACCAACAGTGTTGATGCATATGGTTTAACTTTAGATGAATATCTACCTAGTTTTATACAGATATTAGCAGATTCGGGCTTTACTTGTGCTAGTCCAACTTATAAAACAATAGGCAGTGACACTTGGGCTTATTTACAATGTAATGACGGAACTCAAAATGAATTTGTCTATTTGACCATAAAAAATGATACTATCTATGTCGTAGAAATAGGTATAGTAGATGATATGAATGAAGATTATAACCAATTACTAGCAAATATTGATGCCAATCTAAGTTTTGCAAGTTAAAGCTTGACATGGGAATCCCCATGTTTTTCTTTTAAAAACAGTTGCATTAATTAAAGAACTTTCGTATAATAATACTAGATTTTAAATATTGTTGTAGTAGTAAAAAAGCCCTTACTTAAAGAGAGTTTGTGGTTGGTGTAAACAAACATAAGATCTTTTTGAACTTGACAACAGAATAGTATTTATGGTTTAACCAGATATCGTTTTTATATAATAGGAAATCTATACTTAAAAATCAAAAAATATATTGACAAACATACTTTCTATATAGTACACTTGAACTGTCAATGTTTAGCAGGGTGAATATAGAAATTTATTAAGAATATAAAGTTAGATTATACAAAACAGATGACTAAAGATAGAATTGAAAGTTAAATCTTAAATTCAACTATATCAAGAGATGTATTAATAATACTACGTGGTCCTAGCGGATTTAAAAAGATAATTTAATGGACAAAGTAATACTATGACTATATTGGTAGGTTACGCTCTTTAATAGAGTGAAATGCAAGCTAAAAGGAAAATATTATTATAAGATAAACAAAGTAGTAAAAGCAAATTAGTACGGTGGCGACCATCGGAATTTAAGCCTATGGAGAATAAGGGGTACCTTATCTGTGAAGTAGGAAGCCTTGGAGGTAACGACAAGGTAAAAACAAACTTGTTTGTTTTATTGGCCCAGTAGCATAGATCTCTATGAAGCAAGGTGATACCGCGGAAATATTTCGTCCTTGTATATAGGGATTTTTTCATACTTATATAAAAAATATTATCAGTAAAACTTAAATACTTAGAATTGTTCTACAAATAGATTAATTTATCTAAGGAGGGCCTATGATTGAAGAATTATTAGTATTTTTATTAACTTTTATTTTTGTTTTTCTAATTTATGAATTATTCTTAGTTAGAAAGTCTAAAAAAGATAAAAAAGCAAAAAAACCTATTGAGATTAATTATTTAGTAAGCAAATACAAATTAGATTTTGGAAAAGTTAAATATAAGCGTCTCTTAAATATCATTTGTTTTGTAAGTTCTTTTGATATTTCCCTGGTTGTAACGGTAATCTCAATTATTGATAATTTCTTCCTGCAACTTTTAGTGGGCTTTGCCCTAATTATGCTCTTAATTTTAGTTAGCTACGATATTGTAGGAAGAATCTATAAACAGAAAGGATATTGTAAAGATGAATAATATAAATGAAATAGAAAAAAAATGGCAAAAATATTGGTTAGATAATAAAAGCTTTAAAGCGATAACAGGAGATACTAGTAGAAAACCTTATTACATTCTTGTAGAGTTTCCTTATCCTTCAGGTGCTGGTCTTCATGTTGGTCATGTTAGAAGCTATACTGCTCAAGATGTATTAGCAAGAGTAAAAAGAATGCAAGGCTACAATGTTCTTTTCCCTATGGGATGGGATGCTTTTGGTGCTCCTGCTGAACAATATGCGATAAAAAATCATATTCACCCTAAAGAAGCAGTTAAAGCAAATGTAAAAACCTTTAAAGGACAAATGATGTCTCTAGGATTTTCATTTGATTGGGATCGTGAGTTTTCTACTACTGATCCTGACTATTATAAGTGGACACAGTGGCAATTCTTACAATTTTATAAACACGGTATGGCCTATAAAGCCAAGAAAGATGTAAACTGGTGCCCAACTTGTAAAAGTGTTCTTTCAAACGAAGACGCTGCCGGAGGTGTTTGCGAGCGCTGCGGCAGTAAAGTTGTCCAAAAAGAAAAAGAACAATGGATGCTAAGGATGAGTGATTATGCAGAAGATCTACTAAAGGGGCTAGATGATACTAACTTTGCTAGTCGAGTTAAGTTAGGACAAATTAATTGGATAGGGAAATCAACAGGTACAGAAATTGATTTTACTATTGAAGAAACTAATGATAAATTAACAGTTTATACCACTAGATGTGATACTTTATATGGGGTAACTTTTATGGTCATTGCACCAGAACACCCAATTATTGAAAAATTGAAAGACATAATTACTAATATGGACGAAATAAGAGAGTATCAAAAATATGCTAAAACTAAAAGTGCCTTTGAACGTACTGAAATTAATAAAGATAAAACAGGTGTAAAATTACAAGGTATAACTGTTAAAAACCCTGTCAGTAATAAAGATATAGATATCTATATTTCAGACTATGTCATGATGGACTATGGAACAGGAGCAATTATGGCTGTTCCAGCTCATGATAATAGAGACTATGATTTTGCTAAAAAATATAATCTTCCAGTTATTCAAGTTGTTGAAGAAATAACCGGTATTCCTCACGAAAACGAAAAACAAAAACAGTCAATTGTAGCAATTGTTTATGATAAGAAAAATGATAAATATTTAACCATTAATTGGGGTCACAATGGAGGTCGTCTATTTGTTGGTGGTACTAGACATAATAAAGAAAGTGCTCTTGATTGTGCTATTAGAGAAATAAAAGAAGAAACTGGTTATACTGATATTGAGTTTATTCGCGAAGGTTTTTCCATTAATCATCACTATTATGCCTATAATAAAAATCAATATTTTGATATTGAGGCAACTCCTTTACTTTTTGAATTAAAAAGTAAAGATAAAACTGAACAAAACTTAGATGAAGATGAAAACTTTACTGTGGAGTGGGTACCAAAAGAAGTTATTATCAAAGAAATTAAAGATGAATTACATAAGAAATCATTTGAATACGTTAATAATCCAACTGCTATCGCCGGTGATGGTAAGATGATTAATTCTGACTTTCTAAATGGTTATACAAATAAAAAAGATTCTATTAAAAGAATGCTTGAATATTTAAAAGAACACAATATAGGTCGTGAAAAAGTAAATTATCGTCTTCAAGACTGGATCTTTTCAAGACAACGTTTCTGGGGTGAACCAATTCCAATGATCTATTGTGAAAAATGTGGATGGCAACCAATGGATGAAAAAGACTTACCACTTCTTCTTCCTGATGTTGCTGAATATGAACCAACTGATAATGGTGAATCACCTCTTGCGAAAATAACTGACTGGGTTAACACTACTTGCCCAAAATGTGGTGGAGCTGCTAAAAGAGAAACAGATACAATGCCTAACTGGGCCGGTTCTAGCTGGTATTTCTTAAGATTTATGGATGCTAGAAATGATAAAGAATTCGCTTCGATGGAGGCTATGAAATACTGGAATCGTGTCGATTGGTATAACGGAGGTATGGAGCATACCGCTAGACATTTATTATATGCTAGATTCTGGGTTCAATTCCTTTATAATATTGGCCTTGTTCCTAAAAAGGAGATGATTTACACTAGAGTAAGTCATGGCATGGTTTTGGGTCCTGATAATCAAAAAATGAGTAAAAGTAAAGGTAATGTTATTAATCCTGATGATGTTGTTAAAGAATATGGTGCTGATACTCTTAGAACCTATGAAATGTTTATGGGTGACTATGAACAAGATGTTCCTTGGAGTACAGACTCTCTAAGAGGTTGCAAAAGATTCTTAGATAAAGTTGAAAGATTAAAAAATAAACTTAATGATAAAAAAGGTCATATGGCTTCCTTAGTAGCTTTACAGAATAAGACTATCAAAGACATTGAATCATCTCTTTCAAGAATGAGTTATAATACCTATATTTCGTCATTAATGATTTTAACAAATGCCTATGATGACCAAGAAAAAATAACTAAAGAAGACTATCATTTACTATTAACACTATTAAACCCAGTCGCTCCTCATATAACAGAAGAGTTGAATCAAGAACTTGGATACAATCCTCTATGTTATGAGAAATGGCCCACATATGATGAATCTAAACTTATTGAAGAGGAAAAAGAAATTGCTGTTCAAGTAAATGGTAAAGTTCGTGCTACTATCACAATTAACATTAACGATAGTGAAGATGTAGTTAAAGAGAAAGCCTTAGACCAAGAAAATGTAAAAAGATTCACTGAAGGAAAAGAAATAGCTAAAGTTATTGTTATAAAAGGTAAAATTGTAAATATAGTTGTTAAATAGTTTTAAACAAGCAAAGAGGAAAAAAATAATCTTCTTTGCTTTTTTCCACAATTTTTGTGAAAAAAGTATTTTATTATATAACTGGTGATTTAAATGAAAGTAAAAATTTTTGATTTTGAAGATGAAAGTGATTTACAAAAAGCAATGAATGAATTTTTAGGAGAGTTAGAAGGAGAGGTTGTTGATATAAAGTATGCTGTTAGTTCTTTTCCTACAGGAGAAGAACAAATATATTGTTTTTCTGCCATGATAATTTATTATTAAAAAAACACTTATAAAAATAAGTGCCTAAGTAATAATATACTTACGAAAACCAGTACTATGAAAGATACGGCTTTAATGCTATGTTAGATATTAATGCATTTATTTAGAATTAGATGCCATATAAAAAATTAAATTTTATAAAAGCATCTATTCTAATAGATGTATTCATTTTATTTTATATCAATTTTTTCGTCAAATACATAATATTAAAATTTTATATGAATGTAAGAATATGAAAGTTATTTAAATATAGTCTTAACTCCCAAATATTCAGGAAAATGCTTTCTACCTATTGTCATACTTGCCTTATCATCATCAACAGCTAAATCATATTCACCAACTAATTCTACTACTTCCCCACCAAAGTTCTTTTTATAATTAAAAGAATTCTCTAGTTTATTATTAGTATCTGTAATATCCCCAATCTCATATAAATTATAATATTTATACTTGTTAAGCAGTGCATACTTAATCATCTCATAATGCATTGTATATGAAGCATCAAGTTTTGCATATTGATCAAAAATACCACCATATAAAGCTAAAACCTCATTACCAAGAGTAATAAACAAGTAAATACCCATACTATTTTCTTCTCTACAACTAGCAAAATAATCTTTCTCTTGTTCTAATCTTTTTATTTCTTCTTGCATAGCAAATTCTTTTTCAATAAATGATTCTTCCTTCATTAAAGAATGATGATAATTATTTATCCTTTCTTCTTTTTTTATTAAAAGTTCCTGAATCATTTTATTTATATTAGAAATAACCTCATTTTTATTAAAGTAAACCTCTATCAACTGTAAATATTTATCTGTAAAACAGCTGTGTAAATCTTCAAAAAAGGTTCTCGTAGGCATAATTGTTTTATATTTTGTTTTTTCCTTATTTATTATCTCTAAAAGTTTCTCAATTTCAGAGAACCCTACTTTTCTAATTTTAAAGCCTAATCTTTCGTTTCTTCTGATAATTTGTCTTGCCTTATTACTAAAATTACTACTAATATCTGTAAGAGATGTATTTTTTAAATTTATTCGACTTAACCATTTTGGTTGAATATCATCATCAACTTTTGTAAAAGAAGCATTTCTTAAATTTATCTCTACAAAGTCATTATAAACTCCACCTTCGATTATATTCCCATCTTTATCACGATCTCTTAATAAAATATAAGGATCAATCTTTAAGTATATTCCACGTTTCACTTTAATAAACTCTTTAACACAATCTGTAAATTTCTTAAGTAAAGTTTCGTTCTTATAATCAATTAAAAAGCCTCTAGGTGCGTAAAATAGACGTCCTTTTACATTTTTTGACTCATAAGATAGTAGTAAACTAGCTGCTACGATTTCTTCTTTTATAAAAGCCCCTACATAATAAGCGTGAAATTTATCTCCTTCCATAAATCTTCCCCAAAAACTTGTCTGTTGAAAACTACCTAAGGGATGATTAATTGCATAATTATCAAATGCATTTTTTGTTATTTCTCTAAATTCCATAACCTCACCTCTATCTTCTTAATTATACAATCTCCTTTAAAACTTTTCAATAATATGATATTATAATAAAAGAAATTGGAGGAACAAAGATGGCTAAAGTAAAAAAGAAAAAAGAACTAAAAGAAAATTCCTTTATTAATGGCGCTTTTATTGCTACTCTAGGTATAGTTGGTAGTAAAATTCTTGGTATGCTCTATGTAATACCATTTTATGCCATAATTGGTGGTCAAGGTGGTGCTTTATATGGTTATGCTTATACTATCTATAATTTATTTCAGTCCTTATCTTGTGCTGGAATTCCTAATGCAATCAGCAAAATTATAAGTGAATACCAAACCTTAGGTTACTACAATGCCAAAGAACGTGCTTTTAAACTAGGACGAAACCTTGCAATTATCATGGGCTTTACTATTTTTATCATTCTTTTCATCTTTGCTCCAACCATTGCTAAAGCTATTCTTGGTGACCTAGAAGGTGGTAACACCCTTGCTGATGTCACTATGGTTGTAAGGGTAATTGCTACTGCTATTTTAATAGTACCAACTTTAAGTATCTATCGTGGCTATTTAGAAGGTCATAAATTCATTACTCCTCCTTCCATCAGTCAGGTAATAGAGCAATTAGTTCGTGTCATTATTATCGTCGCTGGTAGTTATTTAGCTATAAATGTTTTTAACTTATCATTACAAACTGGAGTAGGTATTGCTGTCTTTGGTGCTACCGCTGGTGCTTTTGTTGCTTATTTCTATCTTTTAGATAAAGTAAAGAAAAATAGAAAACAATTAGATGCTAAACCTCTTGAGACTACTGAACCTTTAATTAAAACCAAAGAAATATTAATAAAAATCTTCTGGTATGCTTTACCTTTCATTATGATAGATGTCTTTAAATCATGTTACGACTTTATTGATATGACAACTCTAGTTAAAACTATGGTAAATGATGTTGGTTATACTACAGCACAAGCTGAAAATATCATGAGTGTTATTTCCACTTGGGGAAATAAAATAAATATGATTATTGTTTCTATTTCTACTGGTATTATTGTCAGTTTAATTCCAAATTTAACCTCATCAGCAGTAAAGAAGGATAAAAAAGATATCCATCATAAGATTAATCAAACTCTTCAAGTTTTACTCTTCATCTCTGTCCCTATGACTATTGGTCTATCTATGTTATCATCTCCAGTTTGGGCTGTATTTTATGGTAGCAACTCTCCTTATGGGGCAACAATTATTGCTTACTTTGTCTTTGTTGCCTTAATAATATCAACTTATACCGCATTAGTTTCAATTGTACAAGTTTTAAAATACTATAAAGAAGTCTTAATCTCTTTAGTTGTTGGAGTGCTAATAAAGTTAGTTTTAAATGTTCCCCTAATTAATCTTTTCCATAATTTAGATTTTGTTCCTGTCTATGGTTCTATAACTGCCACTATCTTAGGCTATGGAGTAGGGATCATTCTCTGTCTTCTTTTCCTAAGAAGAAAATGCCAAGTTAGTTACATGCCAACATTAAAGTTATTAGGGAAAATATTAGTAGCAGACCTTGCTATGATTATTGTTTTATCTTTATTAAAATTTGTCATTCCTATCTCATCAGACGTAAGAATATTAAACATTCCTATCATTGCTATTTACACTATTATTGGCGCTATAACATATTTCTTCGTCGCTCATAAATTTAATTTAATAGAAGAGGTATTTGGGAGTAAACTAATAAATAAGATAACCAAAAAATTTAGGAGGAACTAATATGTATTTAAAAGAAATTACTAAAGAAGAGTTTACAAATTATGCTAAGACTAGTCCATACCGTACTTTTATGCAAACTGTAGAAATAGGTAAGTTAAGAGAGCTTAACGGTTGGACTGCCTATTACCTAGGACTATATGAAGATAAAACCATATTAGGTGCTACTTTATTAGTTGGTAAGAAAAGACATTTTAATAAATATGAATTTTATACGCCAAGAGGTCCTTTAGTAGATTATAACAACCCAACTCATCTAACTACTTTTTTAAAATTACTAACCGATTTTGTCAAAAAACATCATGGTTATGTTCTAAGAATTGATCCCTATGTTATAAATAAAGAACGTAATGGCAAAGGCGAAATAATAGAAGGTGGACTAGATAATAGCAATATTATTAAGAATATTGAAAGCACTGGCTTTAAACTTTTACCACTTGCTCAAAGAGAACAAGTATCTTGGATGTATGTGTTAGATCTAAAAGATAAAACTGAAGAATCCATCTTAAAAAATATGAAACCTAATACAAGAAATACTATTAGAAAGACTTTGAAAAATGGTATTGAAATAATTGAATTAGAAAAAAAAGACTTAAAAGAATTTTATAAAATCATGGAGGAGACCGGAAAAAGAAAAGGTTTTGCAATTAGAAACTTAAAATACTTTGAGAATATGTATGACCTATTCAAGCCTAAAGACGAAATAAAGTATCTTATTACCAAACTAGACTTAACTAAACATATTAAACTTTTAGAAGAAGAGAAGAAAGAAAAAGAACAAGAAAAAGATAATTTAAAAGAAGCAAAATATAATGATGGTAAAAGAAAGTCTTTAACTAATGCTATTAATGGTCTAACTAAAAGAATTAAAGAAGCGGAAACCTTAAGAGAAAAACATGGTAACATTATAACTTTATCGGGTTCAATGTTTATTATGACTGATCCTGAGATAATCTACTTATCAAGTGGCAATTATGAAGAATTTATGATGTATAATTCTCAGTATCTAATTCAATGGGAAATGATAAAATATGCTATTGAGCACAATTTTGCCAAATATAATTTCTATGGAATTCCTGCTACCTTTGATAAAAATGATAAAGATTATGGAATCTATGAATTTAAAACTGGTTTTAATGGTTATGTTTCAGAATTAATCGGTGAATTTACCATTAAAACATCAAAAGTTTATTATTTAATAGAATTTCTTCATAAAATAAAATCATAGGGGTAAATTATGAATAGTAAAAATATAAATGAACAACTTAAGGATTTAAAAATTATCTTACTAAAAAATGATCTATTAAAAGAAATATTGCTTAGATTAGAACACTCAAACTTAAAAAACTACTATGTTGCTGCTGGAGCTATCAATCAGACAGTCTTTAATCATCTTCATGGTTTTCCTTTAAATAAAAATATTAAAGATTTTGATATTGTCTATTATGATGATGACTTATCATATGAAAAAGAGGATAAAGTTATAAAATATATACAAAATCTTTTAAAAGATTTAAATATTAATGTTGATATCAAAAATGAGGCTAGAGTTCATCTTTGGTATAATAAGAAATATAACCAAAATAGAGCACCTTATACAAGCCTCGAAAATGCTATTGCAAGATGGGGAAAAACCATAACTTGTTTAGGAGTAAGACTTGAAAATGATGATTTAATTGTCACGGCTCCTTATGGCTTAAACGATCTCTTTAATATGGTAATTAGACCTGTAAAAACAGATTTTACCGAAGAAGACTATAATGAAAAAGTAGCAAAATGGCAAAAATATTGGCCCAAACTAAAAGTCATACCATGGCATAATTAAGAAAGTAGGGAATAAGATGATTTATCCAGAGTTTTTAAAAGAAAAAGATACTATTGGTGTAACCGCTCCCTCAGATGGAATAACTGATAAATTAAAATTAAAAAGACTAGATAATGCGATCAAAAGTTTTAAAAAATTAGGTTTTAATATTAAAGAAACCCCTAATGTTAGAAAAAGTTTTAAAGGGAGGAGCAGCAGCAGTAAAGACCAAGCTAAGGAATTAGAAAGCCTTTATTTAGATAATAATACAAAAGCTATAATCTCTGCTAGTGGAGGAGACTTTCTTCTTGAAATGTTAAGTGAGTTAGACTTTTCTCTAATTAGAAACCATCCTAAATGGTTACAAGGTTACTCAGATCCTACAGGTTTACTATTTACTATTACGACAAATCTAGATATCGCTACTATCTATGCTGATAACTTTTGTGTTTTTGGAATGAAACCTTGGTATAAATCTTAAAAAAATAATATAGAAATATTAACAGGTAATATAATAGAACAAGAAAGCTTTCCTAAATACGAAAAAGAAAAGAAAGAAGCTATAACTGGACTAGAAACCTACAATTTAACGGAAAAAGTATTTTGGAAAATTTTAACCAATGAAGAAAATATTAATATTAAAGGTCGTATGATAGGTGGCTGTCTTGATATAATTACTGATTTATTTGGTACGAGATTTGATAAAACTGAAGCCTTTCTTGAAAAGTATAAAGAAGATGGTATTATCTGGTATTTTGATATTTGTGAATTATCAAGTGAATCTATTATTAGAATTCTTTGGAAATTAAAAGATAATGACTAGTTTAAATATACAAAAGGGCTCCTTTTTAGTAGATGTACATTTACGACTAGTTACTATGATATAACTTATGAAGACGCTATTAAACATGCTTTACAAGACTTAGGTATTCCTATTATTATAAATGTCGATATTGGTCATGTTTCTCCAAGAATGACCATAATTAATGGGGCTCTAGCAACAGTAACATCAAGTAATGGTAAAGGTAAAATAAACTTTATTCTAAAATAATATTTAATAGAGGTTTAAAATGATTTATGAAGATTTAATAAAACAATATGAAGAGTTATCTACAGAAGATAAAAATGCCCTTTTAGTCTATAAGTCTAGATTAGGTAGAGCGATTAACTCTATAGGTAATAATGATTCAGAAATTGAAGAAATTTATGAACAATATAAAAAACTTTTAGATGATCCTAAAAATATTTTTATGGCTTATACTGTCTTTAAAGACATTTCTTTCACTACTATTAATGATTTTAAGACTAGTCTAATTTCTATAAAAGAAAGATTAAAAACTGTTGCCTCAAAAATAACTTTACCAATTGATATTACTGTATATCGAGCTTTATCTATCAAAGAAGATGATAATCTATTCCCCCTTGCTAAGGACACTTTAATATCTACCAGTTTAAACATAAGTGAATGTAATAAATTTTTTATCTTAAATCAAGGATATAAACATTATCTTTACCAAATCGATCTAAAAAAATCATCACCTCTTGCTCTTTGTCCGTATGCTATTTTATTAGATAAAAATAATAATCGCCTAATCTTAACTCAAAGACAAGATCAAGAAGAGATTATTCTTTCTAAAGATAATTATGATTTTACCACTAACTTTATTACAACTACCACATTTTATAATGATGTAGCTTTAAATATTATCAGTCTAGATGCCAAACCTAAAATTAATACTAGAAACCACAAAAGATGACCTCAAAAGTCATCTTTTAATTATATTTTTAATTTTATGATAGAATCCATAACTGATTTTATAACTATGATACCAGAAAGGACTAATTACAAAATCAAACTCTCCAATTAACTCCACAACTTGTCCTCCAAAGCTTTTCTTAAACAAATATAAGCCTAGAAGGGGATTATTCTCACTGAAATCTCCCGTAATACCATAAAAATTATACGTTTCATAATTATTTTCTAATGCATACTTAACTCCTGCAAAATGTAGTGTATATGCTGACTGAAAACTCATTAATTCTGCTTTAGATCCCCCATATAAAGATAAAACCTCATTCCCATAAATTAAAAATAAAATCCCTCCTAAAATAGGTTTCTCTCCATATTCTTCTTTCATATCTTTAGCTTTTTCAATATTTTTTTTCAATCTCTTAATCTCATTCTTTTCAAATTCTTGTTTACTATGATATTTTTTCTCATTCATCGGTTTGCTTTTATCTTCATATTTTTCCCGTCTTTCCTTAATTGACTTTTCTAACTCGGCAATTTCTTTTTCTGTATTTTCAATCTCTTCATCAAAATTAACCTCAGCAACTAAAATCTTAAGGATTCCTCTATCATGTAAACTATCCCACATATTTTGATAATAGGAAAGGGGCCGATCAATAAACTCCCGTCTTTCTCCTGTATGCTGCATTATATCTTTAAAAACAGGTAACTCATCTCTTGTAATTTCTCTCACTTTCACGCCAAGACGTTCATTTTTTCTTAATATTTGTCTTGTCTTAGGATCCATATTCTTCATGATATTATCAATTGTTTTGTTCTTAACTGTAATCGTATACATCCATCTAGGCTGTAACTCTTCTTGCATTAAATTAAACCCAAAATGTTTATATCCTAATTTCTTTAAATTACCAACTGCTTGACTATTATCAATACCATTTTCCACTAAATTTCCATCAATATCTCTTTCTTTATACATTACATAGGGATCTATTTTTACAAATATTCCTTTTCTTTCTTTTACAAATTCTTTAATTTTATCTGTAAATTCTTTCAATAATTTAAAGTTAAGATAATCAATCAAAAATCCTCTAGGTGAATAAAACATATACTTTTTAACAATTGGTACCTCTTTCGCTAGCAATAAAGCAGCTGCTTCTATCTTGTCATTTTCAGCAACCAATCCTACAACATAATGTTTCCAACCATTATGCTCTTTTAGTTTGGCCCATCCTTCTGTTTGATGAAAAGTTGCTTCCTTTGTTGTTAATGAAAATTCTTCTAACTCTTTAAAACTAATCTCTTTCAATCTCATTTTTAAGTTCCTTCTTCTTTCTTCTTTTTATTATATTTCTATATATTGGTACCAACTTGGTAAAGGCAAAGTAATAAAATGGACTAATGACATAATCGAATTCTCCCATAAATTCAATGTAGTCACCACCAAACTTCTTTTTAAACTCATGAAGACCTAATCTTGGATTATCAGGGCTTAAATCTCCAATTGTACCAAATTGATCATATATTTTTAAGCCTCTATTTTTACAAAATTTCAAGTGTTCATAATAAGTATTATAATTAACATATGTCTCGGTTAAAATATTATGGTTTCCTGCATATAGTACCCAAGCTTTGTCACCATACTCTAAGATTAAATGTGCTGATAATGTTACAATCTCTCCATATTCTTGTAAATAATTTTTATACTTTGCTATTTCTTCCTCCAACTTATCTTTCTGCCTAGTTAATTCCTTAAGTTTATTTTTAGCACTCTTTGATAAGTTATCCTTAGGTAAAGCCTCAATCTTTTCTAAAACCTCTTCCCTATCTTTTTCTATAATTTCTAATGTAAGAGGAATATTTACTTTTCCAAGGAATAAGGTTGCTTTATTTTCTTCATTAAACAACTGATAAAGTGTTTTATAGTACTCTATATTATAAGAAACAAAATCTTTTCTTGACTCTGTTAACATCATCAGATGATAAAAAGTTACTAGATCATCCGCATTTCCAATTTCTACCTTTGTTGCTAATCTTCTTGCTTTCGCAATTCTTTGTTTTGTTGTCTTTGAAAAGTGATCTTCAATTTCTTCCATGCTTTGCTCTAAATCAATTCTAAATGTAAACCTTGGTTGCATTGTCTCAAAGTTCTTTGTAAATCCTAAATGTTTATACCCAAGCCTTAGTAACTCATTATAAATCTTCTTATCCTTAGCTTCTTCTAAAGTAACCTCACCCTTATAGTTTTCTTTTTTCCAAACAATATCAGGATCAATCTTTACATAAATAGCTTTTTCTTTTTTTGCAAAATTGACAATCTCTTCTGTAAATTTATCTAATACTGTAAAGTCCTTAAAATTAATGACATATCCTCTAGGAGCATACAAATAACATAGACCAAGTGGTAGTTTTTTCTTTAAAAGCAAAGTAGCTCCTACTATTTTTTCCCTTTCTTTAAGTCCAAGATAAATTGGCGTTAATCCTCGTTCTTTTTTTACTAATTCTCCCCATTCATAAGACTGGAGAAAATGGCTTTTATAAGGATTATTTTTTACAAATTCTGTATATTCATCTTTTTTAAGTTCTACTAAGTTCAATCTAATCACCACACTATCTAAATTATAGTTTATTCCTAAGTGCCTTGTCAATTTTAGTATAACCAAAAAAAATACAAATAACTAAAAAAAGAGCCCAAGCTCTTTACATCATATATTTATCATTACTGCTGCTATTTCCATATCCCGTATTTTGACTATCATATCCTCTTGGTGTAATCATGGTTGATTCAATTCTATTAATTCTATTTTCTAACCGTCGCATTTGTCGCTCAAGTCTATTTACTTGATTTTCTAAACTATTAATTCTTTGATTCATGCTATTAGGAAACATTGGCCCTGGTCCCATTCCTTGATTATTCATACCAGGATTCATTGGCCACAAAGGCATTCCTTGATTCATGTATTTTCATCCTCACTTTCAAGATATTATATTCTTATTTTTTTAAAAATATGCTACACTATTATTACTGGAGGAAAAATATATGCGACTAAGAAATGTTAAAAATAAAGATGACATCCTAAATTCTTGCCCTTATTTAATTACAAATCCAAGTACTTATAAAGGTAATTTTGCCTTTTTATTTAACAATAATAACCCTATTTATCTAGAAATAGGTATGGGCAAAGGTAAATTTCTTTATGAAAATGCTTTAAAAAATAAAGATATCAATTATATTGGTATTGAACGTTTTGATAGTGTTCTTGCTAAAGCAATCAAAAAAATTGGAACAGGATTACCCAATCTAAAAGTAATTAGAATGAATGCCTTAGATATTGATACCGTCTTTTCTAAAGAAATATCTCTAATATATCTAAATTTCAGTGATCCATGGCCTAAGAAAAGATGGCAAAATAGACGCCTGACTAGCCCTGTTTTTTTAGCAAAATATGAACAAATATTTAAAGATATTAAAAGAATAGAAATGAAAACAGATAATCAAAATCTTTTTATCTATTCCCTAGAAACCTTAAGTAATGAAAATTATCATCTAAGTGATATCTCTTTTGATTACCATAAAACTCACAGTGATATCATTATGAGTGAATATGAAGAAAAATTTCAAAAAGAGGGGAAAAATGTCTACCATCTTTTTGCACAAAAAAAGTGACAAGACTATATAAAATCTGTTATAATACTTTAAAGTAGGAGGTGTAGTTTTGAAGAAAAAACTAATATTAGTCACCATAATGCTTCTAACCCTAACAGGTTGTACGAACCTCAATAATATGAGTATAGATGAATTAACATCTACATTACTTTCAACCAATAACACCTTAGCTAATAATGTTTTTGATGGTTACAAATACTATATTCCTAAAGGGTTAAAATTAGATACAAAAGATGAATATAATGCTGTCCTATTAGATGAAAATAATAATCGCTATTATTTTTATATAGATATTATCAGTTATTACAATGAAAAAAAACTAGACTATGAGGTTAATAAGGACGCCTATTATTCAAAAGAACTTATTTATAATGATACAGTTGGCTATTTAGAAATAACTGAAATAGGCAAAAATAGCTATTATTTCATTGAATATATGTATAATTATGGCAAGTTTGAAGCTTATGTGAAAGAAAGCGAGTTAAAAAGTGCTATAATTAATATGAGTAGTGTTTTATCGTCGCTTAAGTTTAATCGTAATGTTTTAGAGACACTAATTGGTAATAAAGTTTTGGATTATCAAGAAGATACCTATAATGTTATGACTCCTAAAGGTAATACCGCTACTGAAGATACCTATCTAGAATATGTAGAAAAATATGGTACTTATGAGGGTTATGATATTACTAATAAAGATGAAAATATTATAAATATAGAAGAAAACTAGAAAGGCGGAGTATAAGCTTATGAAATTATTGGATAAATTAAAAAATGCTCTTTTTGAAGAAGAATACGTTGAGGTAGAAGAAAAGAAAGAACCAAAGAAAAAAGAAAAACCAATTGCTAAGAAAATAATTCTCGACGATCCTAAACCTAAGAAAGAAATTAAAAAGGAATCTGTCATTATTGAAGAAGAAAAAGAGAAAGAAACAAGAGATGATCCTAATAAAAACTTTAAATTTAAAGCTATTTTAGAAGATGATTTTATTGATTTAGATAAGAACGAATCTAAGCCAATTGAACAGCCTAAAGAAATAAAAAAAGAAATTGAAAAACCTAAAGAAATACCAATTTATCATCACGAAGAACCTAAAAAAGAGGTTAAGATTTATGGTTCTAATAAAGTTGAAGATAATTTTAAAATCCATGAATATGGAACTTACAATAATCAAAAAGAGAAAAAAGAATTCCATCCTTCTCCAATTATCTCTCCAATCTACGGAGTCCTAGATCAAAATTATAAAAAAGAAGAAATAGTCACAAAAAAAGAAATACGTCTTACAAGTAGTTATAAATCAAGAAATATAGATGTAGATAGTGTTCGTGCTAAAGCTTATGGTAATACTGATGATATCTTTGATGAAGAACTAACATCAAGTAAAAGGCCACAAGAAGCCTTAGAAGCTGAAAAAGATAAAGATTATGTTATTAACACTGATGA
Source organism: Candidatus Onthousia faecavium (assembly GCA_018711135.1). Lineage (GTDB taxonomy): Bacteria > Bacillota_I > Bacilli_A > RF39 > UBA660 > Onthousia > Onthousia faecavium. Next base: position 37,713 of record DVIS01000016.1, read on the forward strand.
GGAAAAAGAAGTTGATGCCATTAAAGAAGAAGAAAGTCTTCTAGATATAAGTAGTGACAATACTCCATCGGTTCCTAAAGTAACTATGGGAGATGCAGAAGAATATTATCAAGACTTAGGTTTAGAATATAATATTGACTATAAAGATGCCGCTCATGAAAAAGCGACAGGTAGAAGAGTTGACTTAAGAAAATTTGAAGATGATGACTATCAAAAAGAGGATACTGGCTTAGAAGACAACCTATTTGATTTAATAGATTCAATGTATGATGAGAAGAAAGGGGAATAATTTGTGGAATTATTAGGAATCATTTTGGATAGTCTATTAATAGTATTAGTAATTATTTTAATTTTTCTAGCTATAAAAGCTTTAGATACTTTAACTAAAGTAGATGCTATTTTAGATAGTACTAAAGAAAAATTAGATAGTTTAAACAATGCTTTTAAACTAGTAGATACTGTTACAGATAAATTAAATATTGTTACTGATACTATCGTTAGTAGTGTTGTAGCCTTTATAGGTAATATTTTTAAGAAGAAAAAGGAGGATGATATTGATGAGTAAAGGCAAAGGTATTGGAAAATTTGTTGCAGGAGTTGCTATTGGAGCTGGTTTAGGTATTCTTTTTGCTCCTAAGAAAGGTAGTGAAACAAGAAAAGACTTAAAAGACAAACTTGATAATGTGGTAGCAAAAATAAAATCATTAGATAAGGAAGAAATAAAAAAGACTTTTGAAAATAAAGTTGAAGAAATAAAAACAGAACTTGAAGACTTAGATAAAGAAAAAGTCTTAAAAATAGCTAAAAAGAAAGGTGAAGACATTAAGAAAAAATGTCAAGATTTAGTTAACTTAGCCGTTGCTAAAGGAACACCTGTTTTAGAAAAAGCTGCTGAAGAGTTAAGACTAAAAGCTATTGATGTTGTTAGTGATGTCTTAGAAAAATTAGAAGCTAAAGGTAATTAAGAATAAAAAGGGGATTATAGTAAACTAACTACTATAATCTCTTTTTCGTTATATCTTTATCATTAATAATTACATTACATAATTTAAGCTTTCGTTGAAAATAAAATATATTATAATTAATTTGGTGATGTTACTATGCAAGAAACTAAGTATTTTTATAATGGTATACCTTTATCTAAATATTGCAAAAATAATAATATTAATATAAATACAATCAGAACTAGAATCTGGAAAAAGAAAAAAAGTAAAAAGTATGAAAATTATACAGATCAAGAAATTGTAAATATGGTTGTAGAAGCATATGGTAGTGCTGTTAAATATATGTATAAAGGCATATCGCTAAGACAATATTGTTTAGATAATGACATTAATATAGGAAAAATTATGTCTAGAATAGAAAACTTAAGAAAGCAAAATGAAAAGTTATCAAATGATGAATTAGTAATTTTAGCAATAGAAAAATTCAATAATAAAAATTTTAAATTTTTCTATAAAGGTGTACCTCTGAAAGAATATTGTAAAAATCACCCTGAAATAAACTACACTACTATCAAGCAATATATTAATAGAGAAAAAGCCAAAAATAAAGAATTGTCTTATGAAGAAATAATTGAGCAAAGAACACAAAGGAATGTATAAAAATTATTACTTAGGAATACCACTAAAACAATATTGTGACGAAAACAATTTAAGTTATAAAAATATAATTATATATATGAATAAATATAGAACCGCTAACAATTTTAAAGATTTAACGGATGGCAGTTTTGTTGAAATGATTATGGAACAATATCAGCCCTTTGCTCCCAAATATTTATATAAAGGGTTAACTTTAAGAGAATATTGTAAGCAAAATAATTTATCATATTATAGTGTAGTATCTTTTGTAAAAAGAAAAATAGCAAAAGGTAGTACTAAAAGTATTGATGAACTAATTGATGAAGGTATAAAAACAATAAACAGATATGGAATAATTTATTATTATAAGGGGATACCGCTAAAAGATTATGCTGAACAAAATGGTTTAAATATAAGTTCAATTCGTAGTGCTATTTTAAGAAATCAATTAAGAAGTAACAAACCATTACAAGAAATCGTTGATGAGTGTGTTGAAACTTATCAAAAATTTTCTATTAAATATTATTATAATGGAATACCTCTTTTAACTTATTGCAAGATGATTGGGTTAAACTATAATACAGTTATTCAAAGATATTTATCCCAATATGCCGATAATACTGACATTTGTATAGATGATGCTATAAAAGAAATTGTAGATTATTATATAGAACATCCACCTGTAAAAACTAAATATTTTTCAATGACCAATCATTAACAAAGCTTTGTGATACAAATGGATATCCATATTTAGCTATTTGGAGAAGAATTAAGACACTAGAATCTAAAAACGATTCGTTAGATAATGAACAAATTGTAGCATTGGCTATAAAAAAATATGAAAATAAATTACAAATAGATACAATAAGTAAGATATTTGATAAATTAAAAAATAGTAAAATCTGCAATATTAACGAAATAAAAGATATATGTGATTTTTTAAAAGTTGATTTTGAGAATGTAAATGATTTAGTTAAAATGGATTTTTCATATAATCAAGCAATTAATATGATTTGGTATTTTTTTGATAGAAAAAATAGTGATAATTATAAAATAATAACTGATAAAAAATTGCATGATATTTTTGCCTTAATTGATAATATAAAGCAACCTAATATGAATATCGAAAAAATTGAATTATATGATTTAATAGGAATATACAAAAGTGAGTTATATGATTCAAGAAATGAAATCTTATTAAAACAAAAAAATTATATTCACAAAACAATAAATTCGTTATGTAGTAACTATGCAATTACAATTAATAAAAACAATTACGAAGATTTTGAAAGTGAAATTAAGTATTATCTATTAATGGTAATAAAGAGGATCAATTTAAATACAATAGGTCAAATAATTAAATATATGGACTTGACTATAAAAGGTTATTTTAGAACTTATTTAAAAAAATATAAAGAAAATGGTACAAGCATATCACTAAATGCTCCCAAATATATTAGTGATAAAGATACAAAAAGCGGAAAAATGCTAATAGATTATATTGGTGATGTTGATGCTAATGTTGATTCTAATAATTCATACGAAAAATTTGAAAATGTTTCATTTAGTTCAAATATGATGAAAATGCTATCATCATTAAATCCTGAAGATTTATCATTTGTAATGTTAAAATATCAAGAAGAATATAGCGATGAACAATTAGCAGAGTATTTCAATTCAACCCTTGATGAAATAAAAGAAAAAGAAATAGCAATCATCACATCATTAAGAAAAGATGTTAAGGTTAAAGTGTTAAAAAAACAATAAATAAAGATACTATAAAAGTACTTGCATTTAAATTTCAAAATATAAAGCCATTTTAATTATTATTATATTTAGTTTCACATTATTTAATGCCCTGAGCCATCACATCTTGCATTTTAAAAAAAAATATGTTATAATATGGGCACAAAAACAAATTGGGGGGATAATAATGAAAAAACATAAGGTTAAAATAGCTAGTATGTTAATATTAGTTTTAACACTTACACTAGGAGCATTTTTTATAACTGGAACTAATGCTGCTACAAGTGCTCCACAAACATTCACTGCTGATAGTGAAAAAATTCTTGATGGCTATATTGACAACTTTGGTTATGGTAAATTAACTAGTAGTTTAGGTGGTTATGTTTACTGTCAAAACTATCACTTGAAAATTCCATATGGCATAACTATGACTCTTGATGGCGAAGCACCAGCTGGTTATGCTTACATTTTAGCTAATGGTTACCCTAGAGTAAATATAACAGGTAACTCTGATATGGATTACTATATTACCCAAGCTGCTATTTGGTGGTATATGGATGAAATAACAGGTTCAAAGAACTTACCAGATACCTTTAAAACAACAGGATCTGATCCATACAATATAAGACAATACATCGTTAAATTAGTAAATGAAGCTAAAAATGTAACTGGTTATGCTACACCAGCTTTACAATTAACAAATAATGATGGTAGTCTTCACTTAACTAGTGATCAAGAGTATTATGAATCAAATGCTCTTGGTGTAAAAACATTAAATATAACTGGTAATTATACTATTTCTTTATCTGGTGCTCCAGAAGGAACTAAGATTTTAAATGCTACAACTGGTGTAGAGACTAATTCATTTGGCCAAGACGAAACATTTAAAATTAGAATACCTATCAATAATGTTGATCCAGGTACTCTTAATATCAAAATAACTGCTACAGCTACTGGATCTATTAATAAAGCTTACAAATATAAATCAAGCGATCCAACAAAACAAAGTGTTTTTGGTTCCTTACTATATCCAGAAACCTCAACAGTTCAAGATGAAACAACTGTTACTCTAGATACAAGTAAAGTTACGATTGTAAAACTTGATGAAGAAACAGGTAAAGCTTTAGCGGGTGCTACTTTCGTATTAACTGATAATACTGGAAAACAAATTGCAACTTGGACATCTACCACTAATGCTTATGTTATTAGAAACTTACCAAATGGTACTTATACCTTAAAAGAAACTGCTGCACCAGAAGGATATATCTTAAACGATAAAGAGATAACTTTCGAGATAACAGATTCTAATCGTAATATCTTAATTAATGTTAATAATAAAGAATATGAAAAGAAAGCAACTATAATAAAAATAGATGCCGATACTAAAGAACCTGTTGCTGGAGCTATCTTAGTAGTTAAAGATAGTAATGGCAAAGAAATAACTCAGTTTACTACTACTGATAAGCCATATGTTCTTGAAGACTTAGAAAATGGTACTTACACTGTTGAAGAGCTTAGCGCTCCAGCTGGCTATGAAAAGACAGATGAAATTTATAGCTTTACTGTTGATAATAATAACCGTGATGTCAAAGTTACAATCGAAAATAAAGCTATTACTAAATTAGTTAACATTTTAAAAGTAGATGCTACAACTGGTAAGCCTTTAGCAGGAGCTGTCCTTGTCGTTAAAGATAATAATGGTGATGTCGTAGCTGAATTTACAACAACTGAAGATCCATATACAATTACTGATCTTAAAGACGGTACTTATACAGTCGAAGAGCTTAGTGCCCCAGATGGTTATACTAAAAGTGATGAGATATATGAATTTACAATAAGTGATGATTCACCTACAGCTTTAGTTGTTTTTGAAAATATTGAAAAAGTTGATGTACCAAACACTGGTAGTAATAAATCCCTAATTAATACTTTATTTGGAAGTATCCTATTAATATCAGGAGTAGGATTCGTTTACTACAATGATAAAAAACAAAAAGCTAAATAAAAAAAGAATCTCTCCTAGTACTGTTGCACTCATTGGAGCTGTTATCATAACTCTAGGAGGATTCTTTCTTTTATATAATTTCATCGGAGAACAGCGCCTATATGCTTATGATTATATGAATAATTTACTATCAGAAAATGAACCTGAGATATATGATGTTACAACTGAAGAACTTATCTCTTCCGGTGAAGATACTAATGAGATAGCAGAAGAACCAAAACAAGTTGAGACTGAAACTTATCTTGGTTACTTAGAAATACCAAAAATAAAGTTTAGAAGGGGTTTTTACAATCTAGATTCATCCTTGAATAATGTTGAATTAAATATTGAAATTATTGAAGGAAGCAGTATGCCTGATGTTACAGGTGGAAACCTAATAATTGCTGGCCATTCTGGTACCGGTTGGAAAGCATTTTTTAGAAACCTATATAAATTAGAACTAGGAGATACGTTAATCATTACTTATAACGGTTTAAATTATAGCTACAGAATAACCAATATCTATCAAGAACCTAATACAGGAACGATTGCTATTAGACGTGACCGAACTAAAACAACTGTCACACTAATAACTTGTACTAAAGATGATTCCAGTACACAAACTATCTATATTGCTGAACTAGAAGGAATAAAATAAAAAGGGGGTGATAGTAATGAGTCCCTTATCATTATTTAAGCAATTGCAGACTGTCTTTAATTTAATTACATCAAAAAATGTCTATTTAATGATATTAGCACTAATTACTATTTTAATTATTTTCTTTATTACTACAAACGGTTCTAACCGTAAACAAAGTAAAAAGGCTTATATTTTTCTATATTTAGCCGCTATTATCTTTATTGCTATTCAATATGGAGAAAGTATTCTTACTGTCTTGAACTATGCTATAAATGAAATTTTTGTTAACTATTACTTTCCTAATATTGTTATTTACTTATTAATGTTGTTTGTTTCTAACATAATATTGTGGAAAACATTATTCAAAGATAATGTTGATCGTAAATTAAAAATTATTAATTCAAGTGTTTTTGGTATCCTATTATATCTATTCATTCTAGCTATTGCTACCATAAACAGTTTAGAACTTGACATTTTTAATATTAGTGAACTTTATAGCAGTAATACAGTGAGAAGCCTTCTTGAACTTAGTATGTTACTTTTTACGTTCTGGATTGTTGTTCTAATAATCTATCATTTTATTAGAAAATATCAGTATAAACACAATATTATTAGAACTGAAGAGTATACCAATTATACTATTATTGACAATTTTAAGATTGATAAAGCAATAAAAGTAACCAAACAACCTCTTTATATTCAACCAGTTGTGGAAAAAGAACCCCAAGCCCAAGCTGCGAAGCCAACTCTTGCCGATCAATTTACTTTAGAAGATTACAAAATAATGGCTAGAATTTTAAAAGAAGAAAAAGAAAAAACTATTAAAGAACCTGACATAAGTAATTCTCTAACTGAGCTAAGTCGCCTTTATCAAAGCCTAGAAGATTAATCTTCTAGCTTTTTGTTTTAAAATAAAACTTATCGCATATAATTTATTGGTGATAAAATGTTAAATAATCAAACTTTTCTAGAAGAATCTTTAAATGCCAATTTATTTTATCTAAGAACACTAAGAGATTTTTGTATCAATATTGAACTCTCTTTTTATGGTCAAAATGAATACTCCTCTAAATTTGCTACTTTAGCAACTAGAGCCCAGGATTTAGGAAGAGAATTAATTACTTATTTAAATGGAGAAGTGCCAAGTGCAGCTATAGAATATCAAATTTACTTTACTGACTATACGTTAGGTTGTGAAAAATTAACTGAAAAATTATTTAATCTTAACCTTGCTACAGATATAACTATGAATCAATTAAATTTAAAAGCTGGAGATTTTACTAATGCTACCAATGAAACAATTATAAATATAGAAAAATTAAATGAGGAAGCCTTAAATGTAGCAACTGAATTTATAAGTGATGCGAAAGAGATAAAAGACAAATTATTATCTAATGAATTATTTTCTTATTCTTATCCCACTTTATACGATTTTATGATTAGAACTACCGAACTTTATGCTAGTGAGTTAACAAGATTAAACCAAAAACTAGTCAAAGATCCTATCTATACTATAGATAGTGAATATAACTATAATATTACTATTTATGAAATTGTCAGCTTCTTACGAGGTTTAATTGATACTAATGCGACAAAATATATAGAATCATTAGATCAAATCATAACTGAAGATTATCCCACTTTATTAAATGCCTATAACACTCTTCCTTTATCTCCAGAAAATCAACAGACTTTAACTAATAACAGTATTAACTTAATTAGGCGTATTAGACTATTAATAGCAGAGATGTTGAAAGAATTGTTAACAGCTAATCTTTATTTTATCATAGAAGCTTTAGCATTAGATAATTTCTATCGTAATGTTAATTATTTTCTCTATATTCTCACTATTAATACAAATCCTCCCGAAAACAATTCCCCCTGAAGGAGCCGCAAGGCTCCACTTTTTGTTGATATCAAAGGGTTTGTGACCTTATAAATATATTTTAGGTACCCAACTAGGTACCCAAAGACTTGAAAAAGTCTTTTTTTGTTTATAAATAACTATTTTAAATGATTCATCATATTAACAATATCATCCATTTTATTTTTAAATAGGTGAGAATAAGTATTTAATGTTTCATCAATTTTAGCATGCCCTAAGTATTTAGCAACAATCATAATATTAGCACCATTATTAATGAGTAAAGATGCACAAGAATGTCTAAAATCATGAATTCTAATTTGTTTTAAACCGGCACTCATTGCATTTTTATTTTTTCTTTTTCTAAGAACATCTGGGTGTAGGGGAGAAACATCACCAACTACAAACCATTTCTGATTAAAGTTATAATATTTAGAAACTTGCTTCTTATATTCTTTTAAATGATTAACTAAAATATCTGGCATTGGTATTGTCCTAGTAGAGGTACGAGTTTTAGGAGTAGTAATCTTCCAATAACCACCATCACCATTTTCATTTACAACATTTTTAACAATAGACAAAGTCTTATCTTCAAAATCAATGTTATCCCAAGTAAGACCTCTAAGTTCTCCTCTACGAAGACCACAATAATATAATATTTCAAATACACAAATAAACTTTAAATCATCTTCACAAGCAATAAACTTTTTAAATTCTTCATAAGTGTAGTAATCCATTTCTTTTGGTACAGCGTTAGGATCAGTAAACTTTTCCATTCTGTTATACACAGAAGTAAAATTAAAGTCATGCCACTTTGTTCCATAATTTAGAATTTCTTTTAAAAACTTATGATAATGATTTTTAGTTTTAACAGCAACTGGTTTATTGGAAATCATAGTACGCCATTTTAAATAATGAGTAATATTAAAATCTCTTACTTTTACTTTTTCTAGCATCTTTAAAGAAGCAATTCTTTCACGATATGTTCTCATGGTTGTAGATTTGACTTTATCTGATTTATAAGCGTAAAATTCTTCATATAAATCTTTAAAAGTCATGTCCGTAACATTAATTTCTTTTTTCTCAACTTTAGACATAAAATTTTGTTCGGCTTTAACAGCTTCATTTCTTGTCACAAACTTTTTAGATTTATATTTTTTTCTAGTTCCATCACTTAAATATAAATAATTATAAAATATCCATCTGCGACCATCTTTAGTTGCTTCTTCTTTACTTACTTGTTTAACAGCCATATAATCCTCCTTT
>DVIS01000017.1 GCA_018711135.1 Candidatus Onthousia faecavium
ATGAAGCGATAAAGAGATTATTTGATAACAACCCGTATACCGTTGATGAACTTATAAATTTAAAAACAGCCAACAATTAATAAATTGGCTGATTTTTCCAGTTATTTATTTTCTGGACTGTGAATAGTTACATATTATATGCATTTTTCATTTTTTTATCTTGACAATACGGAACTTTTTCTTTTGCCAATAATGACCAAAGCTCCTCCTATCATAATAATAAGGCCACCAATTATATAAACAACATTTGAATTACTACTAGTATTAGGAACATCAATTGGTTTACTATTAAACATTGTCTCTGTTTGAATATCTCCAGTCTCTAAGACTCTAAAATCTACTGTTGCTGTATTAACAACATAACCATCAGGAGCATTTATCTCTTTAAGAGTATAATACCCAATTGGTAATCTTTCAATATAATGTGGTGTATCAGTAGAGGTCCATTCTTCCACTATTTCACCTTTATCATTATATATTATTAACTGAGCCCCTTCTAATTCCTCACTATTAGCCATATCTTTTTTACTTATCATTACTTTAGTATAGTCATTAACAAAATTAACCACCTTAACATTATTATCATCAGTAATACTAAAATATAGTGGATTATTATTAACAACAATTCCTTCTTTCGCTTCTAATTGTCTTAAAACATAATCTCCATTATTTAAAGGATCACTAACATATTTTTCATTAGTTGTTGTAAACTCTGTTACCTTTTCTCCCTCGCTAGTTTCAAGACTAAATTTAAAGCCAGCTTCTGCTTCTATTTCTACTCTTTTATTATTAATAACTACATTTAAAACCTCATTTGTAATATTAACTGTTTGCATTTCTCCAGTCTCTTCTAAAACAAAAGTAATTTTAGAATTAGATAAAACATATCCTGCTGGAGCTTCTATTTCTTCTAACATATAAGTACCTGGCGCTAGTCTTTTAATTATATGAGGACTATCAGTTGTTACAAAGGTAATTGGTTCCATTGTTCCATCTACCTTCGATAATTTCAAAGTAGCTCCACTAATATATTGATTAGTACCAGCATCTATTTTACCTAAAGAAACGACAGTTGGTTTATTTTCAAGAGTAATCTCATAGTTATAGTTAGTAGAATCAACAGTAAATTCATGTAACGAATCATCTAAAATATAACCATCTATAGTCATTGTCTCTCTTAAGTAATAAGTACCTTCTTCTAATATATTTAAGGTAAGAGGTGTATCACTAGTTACATAATTACCAATAACCTCTTTCTCACTATTTAAAAGTTCATATCTAATACCTGCAAGAGGCATCTTTGTATCAGCATCTATTTTATTTAAAGTTATATTAATCTTTTCATTAGGCATATTATAAGTAACTACAGAATCTGTCTCTTTAATAGTAATTGTTTCTACATGTGTATTTCTAATATAACCATCAGGTGCTTTTATCTCTTCTAGTTTATAAGTACCACTAGCTAAGCCACTAATAACATGGGCTTCATTACCACTCGTAAATTCTGCGACTGTTTCTCCATCACTATTAGTAAGTTTCAACTCTGCTCCAGCCATAAAATTACCATCACTATCAACTTTTCCAAGTCTAAGTTCATTTTTCTTATTTTCAAATGTAACATTTATATTTGTTGTTTCCCTATTCACCACAAAAGATACTGTTTCTTCACTCTTAACATAACCACTAGGTGCTTCTTTTTCTCTAACATAGTAAGTACCAGGTTCTAATTTAGAGATAGTATAAGGACTCTTACTAGAGGTAAAACTTTCTATCACCCTTCCACTACTATTAACTATTTCCATTTTAGCTCCAACAACTGCTTCTTTTGTCTTGCTATCAATCTTATTAATAGTTATTTGATTTTTACTATTATAGAAAGTAAGCGTCAAGTTCTCTGTCATTGTATTTGTAATCGTAAAGGTTAATTCTTCACTACTAAGTGAATAACCACTAGGTGGAGCTATTTCAACAACTTTATAATTTCCTACCGCTAAGCCTGTAATACGATGTGCTTCCTTACCTGTAACCCATTCATCAACCGTACTATTAGTATCAGTATTAACAAGTCTAAGAGTTGCTCCTTCTACAAAGTTATTATCACTAGCATCTCTTTTTTCAATAAGAATTTCGTTCTTTTTATCAGCATAATCTACATTAACCTTTGTATGATCTTTATCAACAGTAAAGGTTTTAACCTCATCACTAACTAAATAACCACTAGGTGCAGATATTTCTACTACTTTATATGTTCCCTCGGCTAAATTAGGTATTGCTACATAGTCATTTTCTGTTGTAACAGTTGCTACAGTTCCATTATTATTATCAAGAATTCTAAGTACAGCTCCACTAACAACCGCTCCTGTATCACTATCTACTTTTCTAATATAAGCTTCAAACCTAGAATTAGTAAGTGTTCTAGAAATATTTAAATTACTACTATCAATCACCACTGTTGTTTCGCTATTATCAATATAGTAACCATTAGGAGCACTAGTTTCTCTAATCTCATATTCACCTGGTAATAAGTTAGATGTCGTATGACTCGTAGTTGTTGTCGTAAAGCTATCAACAACTGTATTAGTCGCTACTCTTACAATCTCTATACGAGCTCCTGCTAGAGGATTATTACCATTACTATCAACTTTATTAATTGTAAGACTACCTGTTGGCATAGTTACACTACTACTTATTGTTTTCTCTTTAGGTGTTGCTGCTAAAGTACCAGATATGGCTTGCTGCATATTACTAGCATCTTCTGCTGGAGGATCATAACGATATGCTTCATATTCTGTATAATTTACAACAACACTTATATTAACAGTAATAGGACTATTAATATCAGCTAAATTAACTCTAAGTTTAAATGGTTGCCCACTAGGTATCGTATTACTACCTATCAAATTATTATTACTATCAAGTATTTCCACTGCACTATTATTAACACTAACTTTGTAATTTTGAAAACTTACATTAGAATTAACTGTAATATTATCTGTTATTAAATATTTATGGTCACTACTTAATTTAAAGTCACTACTACTAATACTAAAACTAGGATTAATAGTAACAGGATTATTTTTAGCATTAACCGCTCCATTTATAAGTGATTCTATATATTGATAATAATTACTTGCCATAATCACATCTTTCTGATTAGTAGTCAAATTACTTTTTCCTTCCGCTAAATCTTGATACCACCATAAAGCTATTTGGGTTAAGTAATCATCATAAGCATCGTTTCCAGTTAATGATTTATTAGGATATCCATTCTGTAACAAATAAACATATCCAGCATCTAATGGAGTAGCATTTTTAGTTATAGTTCTAGGACTATCATTACTAGGCCATCCCTTATCTTTTTCAAGACAATAAACAGTATATCTAATCCCCGTAGAATCAGTCGCATAATATGGAACTAAAGCAATGATTTCATCACCATACAAATTATCAAAAAGACTAACTCTATCTGTCAAGATATTTCCCATTCCTGTCGTTAAAGTATCAGGAAGCTCTGTAGGAGCTCCATATGTAATTAACGGTCCCTTAACTAAAACAACAAAGAGAATAAAGAATAAAGCTCCCAAAATAGCATTTTTAACAACATTTTTATCTATCACTGCTACATTACTATATCTCATCTAAATCACCTATCCACCTATCTTAATAAGATTATAGCACTTAAACAAAAGAAAAAAAAGAAGTATTTAAACTTCTAATTATTTACAAGTGATAAACTGACTTTTTTCTTATCTAAGTCTATATCATCAACATAACAATCAACAATATCCCCTACACTAAACAAGTCACTAGGATTTTTAATAAACTCTTTCGTAAGTTTAGATATATGAGCAAGTCCATCATTTTTTAGACCAATATCAATGAATAGACCAAAATCAACCACATTACGAACCGTCCCTTGTAACTTATCACCTTTCTTTAAATCTTCGATATGTAAAATATCATTTCTAAGTATAGGTTGCGGATATGTATCACGTAAATCTCTTAATGGTTTTTCTAAAGCTTCTATAATATCAGTAAGAGTATATTGATCTATTTCTAATTCTCTACTTATTTTATCAGTATCTAAAGTATTTAATTTATTAACTAATGCTTCTGTTCCTAAATCATTTTCTGTAAAGCCCAAATAAGTAAGAAGTTCTCTTGTCTTATCATAACTCTCTGGATGAATAGCTGTCTTATCTAAAGGATTATCCCCATCAACTATTCTCATAAAACCTATTGCTTGTTCATAGACTTTATCACTCATTCCTTTTATCTTAAGGAGTTCTTTTCTATTTTTAAATTTTCCAAAGTCTTCTCTCATCTTAACTAAATTATCTATAACTTTTTTATTTAGTCCTGACACATATTTTAGTAATGATGGACTTGCTGTATTAACATTAACACCAACTCCATTTACCGCTTTACTAACGACAAAGTTTAATGATTCATCCAGCTTTTTTACTGGCACATCATGTTGATATAACCCAACTCCAATACTTTTAGGATCTATTTTTACAAGTTCTGACAAAGCATCTTGAACTCTTCTTCCAATACTAACTGCACTTCTTTTTTCAACCGTTAAATCTGGAAACTCTTCTATTGCAAGTTTACTAGCAGAATACACTGATGCTCCCGCTTCACTTACGATTATATAGGATACATCTTTCTTACAATCTTTAATAATATCAGCTACAAAAGCTTCACTTTCTCTTGATGCTGTTCCATTTCCAATAGCAATAACATCGATATTATATTTATCAATTAATTCTAATAATTTCTTTTTAGATCCTTCAATATCATTATGAGGTTCTGTTGGATAAATAACAGCAATCTCTAAGACTTTACCAGTTTTATCTAAAACAGCAAGTTTACATCCTGTTCTAAAAGCAGGATCAAAACCTAACACGGTTTTATCTTTTAAAGGTGGAGTTAACAAAAGTTTCTCTACATTAGTAGCAAAAGTATCAATCGCTCTTTCTTCCCCTTTTTCTTTCAATTCACTCCTTACCTCTCTATCAACACTAGGTAATATCAATCTCTTAAGACTATCATTAATCGCTTCCCTTATTATTTCTTTACAAAATGATTCTTTATTTTTAATCACTTTATTCTCTAAATAAGCAGTTATCTTCTCTACATCATAATCCAACTTAACACTAAGAACATCATCTTTTTCCCCCCGATTAATTGCAAGAATTCTATGTGGTTTAATATATTTAACTGCTTCAATAAAGTCATAATAATTACTATAAACTTTCTCTTCATCTACAGCATTTTTCTTTAACTTACTGACAATAACCCCTTCCCTAAATATATAGCTTCTAATCCATTTCCGATAATAAGCATTATCACTAATCCATTCTGCAATAATATATTTAGCCCCCATAACAGCATCTTCCACTGTCTTTACTTTATCAGTAATATAACGACTTGCAATCGTATTAATATCTCCCTTCACAGGACAAGACATAATAATCTTTGCAAGAGGCTCTAACCCATTATTAATCGCATCCGTTGCTTTAGTCTTTTTCTTCTCCTTATAAGGACGATATAAATCATCTACCTCAACAAGCTTAGTACAATTCATAATAGATGTTTTTAACTCATCGGTAAGTAATCCTTTCTCATCAATAAGTCTAATAACATCCTCTTTTCTCTTAAGTAAATTAACTTGATACTGATATACATCATCAATAGCCTTAATAACCTCTTCATTTAAAGCCCCAGTCACTTCTTTTCTGTATCTTGCAATAAAAGGAATAGTATTTCCCTCTTCTAATAGTTTTAACACCGTCATAACTTGTTTCTTACTTATATTTAAATCTTTACTAATCTCATCAATAATTACATCATTCATACATATCCTCTTTTCTAACAATATCTATTTTATTACAAAGACCACATATATAAAAGAAAAAAAGTGCAATTTGACACTTTTTTCTATTATACCAACAGCAATGCCTTATAATTTTTGTTGTTCACGTTCCACACGTTAGACGCACTAATGGTAATTCCCTACTATAATCTATTTAACCTAATTATAGCCTTATTTAATTCAGTCAGCATTCTAAGTAATACATTCCCTAGACTGTTGACACTTAACTACCTAGCTGTAATTCAAACGGCGAATTAAACAAGGACTTATTAATCTTACTATTCCAGATAAACCTACAAGCAAAAATCAAAAATATTATAGAAATTAATTTTAAGTAGCATTTAAGCAAGATTTAAGCAAGATAACTATCAATTTAGTTATCTTTTTTTATAAACAAATGTCCCTCATTCACATATCCTATAATAGGTGTTGCATATGACTATTAAATATAAAGATATAAATTTAAATTATGAAAAATATGGTGATAATAAAGAGGTTATTGTCATATTACCAGGTTGGGGAGAAACCCGTAATACTTTTTTAGATATAATTAATATTTTAAAAATAGATTACACTGTTTATATTATTGATTATCCAGGTTTTGGAAAAACAGAATTTCCTAACTATGATTTAACATTAGATGATTATGCCCATTTAATTATTCATTTTCTAAGAGAATTAAACATTAAAAAGCCTAATATAATCGCCCATTCTTTTGGAGGCAGAATTGCTATACTTTTAAACAGTATATATAATATTAATTTCAAAAATCTTATTTTAATTGATAGTGCTGGTATAAAACCTAAAATGACTTTAAAGAAAAAAATACGTTTAAAATGTTATAAAACTCTACAAAGTCTTGCTAACCATCTTCCTAAGAAACTAAAAAAGAAAGTTAAGACTTATTTATTTAATAAATTTTCATCAAGCGATTATCAAGCACTTAACCCTAAAATGCGCAATACATTTAAAAATATTATTAATCTAGATCTAACTAATAACCTAACTAACATTAAAGCCAATACCTTGATATTATGGGGAGAAAAAGACTTAGACACACCTTTAAAAGATGCTAAAATAATGCATAAAAAAATAACAAAGAGCGAGCTTATTATTTTTCCTAACTGTACTCACTTTTGTTATTTAGAAAATACTTATGTTATTATCAGAATAATTCTCTGCTTCTTGGATGATTAATTTAGAAACGGCCACCGCCTCCGCCGCCTCCAAAGGAACCTCCGCCTCCACTAGAACCAGAATAACCACTAGAACTAGCAGAGACTGTAGAATTAATAGAAGAAATTACCTCATCCATTGCTGAAGAAAGATAATAACTAATATTAGATATTCCGTCAAGCATATATAAAGAAGATATATAATATTCATCTTTTGGATAAGTAAACTTAAGTTGCATATCCTTATTTAATTTATCAGCATTACCTAAAATAGTTGCGTATACTAAATATTCTTCAAAAACATTTATATCAGGTAGTTCTTTCTCACTAAAGTTACTAAAATCATCTAAAAATCTTTTTAAAGCCATCCACTTAAGATAATGGTCCTTACCTTTTGGAGTATAAAATTCATAACTCATAATAATAGGAACAAAAACTATAATTATCAAAACAACTATAATAAATAAAACAATTAATTTCATATTAATAAGAAAATATGCTAAAGGAATACCTGTTAATAAGAATATAATATTAACTAATACTATTGGAGGTCTTTTTGTATAAAAGTTTTCAAGTTCTCCTAATAAAGAACATTTTATTTTAAAATTACTATAACTCTCCATAAAACTTTCAGCTTTTTTCTCATCCTTACATTTATCTTTTATTGTAGATAAAAATAACTCACTAGAATTATCAGCTAATTTAATAAGAAAATCTAAAGCCAATTTCTCTGTTTCCCTTAATACTATTCCTTCTCTCATTTGGAATATTAACTTATAATCATTATCTTTATTAGGAATCTTTTCTACTTTTAGTACTTTCTTATTAATTAAAGATATTATAGTTGCGACTAAACTCTTTTCAGTAATATCTTTATCAAGTAAATATTCTAGTGTAGAAGGATCATAATGAAAAGGAATATCTCGTATATATTGTATTTTTGAATAAGTTGGTCTTTTATACTTTAGATATATAATGATAGCAAAAGCAAAAGCAACAAATATATAGATAATTGCAATAATAGTTACCAAAACTACTGGCCTATTTGCTTCTTGCCTATCCTCTTCTATTTGTTCTAACAAGTCATTTTGATATTCAATTATTTCATCTTTAGCATTAAGTCCACTTTTTTTATTAGCATTACTAACATTAGGTACAAGATCTTTAGAAAAAATCATTCTCACACTTACTGCTTCATTAGCATTTAATTTATTTATTGTTCCTAATGCTTCTCTATTATTAATTTTATTGATATTTCCATTTAAAGGTCCATGTAACCATACTTGATAATCATTATCATCATTAGGTAATACTACTTTAACAGAGAAATCTTCAATATTTTCTTCATAACCATCTCCTAAAACATTAAAAGCTAGTTCTGCTATATCATTATGAACAACAATAACATCAGTAATTGTATATTCAAGATAAAATATTTCTTCCAAGTCACTAGAATTAAAAAGTTCTAATTCTACCTTACCATAAAGGCCCTCATAAAGAGTATATTTATAATTATCACCATTACGAGCACTATCTACTAAATTGAAATAATTTATATCTCTATTAAAATCATCATAAGTAAGTTCCCCATCATCACTTATGGACCCAACTTTAACATCTATTACCTTATCACCATCATAAAGTTTACTATTACCTCTTATATCTTTAAGTGTACCTGTTATTGACCTGGCATTATCATTACGAGCTTCAATATTTCTAAAGAATCCATTATAATCTCCATTTAACTTAATAAGTTCTCTAACTTTAATTGATCCATCTTCTTGAATATTTATCAAACTCAAAAACTTATCAGTTGGTTCATTTTTAAAACTTTCATTAAAAAATAAGAATAAAGCCCCTCCTAAAAAAGCAAATATAGCAAGTAATAAGAAAATTAAATTTTTTTTACGTCTTCTCTTCATAATTTTTCCCTCCTATTTTTAGCAGCATCCTAGAAGCGACCACCGCCTCCGCCGCCTCCAAAGGAACCTCCACCACCAATTGAGCCTCCTCCAAAGCCAGAACCACTAGCTCTTTGACTAGCTGCAATTGATGATCTTGATGAAGCAACTGCTGTATGAACACTATTATTAATACTTGAATAAATACTTGATGTCACTAAATAATGTGTAAGGAATGGATCATACCCCATATAAACTGTACTTGTATTAGTGTCAAAAGAAGCTACTTTTATTTCCATTTCTTTTGATAATTTATCTGCACAATCTAATATAATCGCATAAACTAAATATTTATCCCATAAAGATACCTCTGGTAATTCTTTTTCATCAAATCTACTAAAATCCTCTAAAAATCTCTTATGAGCCATCCATTTAGCATAATGTAAAGCTCCCTTTTTTGTATAGAAACGTCTTGTTACAATAAATATTATTAACGCTATCATTAGAATGAGAATTGTAAAGGCAAGTCCTGATAAATCAAAAGTAAAGCAACTAAACATTAAAAATAACCCTAAAAGACAAAAGACAACTGCTATAAAGACAAGACTAGGTGTTGTTGCATAAAATTTTTCATTCTTACTAGACTTAGTCGCTGTCTTTATAAATTTATTATAAAGCTCCATAAAACTCTTAGCATTATTTAAACTAGAACAATGTTTCTTTATCGAAGACAAAACAACCTCTTTAGAATTACCTACCTCGTCAATTATTAGATTCAATGCTATTCTTTCTACCTCAGTTAAACTATTTTCATCATATTCTTGTAGCACTAATTTATAATCATCTTTCTTTTTGCCAGGAATTTTCTCTACTTTCAAAACTTTTTTATAAATTAAATTTAATATTGTCGCTGATAAACTTTTTTCTGTAACTGTCTTATCTAATAAATATTCTAAAGTATGAGGACCATAATCACCTGGAAAATCTCTATAGTATTCCATATTAAAGTTAGTCTTCTTCATTTTTCTTTCTCTTAAATAAACAATTACAGCTAAAGAAATTGCTATTACCATCCAAATAATACTTACTATTGTTATAATAGTATTTGTTCTATTTATTGCTTCTCTTTCTAGATTCGCTTCATCTGCAAGTTTAGTTTGATAAGAGATAATCGCATCCTTCGCTTCAAAGCCACTGTATTTAGTAGCATATGGTACTAGACTTTTATTAAAGATTAATCTTACACTAACAGGATTATAAGCTCCAAGAAAATTAAAAGTTCCTACTGCTTCTTGATTAGTAGTTCTTTCAATATTTCCATTTAAAGGTCCATGTAACCAAACCCGATAATCATCATCACTATTAGGTAATACCACTTTGACAGAAAAATCACCTATATTTTCATTATAACCATTACCTAAAACATTAAAAGCAAACTCTGCAATATCATCATGAACAACAATAACATTTGTAACTGTATATTCTATATAAAATATTTCATCTAAACTACTAGGATTATAAAGTTTTAAGTAAATATCACTTATTGAATCATAATTAGTATACTTACCACTTTCGCCATTACTAGCATAACTCACCTCATCAAAGTACTTAATATGGTTATTAAAATCATCAAAAGTAAGTTCTCCATCATCTTTAATTGCACCAGCTCTAACATTAATGATACTATCTCCATCATATAAAGTACTATTACCTTCTACATCTTTAACCGTCCCTGTCGCATAACTAGCATTAGAATTAGTTGCAAAAACCGTTCTCTCTAGCCCATTATAGTCTCCATTTAATTTAATAAGTTCTCTTACCCTAATAGAACCATCATCTTCTATATTTATCAAACTCAAAAACTTTTCTGTCGGTTCCCTATCACCATATGAAAACAAAAATTCTATTCCCAAAAAAGTCATGAATGCAATAAGTGCTACTACTATAACATTTTTATTTTTCCCCATATAATTCACTCCTTAGAAAAAAAGCTTGCTAAACAGCAAGTTTAAAATGATACTTCTGGTGCTTCTTTATCTTTATCATCTATTTCAAAGAATTCTTCTTCTTTAAAATGGGCTAGATTTGCCACAATATTACTTGGAATAGATTGTACTTTATTATTATAAGTAAGTACCGTATCATTATAGAATTGTCTCATTGTACTTATTTTATCTTCAGTATCTCTTAAATCATTTTGTAAAGATACAAAGTTTTGATTAGCTTTCAAATCAGGATATGCTTCTGCTAAAGCAAATAAACGACTTAACATATTAGTAAGTTCTCCATTTGCTTTCATTTCTTCTTCTTTAGTTCCTGCTGTATTAAAACTATTTCTAGCACTAATAACATCATCTAAAGTAGATTTTTCATGAGTAGCATAACCTTTAACTGTTTCAACTAAATTTGGAATTAAATCTGCTCTTCTTTTAAGTTGTACATCGATTTGACTCCATTGATCTTTAACTCTATTTCTTAGCGAAATTAATGAGTTATATGTAGCTACAAACCAAAGAACAATAATTACAATAATGACTACTACAACTATCGCAATAATTAAACCTGTTGACATATTTTCCCTCCTTAGATTAATTATATATGATATTTAAGAAAAATTGTAGTATAAATTAATAGTTTTTGGTAAAGATATGTCTAGGAGATGATTTTATGAGTATAGAAGGTTATATTATAAATAATTTTAAGAATGATAATAAAGAAGGAATAAGGGAAGCTATTGAAGAATCTGTAAAATCTAATGATGAGGTTACTCTTCCTGGTATGGGTGTCTTCATGAAAATAATTTGGTCAAATGCTAGTCAAAAGTTAAAAGATGAAATGTTAAGTATTATTGAAAGCAATTTAAAGTAACAAAAGAACTGTAAATAAAACAACAGTTCTTTATTCATTTTTTAATAACCTTAATACCATTATAATCATTACTAAATGGTATTGCAAAAGTAATAATTTATAAAGTTTTGCAAACACACTAAAATCTTTTTTTCTTTAAAACTTTAGTAAGCATATCTTTATTATCTTGATAATCCCTAGACATCATATATTCATTTATCTTTTCATTAAAGATATCATATATAACTAAAACATTATCATTTATTAAAGACATTACACTATCTAATCTCGCCAATTGATATATTCCAACCTTTTCAGGAATTGCCATTAATAACCATGGCGTTGATATTACAAAGGATAAGAATCCTGCATAAGCAAAATCTATCGAAAGATTAGTAACATCTGCAAAAGAAACATTTAAATGATTCTCACTATTAATAAGCCTAAAACCATTATCATGACTTCCACTAACACTAAGCTCTTTAACAAAGACTCCTACATTCGTTTTCTCTACAAAAGAATCACTTGGATATACTTCAACTCTATTACCATCTACCATTTTTACACTCCAACTGTCATCGTCTCTGGTAATGTTGAACCACCATCAATAACAATACTAGTACCAGTTATATAACTAGATAAATCACTAGCAAGAAAACATGCAAGTTCACCAAGTTCTAACGGTGTTCCTAATCTTTTCATCGGAATTGCTCCTGCTATTCCATTAATAACACTCTCTGGATCACTAGGATTACTCTCTTTAGCCATCCCTTCAACCATAGGAGTTCTAATATATCCAGGTAATATAGCATTTACTCTAATACCATGATCAACCTCTTCTCTTGCTAAAGCTTTTGTAAAGCCAATCAAAGCTGCTTTTGTCGTTGCATAAGCCACCTCACCACTATCTGCAACCATCTCTCCTGTAACACTAGATAAATTTATAATACTTGCTTTCTTACTAGCTCTTAACATTGGTAATAATACTTTAGTTACATTCCAAGTTCCTTTGATATTAATATCAAAATGTAAATCTCTAAGTTCTAATGACATCTTTTCAAATGTTTCTAACTTACAAATCCCCGCATTATTAACAAGAATATCAATATGGTCATAATATTTTTTAATAATATTAACAGTTTCTTCTAAAGCCGTAATCTCACTAATATCAACTCTAATACCTAATACTTTTTTATTCAAAGCTGCAAATTCATTAACTGTCTTTGTAAGACTTTCTGCTTTATCTAGAATAATAACGGAAGCTCCATAATTAAGTAATGCTTCTACAATTCCTTTACCATTACCCATCGCTCCCCCAGTTACTACGGCAATTTTTCCTTCTAAATTCATCTTCATCCTCTTTTCTATTACTTATATTTTTCATTTTATCATACTGCTTATACATATATTGTACACTATTTTCTAAGAAAAAGTAATGATAAACATAAAAGCCATCAAAAATTAATAAGATAAAGAAAATTAGAAACAACATAAAGATGTATTGTGTTAAATATAAAATAATGATTGTAAAAAGAACATAGGTTAAGGTTATAACTAAGTGAATAATTCTCTCTTGTTGAAATAATTTAATTTTTAAAAGGTGCTCCTCCCTATCTTCTTTTGTAAATTTTTCTTTATTTTTTATTCGTAAATCAATATTATTTATATACTCCCTCATATATTCTCTCATAATAGCTCCTCTCTACCTTAATTTTAACAAAGTTATTGAAAAAAAGAAACATAAATATATGCTCCTATTCATCAAAAAAATCATCAAAGAACTGATCATCGTCTTCATCATCAAGTTTTAGGTTAGAATTTTCTTTAGAAACCTCTTTAACCTCAGAAATTGGACTAACACTCGCTTCTATTCCTTTTTTCTCTTCTTCTCTTTGTTTATTTAAAGCTTCTTCTTTCTCAAGTTCTGCTATTTTCGCATCTATTTTCTTAACTAAATCATCAATATCAAAACTTGGTTTTTTTACATCTGTGTTTACAGTATGGTTAATACTAGGTGACATTATATTATTAGGATTAACCTCCTGCTTTGGCATACTGAATGGACTAGGCATATTAGTATCAGATGGTTGTTTATTACTTATTCCAAATAAGTTAGGAGGTGCAAAAGGATTCATCGCTCCACTAGGAGCTGAACTCTGCATCATTTCCATCAACCGTTTCTTTTTCTCTTCTTTTACAAAAGTCTTAATATCAAAAGTATGAACTGGGATTTTTTCTCTTACAGGATACGTCGCCTTTGGATAAGTTTTACCCCAATTAATTTTAAAATCAGGAACAAATTTCGTTTTAAATGGCTGTTTTCTCATTTTTAAAATAATAACCTCAAACTGTTTCATTCTCTGTAAATCTGAGACTGTTACTAAAGGCATACTAGCTGTTTTATCATCTTTTTTGGATTTAACCTCACCACACATCTTAGATATTTCCTCCAAAGCTGCAAGTTCTGTTGAAATAAGATAAATAAGGTTACCACAGTTACCTCTAATTGTTTCCGCATTTTCTTTACCATAAACTTGATTTAACTGGGCATAGTTCTGTATAATCATCGTAAATCTTATATGTCTTGATCTAGCTGCCGTAATCATTGTTGTTACATCTTTTAATGGTGGCATATTCGCAAACTCATCAAGAAGGAAATTAGTTCTAACTGGTAATTCTCCCCCATTTTCTTGGGCTACATCAATTAATGTTTCATAACACTGTTTCAAAAGAATGGTTACTAAAGAGTGATATGTCTTTTTTTCATCTTGCACAACTATAAATAAAGCTGTTTTACGCCTACCAATATCCGCAAGTTCTATATCACTATGACTAAGCATTTCTGATAAATTTTCACGAGAAGCAAATAACTTAATTTTTTGTCTAAACACAGATAAAATAGAACCCTTTGTATCTGTTGGTGCATCTATAGTACTAGAAGCATTAATAGAAGCAGCACTAGCAGGATCTTTAAAAGAAAAGTATTCTTTAATATAAGTACTTCCCCCAAACTTTTCTTCCCCTACCGTTGTCATTAAACTAATACTATTAATATTAATTTCCTCTTCTTTCGCATCTTCAAAAAGTCCTAAAGCTACTCCTGAAAAATAATCAGCAGAAGTCTTTTCCCAAAAGGGATCACTATTATTACTAGACTCATCATAAAGGATATTTAAAGCAAGATCATCTAATAACTCGATTGCTTTATCTTGATTACCACTTTTATACATTCTATATGGCAAAGATAAAGGATTCCAACTACTACCATTTTGGGGATCACGGAAATTTAAAATTTGTACATCATATCCTTTATCTCTTAACATATTAGCAGTAGATTCATAGATTTCTCCTTTAGGATCGGTAATAATCATAGACTCTCCCGCTTTTGCTAATAACTTAACAGTTGGCTTAATAACAGTCTGCGTTTTACCACTACCTGTCGCACCAATTACCAAAGTATGACTTTCTCCATCATCAACCCAAGCTTCTGTATCTTTTAATATTAAAGGTACCCCTGCTGCATTACTAAACTCTTGTTGGGGACTAACCATTTTCAACTCTTCTTTTATTTCTTTATCCTTAGCCCATCTTGAATAACCTTTATCTTTTTTCTCCGTCGTTAAACCAATTCCTTTTTCCATTTCAAAGAAATAAGATTTAACGCTAACAAACATCCCAATCAAAGTAGCAAAGTAAATTAGTAATGTCATCCACAAAAAATCAGGTGTAAAGGCTGGAAATGGATTTAAACCACTAAAATAGCCTTCCGTCGCAAAACTATGTAAATTAACAATTCCAATCGCTACAATGTATAATAAAAAGATAGCAAAAACAATAAAAATCATGATATCTTCTTTATCAGCTCTAAATTTTAATTTCATGAAAATCCCTCTTTTCAAATCTATGCTTATTATAACAGTATTTTCTTTATTTGAAAACTGTAAAATCAAAGAAAATTTTAAATTAGTATTTTATACTCAGATGATTAATTATAGAAAAACAAAATCTAAAAATTATATTTATATAGATTTTCTAAATTACAAGTCTTTCTAGTCTTAATATTAAATTTTACTTAGAGCAATTTCAAATATTACCTATAGTTTTCTCTTCCAATTTTAAAAATTGCTCATTTGTCTTTATCTTCTTTCCATGTTAAAGTCTAGCCATCTGATCAGATATATTACAAAACTAAAGGAGATGTAAATGGAAGAAGAAAAAAGATTTATTAGTTTACTAAGTGATACTACTTTTAAGTATCTCTTTAAAAATAATGAATATCGAAAGTTTTTTAACTACTTAATTAAGTCTGTTACTGATATTGATATCAGTGATTTCAAGTTATATGATGCAGAATTAAACAGCGGTAATAAGAAAAGAGATTACCGTCTTGATATCTTGCTAGTCAAAGATGATATGATTATTTCTGTGGAAATGAACCAATTTCCTAGTGAAAGTACAATGTATCGAAATAGATTATTTGTCTATACTCTCTTATCTAAAAGTTTAAATAGTGGTGAAAATATTAAAAATAAATATGTTGTTCAAGTTAATTTTAATAAAGAAAAACACCCCTTTATTGGTAAAGCTTCTTATGTAATTATGGATGAGTTAACTAAAAGAGAAATTAAAGACTTTAAAATCTATGATATCTACCTTGAAAATTATAAAGATATCATCTATAATGGAGACAATAAAGAAAAGATGTATCTATCTTTATTTACTGCTTC
>DVIS01000018.1 GCA_018711135.1 Candidatus Onthousia faecavium
AGAACTATTAAAATCTTTCGTATTATGAAAGAAACTTATAGAAATCATATGAATAGATATGATAAAAGGTTAAGAATAATTTGTTGCTTATATAATCAAAATTTATAATTTAGCTTGCCGAACAGGTCTAATTAGATATATTGTAAAGATAATAATGGCATAAAGTCTATCTATTAAGTAACTTGACAATCTCATTTTAATAAGTATCCTTCCCTTTTTCTTGTAATAATTACATTATCATAACCAATATCAGCTAACTTGGCTCTTAATCTACTGATATTAACAGTTAAAGCATTATCATTAATATATTCATCACTATTCCATAAATAACTCATTAAATCATCTCTACTTACAATGTTTCCCCTATTATAAGCAAGAAAAGTAAATATTAACATTTCATTTTTAGTTAAGTAAGTTTCGATTTCATCTTTAACAATTATCCCCTTATTAGGATAAATCTTTAAGTCTTCATATTCCAAATAGTCAAAAGACTTTTTCATTCTTTTAAAGATATTATTAATTCTAAGTAGTAAAATAGTTGGATTATATGGTTTGGTTATATAATCATCTGCTCCATAACTTATAGATAAAACCTCATCAACAGTTTTATTACTACTAGTTAGCATAATAACAGGAACGTTTTTATTTTCATCCCTAAGACTTTTTAAAAGCATTTCTCCGTTTAGATAAGGAATATTTATATCTAATAGAATTAAATCTGGGTTTAATTTGATAATTTCTTCCTTACTATTCTTAAAGTCAGTTAGTATTAAAACATCATAACCAGAATTAGTGAGTAAATTAGATAACTCTATTCTTAAAGTTTCATCATCTTCAACAATTAATATTTTCTCCATAAATTTCACCTAGTAATAGAGTATCAGAAAAAATAGTTTTATGCATTAAATTTTTAAATTATTAATGAATATTATTTGTAGAAAGAGGGAAAATTTAACATTATGGCTTTTTGTGATAAGATTAAAACCGTTTTAAAAAAATCCTTTTTCTAGCAACACTTACCCTAATTTTCAAAAATAATATTTAATACTTTAATGCGATAAGTATTATCATTAACTTTATAACTTACGATATCCCCTACTTTTTTACCATAAATAGCAGATCCTAAGGGACTATTTAAAGTGATACTATTATCATCAATATTACTATTAATATCTCCAGTTAAAAGGTATTCTTCAACTGAATCATCATCTATAAATAATAACTCTACTTTTGTATTGAGACTAACAGTTCCATTATCTTTACTATCTACAATAACTATATCTTTTAACATGCTTTTCTTCTTATTATATTTTTGAAATAGTTCAGCTTCTTTATGCATAGTTTCTTCGTAAGCAAAATTGTCATGCCACCCATCCCCATAGGCATCATCACTTGCATATAAACTCATAAGTTTAGCATTTTCATCTATTTCTTCTTTTATTTTATCTAATTCCTTCAAATAATTTTCATAACCTAATTTACTTAAATATATCTTACTCATAGATAATAAGCTCCTCTCTTGCCCTTGTACAAGCGACATAGTATAAATATTTATCTATTTTAAAACTATGATCTTGATCAATAATAATAACACTATCAAACTCCAAACCTTTTGCAATGTAACTAGGAACAACTACCAAATCCTTAGTGAATTTCTTACTATCTTCATTAAGTAAACTGATATTTAAATCATCTTTTAATAAATTATAAATCTCTTTCCCTCTCTCATCCTCTTTAGTAATAATAGCAAGTGATTTATAAGTCTTAGTTAAAGTGTCTATATCATGTAATAAAGACTTTTTAATATCTTTAGGTTCTCTAACTAATACATCTTTATGATTACTCTTCTTAATAGCATTAACGTAATCTAGGTTTAATATTTTATTAGTATACTCTATTATCTCTTTAGTAGAACGATAAGTCTTTCTTAGCTCTAAATAGTTACTATCAAGAAATATTTCTTTTAACTCTTCTAAAGATTCATATTTATAGTAAGGATTAATGTTTTGATTAACATCTCCTAAAATAGTAAAATCGGCTTTTTTAAACATTTCTTTAATAATAATATATTGTAAATAATTATAGTCTTGCGCTTCATCAATAACTACTTGCTTAATATAATTATTATAAGGGAAACCAAATAGTCGACCTTTTAAATAAGATACAAGTAAGGCATCATCATAGTTAATTACTTTTACTGACTTAATAGTAAGTTTATATTTAACAAAATCACTTTGAAAGAAATCTTTATAAAGTGTTTTTAGCTTAAGGGGGATATTAAGATTATCTTTAAGCAACTTTCTAACCTGCCCTTTTTTCTTTCCAGGAGATCCATAATATTTTAGTGACAAATACTTTGCAATTTCTTCAAGTCGTTCAAAGAGAGGAAATCTGCTAAATTTATCTTTAAGTAGAATGTTGATGAAAGTACTATCAACGGTTATAAACTTATCAAGTTCTATATCGTCAGTCACTTTGACATTTGCTATTAAGTGATTAATATAATTATTTAAATCTTTAATTATATCTTTACTTTGTTTATACTTGATAATATCCTTATCTTCTTTATTTCCTTTATAGTATCGACTGATAAAATTAGAAAAACTCTCTATATTTTTATACTCTGTTAAGAAATAACTTAAATAGTCACTAAAGGTAGATTCAAGGGTGTTATCTTCACCTAGTTCTGGTAAGACATTAGAAATATATTCTGAAAATATAGAGTTAGGTGAAAAGATTAGAACGTTATTAGATTTTAAATTTTTAATTCGATAAAGAAGAAA
Organism: Candidatus Onthousia faecavium; assembly: GCA_018711135.1. Taxonomy (GTDB): domain Bacteria; phylum Bacillota_I; class Bacilli_A; order RF39; family UBA660; genus Onthousia; species Onthousia faecavium. The sequence continues at coordinate 2,784 of DVIS01000018.1, forward strand.
AGCAATACGATGAAGTGCAACAGATGTTTTACCACTACCGGCGATACCTTGAACAATTAAATTATGATCATCTAAATTACGAATGATTTCATTTTGTTCCTTTTGAATCGTATTAACGATGTTTTTCATTTTTTCATTATCAGTAGTAGCGATTGTCTTTTGTAATAGCTCATCATTAATATTTAAAGAATTATCAAAAACATTGATTAAGTTTCTATTTTCAATAATATATTGTCGTTTCTTTAATAGTTCCCCTTTATTGATAGTATCATCAACCTTATATTGACATGGTCCAATTTCATAATCATAAAACAAACTACAAATAGGACTACGCCAATCATAGAGGATATTATCATAGTTATCATTTCGTAAATAAGTTAAAGCCATATAAATATCTAGGATATGTCCTTCGTCATCTTTATATAGAAATGAAGCAAAATAAGGTTTATCCTTAATATTAACTAAGGTTTTATAATATTTTCTTTTTGCAAGTATTCTCCTAGCTTCCATCTCATCACTAGTCATAACTTGACTAAATTCCGCACGGTCAAATGATGATTTGCCATTATAATTTAACTTTCTGAAATTTATTAACTCTTCTTCTTTAAGAAACAAATCAGTACTTGCATCATCAAGAGTCTTATCAACTTTCTCTAAGACTTTAATTAACTTTGTTTGTTCTTTTTCTAATTCTACTTTACTAATTGCCATATTATCCCTCCTTTTTCATTAGTAAAGTTCTTTGAAAACTGGAAAAAGCCACATAAATTAATATGTAGTTAAATTTAATTTAAAGATTAAGCATAAACGTCAATATGACTATAGCAGATAATATTTCTTTTGTAAATAATTATGTTACTTTTTCTTTACATATTTCTTTTTAATATCGTAAGTCTTCTCATAATCCATACTATATCTTTCTAAAAAGCATAGGGCATGAATCTTTTGAACATCGTCAAAACTCTCATAAATTTCAGGATTAGTAAGATAATTAGTAATTGTATCTTCAAAGGTTAAATCATCTTCATCCGGTGTAATATTTTCAAAAACGGCTCTTTGAATTTGAGCTATCTTAGGACTATATGCCATGTCACTAACAAGAGTCATACTATCAAATCTATTCCCTTCGAAATAAGTATGTATGCCTAATCCATAAAGGGCATTAAAGTCTTCATCATGTGCAGAATTATTATTCTGCATAAAATTCACTCTAAATTCAACTCTTACATCATCAAATGTTCCTTTCATTTGTTATTTCTCCTCTCATAAACATTTTTATTTTAATACATTTGAGCAAATGTTTAAAGTAATTAGTATGAAAAAAGTAGAAGAGCAAAAAATAATAGTGGTGATAATAATGCAAATAAACTTAGGATATGTAGGTAATCCTCTTACCCTTTTAGATATTTATTCTCATACTTTAACTTTTAAAGAGTTTTCTAAGTATGATAAAGAGCAAGGATTAGAGATATTGATTAAACGAATAAAACTAAACTGTCAAAACTTTGAAAGAGTATTAAAATATAATCATATAAACAAAATTAAATTCTATCGATTGACACATACTATGTTTCCATTACTTACTCATCCCATGATTAATATTAATTATAAGGAAATATTTAAAGATGATTTATTACGATTAAAAGACATTATCGCTAAATATAATATTCGAATAGATACTCATCCAGATGAATTTTGCCTTTTAAGTAGTGAAAAAGATACTGTTACTAAGAGTAGTATCGAAATATTAAAATTTCATCAAGAAATATTCAAACTACTAGGTATTAATGGTAAATGTGTTTTACATATGGGTAGTGGTAAACCTAGTAAAGAAGAAGCTCTAAAGAGATTTAAAGATAACTTTAATAAGCTAGATAAAGATATAAAAGATATTATACTATTAGAAAACGATGATAAGACTTATACTGTAACATATACCCTTCTATTATGTGAAGAGTTAAATATTCCTATGGTCTTAGATTATCATCACTATATATGTAACCACGATAAAAAAGAAAATCTTGTTAAATTATTACCAAGAATTATTAAAACTTGGGATAATACTAACTTAAATCCAAAGATGCATTTTTCTAGTGCTAAAAGTCTTAAAGAAAAAAGAAGCCATAGTACTTATTTAAACTATAACTCCTTTATTAAATTTCTTAATTTATTAAAGCCGCTAAAAAGAGATGTTGATATTATGTTAGAAGCGAAAGGTAAAGATGATGCTTTGTTTAGATTAGTAAGGCAACTCAAATTTTATAAAGATTTTAAAGTTAAAGATACGACAATTATCTTATAATTTAACTCCAGTATTAGAAAGTACAAAGTACTAATTTATTTTAGATCCTTTGTTCCATTAACAAAATAGTTTCCTTTAGGAAAAATAATTGTTACTTTAGTATATTTTAAATATTCAGATTCTATCTTTATATCTAATCCTAATTTATCGCATAATTTCTTAGTAAGATATAATCCTAAACCACTAGCATTAGATTTATTTCTATTGCTGCCAGTAAAACCTTTAGCAAAGACTCTAGATAAATCCTCTTCTTTTATACCAACACCATTATCATATATTTCTAATCTAATATTAGTTGCTGTTTGATGACCACTAATTTTAATTAGCTTATCCTTCTTATTCTGATATTTAATAGCATTACTAATTAGTTGAGAAATAATAAAGTCTAACCATTTAATATCTGTATAGACTATTAAGTCTTCCATGTTACTTACCTCTACTTTAATATGATAAGTTAAGAGATAGTTTTTGTATTCTAATATAACAGGATGAACTAAATCAGTTAATGATGTTTCTTTAATAAAATAATCTTTTTCTAAGACCTCACTCTTAGCATAGAAAAGCATCTTTTCAACTAATTTACTTATCTCGTATGGATATTTTTCAAGAATTTCTTCAATACCTAATTTTTTACTTATATCATCAACTAGCTTATCGATTTTATTTTTGTCTTCTTTATTAATAATTAATGATAAAGCAATGTTTTCTCTTATTGTTAAGGTATCTAAGAGGTTAAAGTCTTGAAAAACAAAGCCAAGATTATCTTTCCGAAAGTTAGATAATTCATCTTCATTTAAATTAGTTATATCAATACCATTAATAATTATATTACCACTAGTAACAGTATCTATTGTAGCAATTGTATTAAGTAAAGAGGTTTTACCACTACCACTACTCCCCATAATAGCTAGAAATTCATTATCATCAACGGTAAATGATATATTATTTAAAGCTTTGGTAATATTGTTATTACAGCCATAGTATTTTTTTAAATTATTAACTTTTAAAATTTCCATATAATTTCTCCTTTCCTTAAAAATATATCACAAAAAAACTGTAAATTTTATTACAGTTTTGTTAGAAAGTTAGCGAATATAGAAAATTATACTACCATTCAGTCTATTCTTAAAATAATCTCTTTTAAACCAATTTAATAAACACATTATTTCCATTTTATTTTTGCAGATTATTTTATCAGAATTCATTGATAAAGGTCGGACTTTAATAATAAAGTGATAATCTCTAAAGAATTCTATATTTCTTCTTAAAAGAGGAGAAAAATCAAAATAATATAACCCCTCACTGATGAATTGTCTATGTTCCTCCTCATCTATTACATCAGACTTATATTTTCCTCTCACATCTTCGCCAACTTCTTTTAAAATAGTTGACCATTCTTCTTTCTCTCTGTTTTCTCTTAAGTAATCATCACTATAAAGGAGAAAACCGGATAAATATAGATTTTTGCCTAGTTCAATACGCAAAGCATGAATGTTATCATTAAAAACATCTTTCTTTATAGTTAGATAAGTAAACTCATTCGTTCTAACAACATCATATATGGTAAAATCAAATAATTCATGTAAAGCTTTATCTATTTCATCCAATTCCTGTTTACTGGCTTTACCCTTTCTTTTTATAACTCCAAGCGATGTGGCAATACCACAATATAAATGAGATCCCATTTAAAGTCTACCTTTTTAACATAATTTCTTAATTTGTTTTTCACTTAGTCCAGTCGCTTTAACAATATCTTTTAAAGGTAAGTTCATAGCAATTAAATTTTTAGCAGTCTCAAGCTTTCCTTGTTCAAGTCCCATTTTTAAACCACGTTTTTCGCCTTTCTTCAAAGCTAATTCTTCATAGTATTTTATCTTTGTATTCTCAACCCTTTTTCTTTCTTCATCCTCATAATAAAGTCCTATTGTATTAATATCATATGTTATATCTTTTAAACTTCTTGCAACCTCCATTAACTCTTCATCTCCTTCACTTAGTTTATTTATTTCTTCTACTTTCTTTAATGTCAATATCAGTAACTCTTTTTCTAACTTATTTAACTTACTACCTTGTTCATATTTATTTTCTATTCTTTTAAGGTTTAAATGAAATTTAATAAATTTATCAGTTTCTACTATTCCGCTCTTATCTCTTGATTTAAACTCTAAAATTTCTTCTTTACTTTTAAAATGTCCAAATCTATTTATATTTATTTGTATTACATTTGGAATTAACTTATAATCTTGATTCTTAATTACAATATCTGTTTTAATCTTACTAGCATATCCTTCATTTCTTTCGATAAGTCCAGCATAGTATTCTATATTAAGTTCAATATTTATAACCGCTTTATCTATACCAAAGACAAAATCAGAAACCTTTTTTCTCTCTAAAGCATTATCTATTACATACTCACTATTCTTCTCAACATAAGTATTTAATATAACATCTTTAGGTATCCCTGTAATTCTTGATACTAAGTCAGCTCTATATTTAGGACATCTACTCATAATCGCCTTAAATATTGGATCTGATGTTGCTGGTAAGATTTCTTTCTTTTTAGCTAAGTCTTTTAATATCTTTTGATGTTGTTTTTCTGTGATCAACATCATCACCTCCTGATACCACTTATATCAGAAGAAGAAATATTGTTCAAACAAGCATTTCTTGATATCTGAGTAACTTTGTTACTGAATTTTAAATATTCTCTTAAGGAAAATTTAATATTGACCTAACAACTACTAACCAATTTATTAAAACTGAACTTTTTAACAAATTTTAAGAAAAGAAAAAGAGCTTGAAAACTAAATTCATCGCCCTTGAATTTTAAATATCACTAAATTATAAAATAACTACTACTCTACACCTCCCCTATTTTTATTCTGTTTTAAAGTCGTCCTTACCTATAAATTAACATATCCAAAGATATTAATCAACTCTTTTAGATAGAACAAAGGAAACAAAATAAATTTTGTTTCGCTCCCTGTCGTTGCCTTCAAGGATTCCTACTTCACAGACAGAGTACCCTCTATTCTCCATAGGCTTAAATTCCGATAGTCGCTACCGTATTAATTGATTTTATTATTAAATTGTTATTTTATCTATCTAAAACATTATCTAAAATAAATTAGCTTAATTATAGTGTAACTTTAAACCTTCAAATAAGATATTTATACTAGCATTTATATCTCGATCTAATTCTTTGCCACAACTCTGGCATTTATATTCTCTTATACTTAAGTCTTTTAAACTTGTGTCTTTATGTCCACAATAAGAACAAATCTG
>DVIS01000019.1 GCA_018711135.1 Candidatus Onthousia faecavium
GAGATATAGCCATTACGACGATTTTCCGTTTCTTTTTCTTCTTTTGAGTTATTAGAATATCCCAAGTGATTTTCTATTTCTCCTTGAAGCATTGCCTCAAACATTGGTCCAAATATATCTTTTAAAGCATCTTGAACATCTTTAGCTGTCTCTGGCTTATATTCTTCTAATATTGCCTGTACTAATTTATTCTTATTTTCATCTTTTTTTCTCATTTTTATTTCCTTCTTTCTTTTTCAGTTTATCTATTTTTTTGCCATTTTAAAAGTGTGCTTGTTTTTCAACTTACACACTTTATTCTCTATAATTGAGCTTGCCGAACAGGTCTAATGTTGTCTTACCCGCTCCGTTTCTACCAATAAGACCATATATATCACCTTTATGAATTGTTATATTAGCATTATCTAAAGCAACAAAATCTTTATATTTTTTTGTTAAATTAATAGTTTTTAATACAACCTCTTGCATACACATCTTCCTTTCTTTACCTATTATACAAAAAAAGTGTTAAAGAACTCTTAACACAATTCTTAAATTTTCCTTAATTTTTAAATTTATAGCCAACACTCCAAATAGTTTCTATATAATCTTTATTAGGACTTACTTTCTTTAATTTATTTCTAATCTTGCTAATATGAACATTAAGAGTATTTTCATCAGCAGAATCAAGGGTATTCCATACTGTATCAAACAAAACACTTTTTGTTACAACTTGATTACTATTTTTCATTAATAATTTTAATATTTCAAATTCTGTTTTAGACAAATTAGTATCTATATTATTACATATAACTTGATAACTTTTAGGATTTAATTCTATATCCCCTATTTTTAAAATTTCGTCTTGATTATTAACACGATGTTTTAAATGCACTTTTATTCTTGCAAGCAACTCATCATTATTAAAAGGCTTTGTTACATAATCATCTGCACCCAAACTAAACAAATCTAGCTTTTTATCAATATCATGGATAGCACTTGTCACAATAATAGGAACATTTTTAATCTTTCTTAATTCTGTAATAATTTCCTCACCACTTTTACCTGGTAGCATTAAGTCTAAAATTATTAAATCAACAGTATCATCATGAACAAGTAATGCTTCCGTACCAGAATAAACTGCCCTCGTATTATAAGAATTAGTCTTTAATAGTTTCTGTAACATTTCATTTATATTCTTATCATCTTCAACGATTAAAATTGTTTTCAAAATAATCACCTTCTGACATTTTATTCATTTGATATAATCTAAATTTATATACTTTCATGCTAATACCTACATGATGTAATCAGCTTAACATTTAGAACAATAGTTTGTCAATAGCCTTTGACCTTTAAACCACTTTCCTTATAGATAAAAAAAGAAATAATTATTTCATTATTTCTAAAAAAGAGCGAATCATATTAACACTTTTGGCAATATTTTCAATTCTATCTTTTGGTTGTAGGCGATATTTTTCCTTCATCTCTTGTTCTAAGGCTTTAATACTTAAAGGGGATCTATTTAAATATTTATACCAATAGGAGTTTTCTCTTAAATAACGATATAAATTAGGATTACTTTTAAGACGCATTCTTGTTTCTACTTGCATTAATCTTCGTAATATCTATTAATTGGTCGTTCTTCATAGGGTGGAATATTATTACTAGAATTATTTCCTTTAGGAACGATGTCTTCTATTAAACTAACGGCTTTTTGTAATCCTATTACACCTTTTTGAATAGTATCTAAGTCAATATTTCTAAACATATTAGTTACCTCTTGTAAAGCGTTACTACTCTTTTTTTGGTCTATTTCTTTTTCTGCAAATGAAGAAAAAACAGAGCTGTCTTTACCATATAGGTCAAAAGTTTCGTACAGTTTTTGATAAGTTGTTTTTCCTTCTAAGACAGCTTTGGCTAATTCTGGTTTTGTTTTAATAAACTCTTTGAATGTTTCTTTTGACATTAACATCACCTAGTAAATAATATGCAAGAAAAAGAAAAAAAGACTATTAGTCTTTTACCATAATGTATAATCTGTAGGAATATAGTCATTCATATTGTATAGCATTCCTTGTTCATCTGTAGCATAAGTAGTATAACCATTATCATTTGAACTAGAGATACTTGTTATATTAGCTAAACTTTCAATAGTTGTAACATTTTGATTACCTGTTATTAAAGAATATAAAGAAATTATACTAACGGTTCCATCTTCATTTAAAAGGATAAGCCCATAATTATTGTTAAAAGTTTGACCACTAGCAAAAGCATAAATTTCTTTGACATTAGATGTATTTAACTTCATACCTGTAAATGATTGATTGGTTTCATCTTTATAATTTAATAAAGGAAAATTAACGGTCTGATAAGTATTTCTGGTATTTATAAGAGTTTGATAAGTATCAGTTCCATAAAGATTATCAATATCTAAAGTAGAGCCATAAACATTTACATAAACCTCACCATCTACTAGTACAGCAATAGAATTTGGATAAAATTCTGTAATACCAACAGGGGTATTTGACTCTTCTTCATTGATTGACTCTTCTTGACTATCTTGATTAGTTTTATTTGATGGGGTTGTATCGTCATTAGTTATAACAAAAGTAATTCCACTACCAATTGCAGCACCAGCAATCAAAAATAGTAAAGTAAACAATATTTTTTTCATAATATTTTCCTCCTATTATTAGGATAACACAAGAAAAGAAAAATGACTATCTTTATTTTAGAAAGTCATCAATAGTCATTAATCTTTTATCAATATCAGCAAGAGATATTTGTTCTTTTTCTATTTCTTTTTCACCTTCATTAGGTGTTTCTAACGTTTTATAAAGGAAAGCTTCCGTTAAACCTTTTTTATTAACGGTACTACCAGTAGAATAACGGTCAGCGATTGGTAATTCGGTTAATTTTATAATATTAACCTCACCATTTTTTAAACCAATGTGATCTTTATTTGTCACAATAAAGGCTTTGATAATATGGTATGGATTAGTTTTAACATCTCTAATTGTCATTAAACCTCTTCTTGCTCTTGTTGTACGTTCAAATTCGGTTAGTTTAACTCTTTTACCAGTACCTTTATCTGTTAGAACTGCTAAATAGTTAGTATCACTATCTGCAAAGTTACTTATACTGACAACATTATCACCTTTTAAGTTAATAGCTTTAACACCACTAGCTTTAATACCAACAATAGGTATTTCTTCTTTTAAAAACCATAGACCATAGCCAAGATATGTTTCAATAAATATTTCTTCTTCTAAGTCTAGCATTACGGAAACAACTTTATCATCACTTTTTAGTTTCATACAAGTACTAGGCTTAGAAATACGGGTTATCTTAAAGTCTTTTAATGGCGTTCTCTTAATCATACCGTTTTTAGTACCAATAATAATATTGATATTTTGATTAAAGTCTTTAACAGGGATAGCTCCAATAATTTCTTCTTCTTGATCTAGAGGAACTAAATTGCTAACATGTTTACCTAAGTCTTTCCATTTTAAATCATAGATTGTATGAACAGGTAAAGATAAGAAATTACCTAAGTTAGTAAAGACTAATAGAGTATCTAAAGTATTCATTTCATAAATACCTAGTAAGTAATCATTTTCTTTTAGAGTTGTTTCTTCGTTATTGCTAGCACTATAACTTTTTAGACTAGTTCGTTTAATATAACCTTCTCTACTTAAGGTAACGATAACATCTTCTTTAGGTAGCATTACTGAGGTATCAATTTTTATTTCTGTTATTTCGTCTTTTATTTCAGTAAGACGTGGTAGAGCATATTCATCTCTAACCTTTCTAAGTTCGTCTTTCATAACTTTTTTTAGAACTGTTTCATTGCCAAGAATAGCGGTTAAGCCATCTATTATTTTTCTAAGAGTAGCAAGACGTTCTTCAAGTTCAACAACATCGGTATTGGTTAAACGATAAAGTTGTAATGTTACTATCGCTTCAGCTTGAGAATAACTAAAATCAAATTCTTTAACTAAATTTTCTTTAGCGTCAGCTTTATTTTTACTAGCTCTAATTACTCTAATAACCTCATCAAGAATAGAAAGACATTTTATTAATCCTTCAACGATATGTAATTCACTTTTAGCATGATCAAGATCAAATTTACTACGTCTTGTTATAACCTCTTTTTGATGGTCGATAAAGGCATCAAGAGCAGCTTTAAGGCCAAGCAAGCGAGGACGTTTCTTAACAATAGCAATCATATTAAAGTTATAACTTATTTGTAAGTCTGTATTTTTTAAAAGGTAATTTACGATTAATTCTTGATTAGCAGCGCTAAGATTTTTCTTTAAGTCAACAACAACTCTAACATCTTCTGCTGATTCATCACGCACCTCAACAATACCTTCTATTTTTTTATCTAAGCGAATTTCATCAATTTTTTTAACTAGTAAAGCTTTATTTACCTCAAAAGGAATTTCTGTTATGACAAGAGAGTTTCCTTCGAAGCTATATTTGCTACGAATATTAACCTTACCTCTTCCTGTTTCATAGGCATCTTTAATACCTTTAATGCCTTCAACTATACCACCAGTTGGAAAGTCTGGGCCTTGAACATAGTTCATTAGAGTATCTAAAGAACAGTTAGGATTATCAATTCTATGGATTGTAGCATTTATAACCTCACCTAAGTTATGGGGTGGTATTTGCGTTGCATAGCCTGCAGATATTCCTTGAGCGCCATAGACTAAAAGAGCTGGAAATCTTGCTGGTAAAACGGTTGGTTCTAATACAGTATCATCAAAGTTAGGAGCCATTTCGACAGTATCTTTATTAATATCACGAAGCATCTCATTACTTATTTTAGAAAGTCTAGCCTCGGTATAACGATAAGCAGCGGGAGAGTCTCCATCAATGGAACCATTATTACCATGCATATCAATATAAGGAAGTCTTGTCTTCCAAGCTTGACTCATTCTAACCATGGCATCATAAATAGAGGTATCACCATGAGGATGATAATTACCAATTACATCTCCAACTGTTTTCGCACTTTTGCGATAACCATGATCATAAGTATTCTTTTCTTTATACATAGAATAAAGAATACGACGTTGAACTGGTTTTAGTCCATCTCTTGCATCAGGAATAGCACGTTCTTGAATAATATATTTAGAGTAACTACCAAAGCGTTCTCCCATTATATCTTCAAGAGTATAATCCCAAATCTTCTCAAGTACCTCTTTTGTTTCTGTTTTTTTAGCTTGCCTAGTCATTTTATCACTACTTTCTCATTTATTTTCTAATGCCACGAAACGCCAATTTTCTAACTCTATCAAGTGTCTTTTCATAGTTTTTATCTTGATATCGTTCAAAAAAGCATCTATACATTCTTCTTGTACTATCACTACTAGCTCGATAGTTATCTTCCATATATTCTTCACAAACTTTATCAATAGTTTTGTCTTTTCTATTATCAAGGTATTCTTTTGAAAGATAGATTGGTTTTATATTAGCGATATTATCAATATACTTATTACCATTACTCCATCTTTCATAATATAATGAACCAAAAACAAAGACCTCATTTGTTCCAATTAAATCTCTAATCTCAGCAATTTCTAAGCCATCAACATTTTCAAAAGGAATTAAAGTTATATCACTTGGTGTCGGTGTGCTCATAGAAATTAAAGAATTATAGTAATCAATATTATGTGTTCGTCTGTTGTCATTTGTTTTTAAAACAAAGAATTTATATGCTGGTACATCAAAAGTATTTTCTTTCATAAACCAAACCTCCTATATTTTATAATCATCTTCTAAGGTAAATTCCACATTTTCATCAATCCATTCTTTACGAGGAGCAACCTCATCTCCCATTAAGACAGATACACGTTTTTCTGCTAATTGAGCATCTTCAATATTAACTCTAATTAGGGTTCTACTACCTGGTTTCATAGTTGTCTCACATAATTGATCAGCATTCATCTCACCAAGTCCTTTATAACGTTGGATTTCACATTTTTTACCTTTAGATTTTTCTTTCATTTCTTCAACAGTATAAGCGTATTCTATATTTTTACCACTTTGAATTTTAAATAATGGTGGTAGCGCTACAAATAGTCTGCCATCTTCAATTAAGGGGCGCATGTAGCGATAGAAGAATGTTAAAAGTAAGCACTGGATATGACCACCATCTTCATCAGCATCACTCATGATGATAACTTTACTATATTCACAGTCATTAATATCAAAATTAGCGCCATATCCTGCTCCAATAGTATAGATCATGGTATTTATTTCTTCATTCTTTAAAATATCTTCTACTTTAGCTTTTTCGGTATTTAAAACTTTTCCTCTTAAAGGTAAGACAGCTTGATATTTCCTATCTCTTCCTTGTTTAGCAGAACCACCAGCAGAGTCACCTTCTACTAAGAATAATTCATTTTTTGTTTTATCTTTAGATTGCGCTGGGGTAAGTTTGCCTGATAAAGCTCGTTCTTTAGGATTTTTACTTTTTCCTTTTCTAGCTTCTTCTCTTGCTTTACGAGCAGCTTCCCTAGCTAATTTACTTTTCAAAGATTTAGTAATTATCTCCGTTGCGATCGCTTTGTTTTCTTCTAAAAAGAATTGTAATTTCTCACTAACAATCGCATCAACTATCGCTCTAGCTTGGGGTGTTCCTAATTTCCCTTTTGTTTGGCCTTCAAATTGTAATAAATCTTCAGGTATTTTCAAAGAGATAACAGCAGTTAAGCCTTCTCTAACATCACTACCTTCTAAAGCTTTCTCTTTACCTTTGATAAAGCCATTGTTTTTAGCATAATCATTAAAAACACGGGTTAAAGCGGTCTTAAAACCAACCTCATGAGTTCCACCATCACTAGTTTTAACATTATTGACGAAGGAGACAATGTTTTCTTGATAAGTATCGGTATATTGCATAGCAATTTCAACATCTATTTTATTTTTAACGCCTTCAAAGTCTAAAACATTATGAAGAGTTGCTTTATCTTCATTGAGATATTCAACAAAAGCGACTAGTCCTGTTTCATAACAGAATTTAGCATGACGATTATCCTCTTCATCAATAACCTCGATCGTAAGGCCTTTTAGAAGAAAAGCTGACTCTTGCATTCGTTCACAGATAGTTGTGTAGGAAAAATTAGTTGTTGAAAATATTTCTGGATCTGGTAAGAATCTAACGGTTGTCCCGGTTTTATTAGTAGTACCAATTTGTTTTAACGGTACTGCTACTTTACCACCATTTTCAAACCGGATATAGTATTCTCCTTTATCACGTTTGATTGTTACCTCCATCCATTTAGATAGAGCATTAACAACACTAGCACCAACACCGTGAAGACCACCTGATACTTTATAGCCAGCTTCTTCAAATTTACCTCCGGCATGAAGAACTGTGTAGATAACCTCAGGAGTTGGTTTACCTGAAGCATGCATACCAACAGGAACACCACGTCCTTCATCAGTTACACTTACACTCTTATCAGAATGAATAGTAATTGTTATATGTTTACCATAACCATTTATCGCTTCATCAATTGCATTATCAACTATTTCCCATACTAAATGATGAAGACCTCGTTTATCGGTTGAACCTATATACATACCAGGTCTTTTTCTAACTGCTTCAAGACCTTCTAATATTTTTATTGAACTATCATCATATTTTACTGCCATTAATTTCACATCCTTCAAGTGCCAAAAAAAGACACAAAGTTTCTTTTCTTTTGCCCTTATCTAAACTTTCAACGTATATTTTATCAAAAAAAAGATGGTAATTCAAGAAAATTCATTATTTTATCATGTATTTCTTTTATTATAGAAAAAGAACCGTAAGAAATACGGTACTGTCTTAGTAAATAAGAATTTAGTATTTTTTTTCGAGGATTTTGTCACCTCATCTTTGTTTTTTACACAAGAACCTTATTATGAAGGGAACCTATTTTTTTAACAAAAGTATGTTCTTGCTCTTTTTGACTAAATTGTTCAGATAGAACTAAAACACTATTTTTATATCTATTATAAGCAAAATCATAATCACTGTTTTCAATGGCTTTTACACATGGTGCTATTATACTTTCATATATGTAGTTATATATTTGTTCATTATTTTCTATGGCATTAATATTCTCAACAATTATAGGAGCTATATTGTAATAAAGAGTTATATCTTCTTTTGATACAAAATTATCTCTAAACCATCTTAAAACTGTTAATTCATAACAATTGTCATCAAAATCAGCCCCTAAATGTTTCATACAAGCAGTTGTTAAATAGCATTTAATATCTGTTGTCTCTTTATTTCCATCCGTTGTGTCTACAATAGAGCCTTCGCCTGTATCACTATCATACTTTATGTGAATCGACTTATGTTCAGAATTTTCAGCAGGACAACTATCATATATATCAACATGACTTCTATCATTTTTATCATTAAATACTCTAATTTCAACTCCTTCATCATTTATATAATGTCCATATTTATCTTTTCCCATTATTACTCATCCTTTCCTCATTTATAGCTTTAATTATTACCTCATATCTAATTAAAATATTATCCGTTAACAAAGATTCGACTCCTATATCTTTTCTTGGTAATAAATCCCATTTAATTTCTTCTAATAAAGTATGTATTTTTAAAGACTCATCTGTTGTTACAATATCAAGATTTTTATTAGCATAATAATATTGTATCCACTTAAGTAGGACATTCAAAATCATTTCATAATCAGCTTTTACTCTATTAAAAGAATCTAAATGAATAGCTATTTCAATATTACCAATAATATCAGCAAAATCACTAACTAATTTTTTATTAATCATAATTCCTCCAACTATTTATACTGCTAGTGTGTAATGTTTTATACACTACTTTATTTCTATAATTTCTTCACATTATTTTTCTCCCTTAATCAATTCTAATTTTTTGTGAATGTTTAACAAATAGTCACTACAAATTTCAATTTGCTCTATATAATTTCCATCTTTTAGAGCATATTTCTCTAGTAGTGGCAATGACCTTTTATGAACATCATCTAATATATCTATAGATAAGACATTAAAATATTCACTTTTATCATATTCTATTTTTTGCTCTACTATCAATTTAAGCATTTCCATATATTCGTTTTTTCATCTTGATATGGAAAATAGAAAATAGATATTGACAGATTAAACAATAGTTTCTCAAAAGCTTTATCTATTTCTTGAATATTCATAAATTTTATTTTTCCTCTTTTTATCAAACTTTTAATATTCATTCTTTTCACATGTATAACCATTACCAGTTAGTTCTTTTTCAATGGCTCTTGCACTTTGATTAAGTTCATATTCTGGATAAAAACCACCAAATTCTGCTATATTAGTTGAAATATAGTCAAGATCTAGTTTTTCATAGTCAATTTCTTGAGTTGTTCTTTGCATAGCAGCACTTACATCACAACTTGTACTCATACCAATATCAGTATTATCTACTGTCTCTTTTAAAGCTAAACAGTCATTTTGCTTTTCGGTTAAGATATTACTATCAGTGGCACTATCTGCTAAGCGACTGGTAGTTACAGAACTACTACTCTTTAATTTATTTTCTGTATATCTAAATGTTAAAGTATATTCGTAGTTGATATTATCGGTACTAAGATTCATTTTACAAGTCATTGTACCACTCTTTAAGTCACTATTTCCTGTAACCTCATTTTTATAATTAGTGACAAAATTTGTAATTTCTGGTAAAAAGAAGACAAAAGCAAAGAGGAAAAGCAATAATAAAACTAAGAAAACAGGATGACCACTTTTCTTTTTCTTAGGAGAATTAGGTGCAGGAGTACTATTGTTAGGAGTAGAATTATTAGTTCCACTATTTACAGTATTAACCTCTTTTATATTCTCATTACCTTGTACAACTTGTGGTTCGTTATTAACTACCGTAGTACTAGTAGCATTAGGAACTGTAACACCAGGATTAACATTAGATGCCGTTGGTTGATTAAGAGTTGATGTTTCAGCATTACTATTATTTACATTATTCACTGTTTCATTAGGTTGAATATTTTGATTATTTTCCGTTTGATTACTATTATTCATAATAGCCCTCCATTCTATATTAATTATAACACTCTAAAATATTAACGTAAACTAGTAATTTTGGCTTGATAGTCATCACTATTAGTTATATAACTGCCACTAACTATAATATCTACAAGTGATTTAATCTTCTTACTAACTGTTTCATTAATACCACCATCAATACTTATTTTAAAATTAAACATCGGATATTCTTTTTTTAATACTTGTAGTTCTTGTAATTTAGAAATAGTTTTAGTAATAAACTTTTGTCCTCCTTCTCCTGGAGTTACTCCCATAACAAGAATTAAATCAAGATATGGTAAATAAGGAATAATCGTACTAACCTCATCTAAAGGATTTAAGACAATACCACATTTTATACCATAACTTTTAATAAGTTTTAAATTACTTAATACCTCTTCTAAACTATCAAGATGAATAGAAATATATTCAGTGTTTAAACTAGCATAATCTTTAATATATTTACTAGGGTTATTAACCATTAAATGAACATCAAGACGTTTGTTAGTAAATTTATAAATATGTTTTATTTCTCCAAAGGGTAAAGTTTTTTTACTAACATATTTTCCATCCATCACGTCAACATGAATAAAGTCAACATCTGTCTCATTTAATTTTGATAATGTTAAAGGAATATTATTACTACTTAGGAAAGATGCACTAATCATTTCTTGGCCTCCTCATAAAATTTTAAATAGCTATTGTATCTAGATTCTAATATTTTTTTATCTAAGACAGCTTTCTTCACAGAACATTCTTTTTCTTTAGTATGAGAGCAGTCTTTAAAAGGACAAGGATAATCCTTAAACTCAATGAAAGCTTTTTTTATATCTTCTTTGGTGTAGTCATTAAAATTTAAAGCAGAAAATCCGGGAGTATCTAAGACTTTTCCTTCTAGAAAGTCATATAAGGAAACGTTTCTGGTTGTATGTTTTCCTCTACCTAAAGCAAGAGAAATTTCGCCAGTTTCAATATTCCAACTGGGGTTAAGTTTATTTAATAAAGTACTTTTTCCTGCTCCTGTTTGTCCTACGAAAACATTAGTCTTATTTTTTATTAAAGCTTTTATCTCATCTAAGTCATTATTAGTAACTATCTTATAGCCTATATTATTATAATAACCTAAAACTAGCTTGATCTTATCAGATAAAGTCAAGCTAGCTAAGTCTAATTTCGTAAGACAAATAATACTTTTGGTATTATGTAATTCCATAAGGGTTATAAAGCGGTCTAGTAATCCTATAGAAAAGTCAGGATTAATTAAACTGGTAACAAGAAAAGCTTGATCTATATTACTAACAAGAGGTCTAGCAAATTCATTTTTTCTTGGTAATATCTCTTCAATTACTAATTTTTTATCATCAAATGTAACATAGTCACCTACTCGAGGCAAGAGTTTATCTTTACGAAACTTTCCTCTTGGAATACAGTTATATAATTTCTCTCCACTTTTTACCGTATGTCTATTACTACTTATTTTAATTATTTGTCCTTTCATTTGTCCCCCTACTCAGTTTTTTCGGTTTCTTCTTCTTTATTTTTATCTTCATCAGTCGGTTCTTGTTCCTCTTCTTCGTTATCATTAGATGATTGTTCGGAAGCTACACCAACGGTAATAGTTACACTGTCATTATTTTTTACAGTTGATCCTGATGGTCTTGATTGAGTTAAGATTTTACCTACTTCATTACTGTTACTTACTTGTTGATATTCTATATTTAAGGTTACACAATTATTATTAGACCATTCTGTTGCTTCATCAGCTGTTTTCAAATACCAATCTGGGAAAGTAACAGCTTTTAAAACGGTTAAGGTAATAGTATCACCAGCTTCTACCTCACTACCTTCTTCTAAGGATTGGGAAATAACAAGATTTTGACCAATTACTGCACAAGTTGTAATATCAGGATCTATTTCAGTTATTTCTACTTTTAAACCGTGATCTTTTAAAATGGTACTAACCTCATTTACATTCATATTAACATAATTTTCAAGGGTATATGTTTCAACTCCAGTTGAGCGATAAAGGGTAACACTAGTACCTTCTTTAACAGTACTGCCAGCTCTTGGATCAGTGCGAACTATTTTACCTTCTTCAATGTCTTCACTTACAACATCTTTTATTTCTGAAGCGATAACTAATCCGGCATCTTCTAGTTCATCTTCAGCTTCACTTAGAGTTAAATTACTAACATCAGGTACTTTAACATCTTTTTCGGCAGTTACTGCTGGAATAATAAAGAAGACTGCTACTAAGGCTAAAACAATTAAACCGGCAATAACTGATAGGGCAATGATTAATTTGTTTGATCTTTTACCTTTCTCATCAGTTATAGGTGTAGCAATTATTTCTTCTTTCTCTTCATCTTTAATAGGTTTCATAACTTTTGTTGTTTCATCAAGTTCATGTTCTGGATATGGATAGACATAAGGCTCTTCATTAATACGATCATCATTTAAAGCGGTTAGTAAATCATCATGCATACTCTTTGCATCATCATATCTATTTTTAGGATTTTTAGCAGTTGCTTTTAAGATGATATTTTCAATACTTTGAGGAATATCATTGTTAAGTTTATGAACATCAGGTAGAGGTTCCTTCATTTGTTTTAAGGCAATCTCTACAGCGCTATCACCTTTAAATGGTAGTTCTCCTGTTAAGAGTTCATAGAAAATAATACCCATTGAGTAGATATCACTTTTAATAGTAGCTCCCTTACCAGCAGCTTGTTCAGGAGGAAGATAGTGCACAGAACCCATAACAGAGTTGGTCTGAGTGAGTTGGGTTGAGTTTAGTGCCATGGCAATACCAAAATCAGTTATCTTTATTTGGCCATCATCTTCTATCATAATATTTTGTGGTTTTAAATCACGATGAACAATATATGAATCGTGGGCATGAGCCATCCCATCTGTTAGTTGAAGCATGATATCTATTGCTTCACTTAAAGTAAGACTACCTCTTTTCTTAAGTAGTTGTTTTAATGTTTTACCTTCAACATATTCCATAACAATGTAGTATAAGCCATCATCTTCCCCCACATCATACATTGCTACAATATTAGGGTGAGATAGACTTGACGCTGATAAAGCTTCTCTTTGAAAGCGTCTAACAAATTTTTCATCATTTGCTAAGTCTCCTCGTAATACTTTAATAGCAACATTTCGATCTAGTATTTTATCATAACCAAGATAAACGTTAGCCATTCCTCCTTCACCAATAGAACGAATAACCTCATAACGACCGTTTATCAATTGCCCCTTTGTAACCATTATTCTTCACCTTCTCCTTTAATTAAATAAGCTACTGATATATTATCAGTTCCACCTCTGTTATTAGCTTTTCTAATTAATTTAATCACTTTATCTTCAATATCTCCTTCACCAAGCAAGACCTTTTCTATTTGCTCAATATCAAGCATA
Organism: Candidatus Onthousia faecavium; assembly: GCA_018711135.1. GTDB lineage: Bacteria > Bacillota_I > Bacilli_A > RF39 > UBA660 > Onthousia > Onthousia faecavium. The sequence continues at coordinate 13,483 of DVIS01000019.1, forward strand.
TTAGTAAGGCCATCACTTGCTAGTAAGATTTCATCAATATCCATATCACAATCAAAGATATCGACATCAATGGGATCATTGGCTCCTAATGCTTTCATCAAAACATTTTTCTTAGGATGATCTTTCGCTTCTTCTTCTGTTAATTCTCCTGCTGATACTAAAAGATTAACAAGAGTATGATCATAAGTAACTTTATGAAGCTTACCATCTTTCATAACAAAACCTGAAGAGTCACCAATATTTCCAAAAAGAATATAATCTTTGGTAATAATGGCAGTAACTAAAGTTGTACCCATGCCTTTACTTTCGGGATGAGTTTTCTCATGTCTAAAGATACTATCATTTATTTCATTAACACTATCTCTTAAAAAGTTAACTGCATCAATCTTCGCCATATTATGGAATTTTTCATTGAAATCTTTCGCTAAATGGGTAATGGCGATTGATGAAGCAACCTCACCAGCAGAATGACCTCCCATACCATCAGCGATAGCCATTAAGGTATCACCATCTTCATTATGAACAATTAAAACGCTATCTTCATTGTGATCTCTTACTTTACCTGCATCAGTTAAATAAAACGATTTCATACTTCCTCCTTTTTACTTCTAAGCTGTCCACAAGCAGCACTAATAGTACCGCCAAATTCTCGCCTAATTGTAACTGTAATATTATTTTTCTTAAGTATATCATAAAACCTAGCTATTTTTAAAGGATTACTTCGTTTAAACTGTAAAGTAGATGTTTCATTATAAGGAATTAGATTAACATAAGCATTTTTTCCCTTTAGTAATTTAGCTAAAGCTAGAGCATCTTTTTCACTGTCATTTACATTATCTAATAAAATATATTCAAAAGTAATTCTTCTTTTCGTCTTTTTATAATATATATCTAAAGAATTCATTAAATCTTTTAAGGAATAAACTTTAGCAATAGGCATAATCGTCTTTCGTAATGCATCAGTTGGAGCATGAAGACTAATAGCAAGATTGACTTGATATGGGAAATCACTAAATTCTAATATTTTAGGAACAAGTCCACAGGTTGATACAGTTATATGTCTAGCCCCTATATTTAGTCCCTTAGGATGATTAATAATTTTAATAAAGTCACAGATATTATCATAGTTATCAAAAGGTTCACCAATTCCCATTATGACAATATGACTTATTTTAAGGCCGCTTTCTTGTTCAACCAATAAAATCTGTTCAACCATCTCCCCAACTCTTAAATTACGGACTTTTTTTCTTCTACCTGATTCACAGAATTTACACCCCATATTACATCCAACTTGACTAGAGATACATAAGCTATTGCCATAATCATGTTTCATTAAGACAGCTTCAATATGTTCACAATCATTTAATCTAAATAGATATTTTAAAACATCTGGAGCAGACTCTTTATTAACAATCTCAATAGTAGAGATTGTAAAATCTTCTTTTAGTTTTTCTCTTATTTCTTTTTTCAAGTTCGTAGCCAAATCAAAATCAGTAAGACGTTTATTTTCTTCGTATAACCATTTAAAGAGTTCCGTTGCATAAAACTTTTTCTCATCATGCTTCAAGAAATAATCTATTAACTTTTCAAGTGTTAAATCATATATGTACATAACCCACCTCAATACTAGTTAAATTATAGACTAAAATAATAATAATTACTAGTCCCAATTCAAAAAGAAAAGCCCTAAAAGAGCTTTTATGTTTAACTTAAAGTAAGACTAAACGGATTTTCTTTAGTTCCATCACCACTTGTTATTGTAACATCTGCTAATAAATATAAGGCCGGTCTTACTATAGGGATTCCCCTAATTTGTCCTACAATATCTCGGTATGTATCTGTTGTTAAGCCATTCGTAGCAGCTCCTGCTACACGCATATATTCTCTTTGTTGATATTTAGTTAATAACCAGTAGACTTCACTAAGATCTCCTGAAAATTGTTCACCTAGTCTTAATAAACCAACTTTAGGTGTTCTTGCTTGTCTTAAAGAAATAGCATCAAGATAACTACCACCATCTGTTACAACGGTACTAATATCCCAGGTACCATTTGCAATCATGGATATACTTTCAGCGCTTAAATAGCCACCAGCAGGATCTATATAATCACCGTTTAAAAATTGGGCAATCGTCGATGAAGAGGTATATGTATTATCATCACCAAACACACTCTCTAAAAGTTCCCCTGTATTGGCATCCCTTAAAACATCAGCACTAGCTATTTTAATCCTACCATCTGAAGCTATACTAACAATACGATAAAGATTATTTTCACCTAAACCAAAATTAATATATTCTCCACTATATCTTGTATTTAATAAGGTTCCTGAAAGTGCAGTATCATTATCGCCTGCTAAGCGGTAGGGATCGCTTTCGGTGCCACTTCCACCTACAATTTCTAAATCACCATAGAAATTTACTGCTGGCCATAAAGAGATAGAGTTTATTTGCGAATATGATACTAACTCTGATAAAGAATTAAATCCCCAAAGACTATTTCCACCATTGGTATTTAAAGTAGCAAAACTTTCGCCAGATAATGGAGTTAAAAAGGTATTACCAACGTCATCCTTTGTCATATTATATTCATAGATATTTAATAAACCTACTGCATGGGTTACCAAAGTTGTTTCGGGTAAAGTAGCTGAGGTATCGGTAACAGCACTAGCGTTCCAACTACTATCCATTTTAATAAATTTTTCTTTGTCTCTTAGATTACCAAGAAAGCCATCAGTCGTAATATCATTAAGCCATTCTTCTGCATGTGAACCAACAAAGCTTGTATTAGTATTAGTTCCATAAGGTATCTCTGTTATATCAGTAGCAGTTACAGCTTTCACAGTATTGTCACTATTAATAGAAACGGCATGCCATAATTTACCACTATACCAAATATAATTGTTCGGAGCTTCTCCTGTTATAAATCTCTGGTCTTTATCACTTGTAGTGATATTATTTGAACTATCTGCAAGGAGGACACTAGCTAAATCAGTAGCAGTTACTAATTCTTCAAATAAATAGCCATTACTTGGTAAGCTTAAGTCATTATAATCAAGGCCTACATTAACTCCTAAAGATAGATCAAGTTCAGTTGCACCATTATTAATAATTCGGATTATATAAGTCTTACTTTCTCCTGGTGCTAAATTTACACCTGTAGCAGGTGGTGGTGTGTCGACACTTCCTTCATTATTTCCAACAATATAACCAACAGTTACGTTACTAGGAAATTCATCAAAGTGGTAAAAATTAAATCTAGCATCTATACTATTGGGATTTGTTAAAGTAATTGTAATATCAACAGAACTATTTTGATTAGATAATGATATAACCGGTATCTGATTGACATCATTATAAGTTTTCTCATCTATCTTTAGTTGATAACTTAAATTTCCTGTTACAATACTTATGGCATTATTCTTTTCTTTATTTACTGTAAAAAGTGCATAAGAAAAGTAACTCGCTAATAATAAGAAAACAATTAAAGTTGTTAATAAAACATATATTTTCGACACGTTTGTCTCTAATAACAATCTTTTCATTTTTCTCTACTCCTATCTATCTTAAATAGATTTTAACACAATAGACAATTAGTGTCGAGATTTTTTAAGCTACTTTTTCTTTAATTTTTTGTAATATTTTACTTTCCTTTCTACTTACTTGGACTTGACTAATACCAAGTAATTCAGCAGTTTCTTTTTGGGTTAGATCTTCATAGTATCTTGATGTTATAAGGCCTTTTTCACTTTCTTCTAAGGAATTAATAGCTGACTTTAAATCTAATATGCCAACATCATAGCCTTTTTCAATTAAAGCAATTTTATTGTATAAATTTGTATCATTATCCATATTATTATCATCAAGACTACAAGATGATTGACAAGCGATAATAGTACTTGTAATTTTTTCTTCACTAACGCCTAAAATATAACTTAATTCTAGTGGTGTTGGTTCTCTTCCTAATCGTTGGACTAAGTCTTCTCTAGTGTCATTAATTTCTTTATTTAATTTGTAAGTGTCATTACTTATTTTTACCTCTTTAGAATTATTTAGGGTCTTTAGAACTTCTCCTTTAATATAAAAGTAAGCATAGTCTAAAAAGTTACTTTCTCTTGTTTGATCATACTTTTTAAAAGCTATAATTAGGCCCATCATACCGGCTTGGTATAAATCATCATAATCAGTTCTAAAGTTATACTTATTTACTACATGTCTTACTAAGTTTTCATATGCTAATACATCTTCTGTCATTTTAATCCCCATCCTTTAGGTTCATGATAATGGTTAACTTACGGAAAAACAATGGTTTCGACATAGTTAGAAAAATGTTTTAACCTACAAATTTCTTAAAAAAATTGTCTTAATGATAAAAGCTATAAATCCTTTAGAAAGATTTTTGACTTTACCTTTTGTAATAGTACTTTTCTTATTGGTATACTTAAAAGTAAGGGGAAGATTAATCTTATAATCTTGATAGGCAATTACTAAGGTAGTCCCATTAGGCTCATAATTAAACTTTAATTTACTCAAAGGAATTGTACTAGTCTTAATAACTTTAGATAAATCTAAATAGTCTATAACTGTAATATGATCAAAAGTTTCAATTTTTTCTTTACGGTATAAATAATATTCATGATAAGTATCAATAACCTTATAAGAATCTAATAACTCTTGACTAGTTATCCTTGTATCTTCATTACATTTATAATAGACTTTACGATATTTATAGATTTTGGTTTTTGTTAATATTTTTAGATAAAATTTATCCCTAATATCGGTGGTAAATTTAACAAAGTTATCATATTTATAATTAGCAATATAATTAATAACTTTAAATTTCTTAGTACTAAACCCTTTATCTTTAATAGTATCTTTAATCTTGATATAATCACTATTGCTTAAGGTAAATGTACCTTTACTATCGCCTTGGTTTAAAAAGAAAGTAAGGTCAATAACTAGATATTCAGGGGAATAATAATCGTCTAGTTTAATAGTGTCTTTATTTTTATTACTTTCATAGATAAGTTTATCTTTATAATAGATTTTGATAGATGTTATTAAAAGATTGTTGCAGATAGTTAAATTAAGTTTATTAATCTTTTTTATTTCCTGATAGGAATAAAGATACTCTTCTTCTAACTCAATATTATTTAGAGTGGGTTTTGTTAAACTATAGAGGTAGTTACTATACTTTTTTTCCTTAGTAATAAGAGGATATTCAGAAGTAGGTTCTTCTAGATATTTATAGTCTTTGTTTATCTTTTCTTGGACATAATAAGTAACTGTTTTAATTTTTTCATTTTGACCTACTTTGTAGTCTTGATCTACCTTTTCTACTAAAAGATAAGGAGTTTCATAGGTTTTGGCATGACAAATACTAATATCTAAGTTTAGATAAAGAAAAAGTAATAATAATAGAGAAAGTTTTTTCATTTTCTCACCTCACTATTATTATTACCTTTAACTAATCTTTTGCTTTAAAAATAACCGTAAAAACAAAAGTAAATATTATGGCAGCAGTAATACCAGTAGCGGTTAAATCAAACATTCCTAGTAAAAGACCAATTAGACCATTGTTTTCTGCTGCTAGTAAGGCACCATGGATTAATGAGTGACCAAATGAGGTAATTGGTAAAAGAGCTCCTCCCCCACATTTAGCAATAAAAAAGTCATAAATACCAAAAGTATCAAGTAAAGCACCAACACTTACAAAAATAGAGGTAATATGACCAGGGGTAAGTTTAGTGTTATCTAATATTAGTTCCGCAATTAGACAGACGATACCACAGAAAAGAAATGAGTTAAGAAAGTACATTTAAATCGCCTCCAAACAGATAAGATTTGCTATTGATAAGATATTTTCTTTTTGATAAACCGTCATTGGAGAAAATAAAGCGCCTGTTGCTATTAAAATTACCTTTTTATATTTATTTTCTTTTAAGCCTTTAATAACTGTACTATAATTTACTAAAGCAGAACAAACAGGACCACTACCACCTGCTAAAACCTCTTTTTGTCTTTTTAAATCATAAAGCATTACTCCACAGTCATTATAATTAGCTTTAATATCAATTCCATAATTATCAAGCATTAAATCTTTTAATATTTCTTTGCCATATAGTCCTAAATCACCAGTTAAAATTAAATCATAATCACTTGGTTTGGTTTTCGTTTCTTTTAAATAACGATAGAGAGTATCCATAGCAGCGGGAGCCATAACTGCTCCCATATTAAAGACATCTTTTTGCTTATAATCGATAATAGTACCAATAAGACCATTTACAACTTTTATTTTACTGGGTTTATTAGTAAGTAAAACACTAGCAGCACCAGTTGAGGTAAAAGTAGCTGTCATGGGTTTGGGAGAACCATATTCAGTAGGATTACGAAATTGTTTTTCACTTGTCATATTATGAGATGAGCAAGCACTAATAATGTTATTGGCTTTACCGGCATCAATGAAAGTAGCAGCAATTAACATTCCTTCAATACTAGTAGCACAAGCAGTATAAATTCCTAAAAAAGGAGTATTAAGTTCTAAAGATCCATAGGTGGAAGCAGTGATTTGATTGAGTAAGTCACCAGCGATGATTAAGTCAATCTCTTCTTTAGGCATATTAGCTTTGCGTAAGAGTATTTTTAGGCTATCGCTTAGTAGCTTAGTCTCCGCTTTTTCAAAACTTTTAGCTCCACAATAAAGATCTTTAGTGTAACGCTTGTCAAAGTTATGTTTTAAAGGTCCTTTGGCTTCATAGGGACCTGCCACAGTACTTGTTTCAGTTAAGTAAACATTACGAAAAGTTAAAATCATGATAAAACCTCCCATAAATAACGAATTAGACCAAAAAACCAGGCTGAAACAACCCCATAAAAGATAACAGAACCTGAGAGTTTAAAAACATTGCTACCAATACCATAAATAGGTCCTTCATGCTTATAATCCAAGACAGCACTAGTCATGGAATGGGCAAAACCAGTAATAGGAATTAAAAGACCAGCTTTTGCTTTAGCTACTAGTTTGTCAAAGAAACCAAGAGCTGTAAATAAGGAAGCTAGAAAGATAAAGGTTATGATCATATAAGTCGAAGCATCATTTCTAGATAAAGAAAAAAAGTAAATATAAAGCCGGATTAATATTTCTCCTAGTAGACCAATAGAGCCACCAACTAAAAAAGCAGTTAGAGCATATTTTAATTTTGGTTCTTTTGGCTTATTTTTGTTAACTATTGTTTCATATTTTTTATTCATTAATCAACACCCATTATTAGCATTACCTAATGGGAAATTTTTTATACAAAAAAAATAATGATTTCTCATTATTTATTTTAAAATATAAGGACTACTAGCACTACCATCACCTGATTTAATCATGGCGTTACTATTTAACATAACGGTTGGCCTTATTCTTTTCATATTAGAAGCATTAAATGATTCAATATAACCATAAGTTCTAACGGCATAAGCTTGATAAGTATTAGAATTATTAGAGGTTAAGAGCCACCATTCCGCATCTCTAAGACGTAAATAATTATAGTTTTGACAACTCCTATCAGTAGTTTTTTTACAATTAGAGTCTAAGGATGCATTTATAAAATCACTAACTGTAAGTAAACCTATCATTTGATTATTTAAGACATCACTACATTCAGCACCATTAGTATTAATGCTTTCTTCCTCGCTTCTTTTTCCAATACATAAGTTAAAAGTAGTTAGTTTTTCTTTATCGTTATTACTTAATAAAGTATTACCATTATATATTTCTTCTAACGAGCTTTTAATTCTACTAACTCGATAATCATTTATGCCACTGTTATAGTTTCGATCACTATTATATCTATCATCATAAGGAAGGCTTGAACTATCAAGGACATCGTCGGCAATTAATAAAATTTGATTATTAGCAATGATTTTAACAATTCTAAATAGAGCATTATCTAACTTAACATAATTATTAACAGTCTCACCTCGGTAAACTTTTTCCCCATTTAAGTCATATAAACCATTTCCAGTAGTAACAAGACCTTGTTCTAAGACTGCCTTATATAATTCTTTAGTTACATAGTTATCGCCGCACTCTAAGTATGGTGTATAAATTATTTCACCATTTATTTTTGTAACCTCAACTCTACCAGTACAGTCTTCACCAGATCTTAATTCACTTAAAGGGTCCATATAACCATTTTCAGCTAAGATGCTGGCATTTACAGTTACAACCTCTCCTTCTTCTTGGGGAAGCAAACCACTTTGAACATCATAATACTCTTTAGCTGCATTTTCTAGTTCAGTTTCAATGGCTTCATAACTTTTATTCCGACCAGTAAAAAGACTTATAATTAAAATAACTATTAAGATGATAACTAAGACCCCAATTACAATTAGCATAATTCTCATTAGTTTCTTACGCATATCATTACTTTGATTATTAGTTGGTTGATCATTAGTTGTTTTATTATTAGAAGCGTTAACTACCTCATCAACAATCTTTTTTCCCATATTTTCGTCCATAATTCTTATCACCTCATAAATCTATACTAATTGTAGCATATTTAAAGTATATTTAAAACTATTTATTTGTTTCTTTTTCTAAGAATTCTTTGGTTAAAAGTGCTAGGTTATTAATGGGTTTTTGCTTAAGAGTTAAATTCTTAATCTGATTATTAAGGCATGTAATAATTGCCTTATTAAGATTTTGATAAGCTAAAGTTCTTTCTAAGGTAATACCAGGATAATTTTTCCCTTTTTCAATTTTGTCTGCAAGATAAATTATTTTAGCTAATAAACTCATACCAGGATGACCAGTTGTATGATATTTAATGGCTGCACACATATCATCTGTAAAGTTATATTTTTCTTTAACGATTAAAGAAGAAAGAATACCGTGAAGAAGATTTTTATTTTCTTCATTTAGTAAATCTTTAGATAAATTATATTTTTCTATTAAGTTTTTATTTTCTTCTTCACTAAACTCTTTTGCTAAATCATGAGTAAGAGCACAGGCAGCACATTTATTTATATCTATATGATAATGTTTTCCTAATTTTATCGCTTCTTCCATGACATTTATACTATGATTGTAGCGATAAGAAGAGAGACTTTCTTTGATATCAGCTTTTATTTTCTCTAAATCATATTTCATTATCATCACCTAGTTCTATTATGACATATTTAAGTTTTTAGGTAAAGTTACAATTACTCTTGTTCCTTTACCTTTGACTGAATTATACATGATTGTTCCACCATGGAGTTCAATTATTTCTTTAGAAAGACTAATACCTAACCCACTCCCCTTCGCTTTGGTAGTAAAAAACATTTCACTTACTTTCTCTAAAGTTTCTTTATCCATACCTATTCCATTATCTTCAATTATTATTTGTATTTCTTGGTCTTTTATTTCTAGCTTTAATTTTACATATTTATGTTCTCTCTTGGAATCTTCGGCTTCTATGGCATTCTTAAAAATATTAATAAAAACTTGTTTGAGTCTATTATAATCAGCTTCAAGATAAATCTCATCATCAGGTAGTTCAAAAGTCGCTTTAATTTTTCTTTTTTTAAATAAAGGTTCTAAAGAGCATTCTAGTTCTTCTAAAAGCATAATTAAGTCAATTTCTTCTTTCTCAATCTTTATTTTAGTATAATCAAGAAAATCATCCATTAAAATTAGAGTTCGCGTTATTTCTTCTTTAATTATTGGAATATATTTTCTAACTTTTTTCTTATCATTTAAATCAAGCATATCTAAATAGCCTTTGCAAACGGCGATAGGATTTTTTATTTCATGAGTTACTTTAAATAAAGATTTACGTAATTCTTTTTCTTTTTCAATCTTTTCTAAATCATTGCTTAGTTCGACAATTTTTTCTCCTTTGATAAAAAAATAGATGATAACATTGGTTATAATATAAATAATAAGAATCATTGATAGAATATAGATAATATTACTATTAAAACTTGCTTCGGGTTTTAAAAACCAAAAGACTGCTAAAGCGAGCATAAAACTTTTAACAATAATAAAATTATTAATAATAGTCTTGATATTTAGCTTTTTCTTCATTAAAGAATAGATTATTAAGTAACAACTGTACTCTAAAGCGGCAAAATAAGGGTTAATATTTAAGAAAAGATACTCATAACAAACTAGAGTTAAGGATATAAAAATAGCTAGAGGAATTTTTCTTTTGTAGTAAGAGATAAGTAGCGGGATATCAAATAACATAATAGAATAACCTGCTTCTTTAGTAGTACCAAATTTCAAGACTAAGTATAAACTACTTATAAGAGCAAGTTCTAAACTTAGATCTTTTTCTTCAATTGATAAATTACGACGATATATCATATATAAAAGATATATAGATAAGGGGCAAAGCAAAAAGATACAATTTTCTAATAATATTTCAAAATACGACATATTTTTTCCTTCTTTCTAAAATTAGTATATGTCATACTTTTGTAGAAATTTGTCGAACTATAGACATGATTAAATTTTTTAAAGAAAAAATAGTCCGAAGACTATTTTAATTCATCAATATATTTCTTTAGTTGTGCAGATTCTTTTCCTAATATTATTTTTAACTGGTTATCTATTTCAACAATGCCTTTAGCACCTAATTTTTGAATTGCTTCTTTATCAACTTTACTTATATCTTTTAAAGTTACAATAAAACGGGATAACTTTGTCTCTGCTTGAATAATATTATCTTTACCACCTAGATATAAAACTAATTTATTAAGATCAACTTTGGCATCTTTCTTATTTGCTTTTAAAACTGCTAATAATATTATTAAAAGTACAACTAAAATAATTATATATTCTAATCTCATTAATATCACCACTTTAATTATACGCTATTTCAAAATAAATTAAAAGTGGAAATTAATGTTTTACTTTGTCATAAACTAGTATAGAAGATTATAGGTTAACAACTACACAAAATAAAAAATAGTGAATAACCTATATTAGATAATAGATAAGAGGTGGTGTATAATATGAACAATGTGGATAACTGTTGTTTAGAAAAATTACTTAAAGTCATAGATATCTTGCAAAAAAATGCTAATAATAGTGATTGTTTTGATGAATCATGTACTAGACCTTATTTAGGGAGTGCACCTAATATAATTTGCTTTAATACAAGACCAGTTAGTTTTTATACTAAGAATGGATCTTTGTTTACAGCAACTTATACATTAAACGGAGTTACTAATAGTTCTAGTGTCTTTAGAATTGAAGGAGTTAATAATTGTTGTGTCAAATGTCGCATCTTAAGAGCTAATCCTGATACTAGTGATATTAATAGAGCGTACTTAGCTACTAATGAATTTATTACAATAAATCTAAACTGCATCTGTGTTGTTACCTGTTTAAATGATATTATCATTGATAATTTATAAGAGGAGGATTATTATGTGTGAAAATAAAAACTGTTTAACTGACATCTTAGAAACTATACTTTGTTTACAAACTACTAAAGATAACGACTGTGAAATTAATGGTTGCGATAAGCCTTACCTTGGCCCTACTCCTACTTTAATATGTTATAATACAAGACCAATTAGTTTTTTTAACTGTATTACGGGTGATGCTTGGAGTTTTCCTTATACTCTAGGAACTACTACAGGAACATCTAGTGTTTTTAGATTGGAAAACTTAGAAGGTAACTGTTGTACATGTAGGGTTTTAGCAACTAATCCTGATACTAGTAGTAATGAACCTTACGTTTTAACCAATACATTCTTTACAATTAATCTTGGATGTGTCTCTGCTATAAGATGTTTGCAAGATACATTTATAAGTGGTGTTTAAAAAAGCCCATCATTATGATGGGTTTTTTATTTCTATTTTTGTAATTGTAGAAATTGGAATAACCTCATTATCAAGAGTAATTATAGAGTCATTATTACGTAGAGCGAGATAAGTATCTACTTTTTTAGAAGCAAAATAAATAGTAACGGGAATATTAAAGGCATAACCTTTAGTTTTAAAAATTTTATCTAAAACCTCCATTACTGTTTCTTCTTGATTATTTCTTTCTAAGACTTTCTCTTCACTATTAGCTTTAACTTGATAAACTTGGTTAGTCTTATTTTTATTAATTGAATTAACCTTAAAAATAGGTGGTAATTGTTTCACTTGCATTCCTCCTATCACATTTTATGTTTTTTACTAATAAATTTTCCTAGTTTTTGATATAATAATAATGAATTATGAGGTGATAGGATGTATAAAAGAAGAAAACTTGACTTAACAATTATTATTCCCTTAATTTTATTTTTTATTATAAGTATCACCAGTATTTATAGTGCTATGACTTACATGCCAAGTGAAAATGGTAATTTAGCTTTAAAGCAAGTAATGTGGTATGGGATTGGCATTATTTTAATTATTATCTTATGGAAGCTTAAAAATAGATATTTATATCGTAATGCATGGTTTTTCTATATTATATGTAATATTTTATTGTTATCACTTTTATTATTTGCGCCGGAAATAAATAATAGTAAATGTTGGTTTGTAATTCCTTATATTGGTAGTTTCCAACCTAGTGAATTTACAAAGATCAGTATTATGTTAGTTCTAAGTTGCATGATTGCAAAGTTTAGGGAAAGAACAGATCATCCTAGTATTAAGGAAGAAGCATTTTTTATTTTTAAAACCTTAGTTGTCGTTCTTATTCCTAGTATTTTAACTTTTTTAGAACCTGATACAGGATCAGTTATTATTTATTTAGTTATTTATGTTTTTATGATGTTTACATCAGGAATTAGATTAAGATGGTTTTTAATTATTGGTCTAATTTCTCTAACTTTAATGGGATCAGTTATATTGTGCTATTATTTCAATGAAGATTTATTTGTTAGTATTTTTGGAACTGACTTGTATTATCGATTTGATAGAATTCTTGATTGGCGAAGTGGTAGTGGTTTACAACTTGAGAATGCGTTAGCAGCGATTGGTTCAGCAGGAGTATTTGGACATGGCTTTAATAATACACCTATTTATTTCCCAGAGTCAGGAACTGATTTTATTTTCGCTGTTTTTGCTTCTAATTTTGGTTTATTCGGAGCACTTATTTTAATTGCTATTATTGTTTTCTTTGATACGAGATTAGTTATAATGGCTACCAAAAAAATTCCTATATGTGATAAATTTGTTTTAGCAGGAATTATTGGTATGTTACTTTTTCAACAGGTTCAAAATATTGGTATGACTCTTGGACTTTTACCGATAACAGGAATTACTTTACCATTTATTAGTTATGGTGGTAGTAGTTTGTTATCTTATATGATTATAGTGGGAATAATTTTAAATATTAGTGGAGAAAAAAAATCACGTAATTAAAAAGAGATATTATTTTTTTAATACCTCTAGGTAAACAGCTTTTAGTTTTTCACCAACTACTTTTATATCACAAGATTTAGCTATTTCTCTTGCTCCTTTAGATACACTTTTTAACTTTCCTGTTAAAAAGTCTTTTATTTTTTGTTCAAATTCATCAACATCTTTAGCTTTATAAACATTAACCCCGTCAGTTAAAAAGTTAAAGATGGGAATATCTCTTATAATTGTATTGGCTTCCATGGCACAGCTTTCAATGATAGGAATACCTTCTGTTTCTTCGTAGGTTGGAAATAAGTAAAGATCGCACCCTCCTAAAGCTTCTCTAATAAATTCTTGTTTAACATAACCCGCAAACTTTAGATTAGCTAATTTCTTTTTCAAAGCTTTCTTAACATCAGCTGTAGCGGCAGAAATAGGACTATGACCAAACCAGATGAATTTATATTGGGGGAGTCTACTAGCTAGTTCTACAAAATCAACAATACCTTTACGTCTTGAATATATGCCAATACCAACTATTACTTTATCTTCTTTCTTGTAGCCATAACGTTTTTTAAAGGTTTCTTTATACTTAGGATTAGGTTTAAAGAAATCTAATTCTAAACCATTAGATATCGCTACTATTTTTTTATCTTTTAGACCTTTATAGTTTTCTAAAAGATTTTTAGAGTATTCTGTTGGAGTTACAATAATATCTCCAAGTCGGTAACATTTTACAATCCACCATTTGAATAATTTACTAGTAGCATGACCAAACATAAAGCCATCTTTATAGTCTTCCTCAGTAGAATGAGCATGATATACTATTTTTATACCTTTCTTTTTTAGTTTTTTAGCAAGACGATAGGATTTAAAAAAATAAGTATTAATATGAGCTATATCATAGGTATCGTTAATATCTGTTGTATATTCTACACCTGCTAAAGTAAGAGCTCTTTTCTGATGTTCAATCGCTTTTCCTAAGCCACTAACACCAATTACTTTTAAACCTTCTGTATATAATAAAACTTTCATTTTCTTCGTTCCTTCCTTTATATAATTTTAACATATATTTTTTTGCAAATAAATATTGACAAGCATTTTTTTACTATGCTATAATCAATATGTTCCAATTGAAGCGGGGAATTAGCTCAGCTGGGAGAGCGTCACGTTTGCACCGTGAAGGTCAGGGGTTCGATCCCCCTATTCTCCACCATAAGAATTTAATCTGAATCTTTAGGTGTTTCAGATAATTTATAGATAGAACTTGTCAAAAGTTCTTTTTTATGTTATTATGAATATGTCAAGGAAACTTGCATAAAATAAAAAAGGAATACCTAATTTTGAAGTGTTAGGTACTATTCCAAATTTCTTTGTATTAGTACCGACTTATGCAGTTGGTACTATTTTTATTAACATGATTAATATCACAATAATAAGGAGTATTATGATAGTACAAAGATATTTCTCTGATTTTCTCATAATTTCACCTCCTTCCACTTTTAAAAGTAAAGGAGGATAGTATCCAATCTAATTAAATATTCCTAAATCGATTATAGCAAGAGCATTTGTTCTTGAAACAATAATTTATACTGAATTTATGACAATTTTTTTCAAAAACTTATTGACAAAATGAAAACAAATGATTATTATAAAAAGCACCAATTCGGAATTAGGCGAATTGGTCGCTAGTATCACACTAGCCAACCCCTTTTTATTCTTTTTTAGGAGACTGCCCTTTCAGGGGGTGCAGTCTCTATTTTTTTGTTTTTTACTATGGCAATAGTCAAGACAATATTATATATTCGGTCATACTTTATTATGAGAGGAGATATAATATGAATCAAAATGATATTAATAACTTACGCGATAAGTGTAAGGATTGTAAAGATAGCTGTCTTTGCGAGATTGTAAAATGCTTAGTAAATGACTGCACTGGTCCTACTGGACCATGTGGTTGTACAGGACCAACAGGGCCTACAGGTCCTACGGGAGCTACAGGGGCTACTGGTATGCAAGGACCTATTGGACCAACCGGAGCTACAGGAACAACGGGTGCTACTGGTATGCAAGGACCTACTGGTCCAACCGGGGCAACAGGAGCAACAGGGGCTACTGGTCCAGCAGGGGGATCATTCAATGCAGCTGCTATGATTCATGATGAATCAAATGCAATCGTACCTATAAATGAAGCTATTAAACCTACTATTACAAACTTATCTAATGGTATTACTTATGATCCAACAACAGGAGAATTTATGGTACCAAGTACTGGACAATATTTAATAAATTGGTGGTTTAATGTTAAAAGTAAGAACACTAATAGCGAATGTGAACCTATTGCTTTAGGTATTGAATTACATCAAACAACACCTGGTTTTAACCTTATCGCTCACTCTTCAACACATAATAAATTATCATGCTGTGATACAGGAACAATCAGTGGTAATGCTTTATTTGCTGCTAACGCATATGATAAGTTCAGATTTGTTAACACCTCTAATACAGATTTTCAGTTAATACCAAATGATCGTTATTCAGCATCTTTCTCAGTTACAAGAATAAATTAAGCCATATAAAAAGGTTCAAGTCATATGATTTGAACTTTTTATTTTATTTTTTTCTTCTAAACTCTGATAATAATTATAACGTTCTTTAGCATTTTCTTCATTTTCTTTAAGAAGAGTATCTGCTTCATCTTTATTAATTATATTTAATGATTTAAATCTATCCTCACTATTTAAATATTCTTGATATTTGCTAAAATCACTTTTGGCATCCATTTTAAATTCTTTAGTTAAAGGGTTATAGTGGAAAATTGGGAAATAACCACTACTTGTAGCAAATTTTTCTTCATTAATGGAATTATTCATACCTTTTAATATTCCCCAGGCAATACAAGGAGCATAGGCAACAATAATACTTGGGCCATTATATTCTTCAGCTTCTAATAAAACTTTAACACAACTAGCTGGATTAGCCCCCATTGAAATAGCTCCAACATAAACATTAGGGTTAGTTAAAGCGATTTTTAACAAATCTTTTTTGGCTGTCTTTTTACCATTAGAAGCAAACTTACAAACAGCACCTAATTTACTTGATTTACTAGCTTGACCTCCAGTATTAGAATAAACCTCAGTATCAAGAACTAAAATATTAACGTTTTCTCCACTATTTAAGACATGATCAATTCCATTATATCCAATATCATAAGCCCAACCATCACCACCAACAGCCCATAGAGAAATTGGCATAATATATCTTTTTAATGATTTTAATGGCTTAATCTTTGTGTGAGGAATAACTGATAATAAAGCTTTAGCAGTATTGATATTAATATCTTTAACATAGTCTAAATAGATATCTTTTTCTTCTTCATCAACCTTAGAAATATTTTCGTTAATAATATT
This sequence comes from Candidatus Onthousia faecavium, assembly GCA_018711135.1. Taxonomy (GTDB): domain Bacteria; phylum Bacillota_I; class Bacilli_A; order RF39; family UBA660; genus Onthousia; species Onthousia faecavium. The sequence continues at coordinate 30,212 of DVIS01000019.1, forward strand.
TTTGAGTTGTTGTTTCTTAACCTCATCGGCTATTTTCATGCCATAACCAAATTCAGCATTATCTTCAAATAGTGAATTAGCCCAAGGAACACTATAAGGAGTTGAAGGACTACTAGCGCCATAAATTGAAGAACACCCCGTTGCATTAGCTATTACTAATCTTTCACCAAATAATTGCGTTAGTAATTTCAAATAAGGTGTCTCTCCACAACCTGCACAAGCACCACTAAATTCAAAGTGTGGAGTTTTAAATTGACTACCCTTAACAGTATTAATACTCATAACATCTTTTTCTGTTACCTCATTAAATAGATATTCGGTTTCTTTTAAGGTTATATCAGTCATAATTTTATCTTTGCTAACCAATTCTAAAGCTTTTACTCCTTTTTTACCGGGACAAATATTAGCGCACAAACCACAACCTGTACAGTCTTTATAACTAACAGCAATAGTAAATTTTAAATCATTACCTAAATTGCTATCTAATAATTTTTCTTCTAAACTAGAAGGTGCTTTTTCTATTTCATCTTTATTTAATAAGAACGGTCTAATAACAGCATGAGGACAAACAAGAGAACATAAGTTACAACTAATACAGTTTTCTTTTATAAATTTAGGCACTATCTCACTGATATCCCTTTTTTCAAGACGTGATAGTCCCCCTTCAACAGTACCATCAGGTCTAGCCAAGAAAGCACTTACAGGGAGGGTATCTCCTTCTCTTTTATCAATAATATCAAAAAGACTAGAACTTATTTCATTTATATCTACATAATCATCAACCTCAGGCTCTAACTTTAATAGTCTTGTATTATTAATAGCATTATCTATTGCTTTAATATTTTTATTAGCTAAATCATTACCTTTAAGTTTAAAACGTATCTTTAAGTTATCTTTCATCTTATTAATAGCAAAATCACTATCTAAGATATGTCCAAATTTAAAAATTAGAGCTTCTATAATAGCACTTATTTTATTACCTAGTCCTTCTTTTTTAGCTACTTTATTGGCATCTACTATATAAATTTTTATATTGTTATCAAGTAAATACTTTCTATCTTTAGGACTTATCAGAGCTATAATTTCTTCATCTTTTTTATTACTGTTTAGAAGGAATACACCATTTTTCTTCACTTTATCTAAAAAGCGAAATTTTGGAAGATAACTATCCATAGTGCAAACTAGTAATTTAGCTTTTGAAACATAATAAGTTGATCTAATTGGAGCTTTTGAAAAACGTAAATGACTTAAGGTTACCCCACCTGATTTTTTAGAATCATATTGGAAATATCCTTGGACATAGGCATCAGTAGCATCTCCTGTTATTTTCATTAAGTCTTTACAAGCAGACACCATACCATCACTACCATAACCATAGACAAGGAATGAGGTTTGATTTTTATGAGGTAAAGTAAAGTCTTTATCATAAGGAATACTTAAATTAGTCACATCATCATCAATACCAATTGTAAAGTTATGATTTATTGTATCAAGATGTTCATAGATAGCTTTTATCATCGCAGGAGTCGTATTTTTGCTAGATAAGCCATAACGACCACCTACGACTTTAATATCTTTATTAATTGTTTTAATAATATTAGCAACATCAAGGAATAAAGGTTCACCAGTTGATCCTGCTTCTTTAGTACGATCTAAAACCGCAATCATCCTTACAGTTTTAGGGATGCTTTTAAGAAAATATTCTCTTGAGAAAGGTCGATATAAATGAACCTCAAGAACACCAACATTTTCCCCATTGTCATTTAAATAATCAACAGTTTCTTTAATAGTTTCACAGACACTTCCCATTGCAACAATAACTTTAGTAGCGGTTCTTGAACCGTAATAATTAAAGGGAGCATAATTTTTCCCCGTTATTTTATTTATCTTTTGCATATAATCATTAACTATATCAGGCAATTCTAAATAATATTTATTTCTAACCTCAGTTGCTTGAAAGTAAATATCATCATTTTCACTAGTACCTCTAGTTACTTTATTATCAGGATGTAAGCTTCTTTTACGAAAAGCGTCTAGAGCTTTTTTATCAACTAGTTTTTTTAATTTCTCTGTATCTATTACATCGATTTTTTGTAATTCATGACTAGTTCTAAAGCCATCAAAAAAGTTAAGAAATGGAACTCTACCTTTAATAGCAGAAAGATGAGCTACTCCAGTTAAGTCCATTACCTCTTGAACAGAAGAAGATGCCAAAATAGCAAAACCTGTGGCACGAGTAGCATAAATATCTTGATGATCACCAAAAATAGATAAAGCATGCGTAGCTAAACTTCTAGCAGCAACATTTATAACACAAGGTAATAATTCACCTGCAATTTTATACATATTAGGAATCATTAGTAAAAGGCCTTGACTAGCTGTATATGTTGTAGTTAGACATCCAGCTTGTAAAGAACCATGAACCATACCTGCTGCGCCAGCTTCACTTTCCATTTCCACTACTTTAACAGGTTGATTAAAGTAATTGAGTTTCCCTTCATTTGCCCATTTATCAGTTAATTCAGCCATAGGTGAAGCCGGTGTTATAGGATAAATTCCTGCTACCTCAGTAAAATTATAAGACACATAACTACAAGCTTCATTACCATCCATTATTTTTTTCATATTGTCCCTCTTTTCTATCGTTTAAAATAATTATATAATAAATTTATTTTTTTATCTATTAATTTAGAGAAAAATATGCTACAATGTATACATGAAGATTTTCTTCATAAATTAAAAATGAATACATCTATCAGAATAGATGCTTTCAAAATGTTTTTGCTAACATCTAATTCCTATAGGAATTAGATGTCTTATTTATTGTAAATCAAAGAGATTACTATAAATAATAATAGGAGGATTATAAAATATAATGAGGTTTCTCTTTTATTCATAGTCCTTCTCCTTTCTATAATTTTAAAAGCTATAGAAAGCACCTAATTCCAAATAAATGTATTCATAAAGAGTATAACATAAAGCCCGTAACTATAATAGTACGGGTTTTCGTATTATGTAAGGGGATTTATCCCTTTCATTTCTATTATCTTTTTATTAACTTTAGGATTAGCAGTTAAACAGTTATAGAAAACAGCATCATTTTCACTTTTAAAATACCCACTATTTACTCTTCTATCTTCTCTAGACATATTATATACAGCTTTAGATAAAGATGTAAGCGCTAAATCATCAGAAGCTGTAGACACTAATTCAGGTATCTTTTTACCTGATAGAATTAATATTTCATATTTTGCTGTCAATAGTTCTTCTTTTAACAAATCTTTAAATCTAGTATCACTAGAAGCAATTTCTTGATATTCTAAGGAAAGTTTAGCAAGTAATTCAGTAGTTTTTTCTTCATCTAAATATTTAGGATTATCAACTCTTGTTTTTCCATCTTCTAAAATACCATTATCTAACATATGGGCTCTTTTTATTTGTAAGTTTAAAGCAAATAATTCTTGTTCATCATCAAAATCAGTAGCACTTTTATATTTTTCTTGCTCCTCCTTTAAAATTGTTAAAAGTGGCAAATCACCTTTAGTAACATCTTTAAGAATTAGATGTTGAGCTGTCGCTATTTCTTTTAATAATTCTAAATCTTGTTCTTGCAAATTGTATTTTTTTGTTTCTAAATTACAACATACACATTTTAAATTATTATCATCCAAGATAAATTGATGACTGCATGATCCTTTTTCATCTCTTGTCTTTTTAAATCTTATTTGTTCAAACAAGATCTTTCTTAAAGCTTTCTCTTTTTTATCTATTGAATTTGTTAAGTCTTTATACCCTTTCAAATCAAAATTAGTAGTATAAAGCTTATCAATTATAGTCTCAATTCTAAATAAATCTGCTCCTTTTCTATTTTTCTCAATCTCTAACAAATCTATTAAATAAATTTTTTCTTGTAAAGTTAGTTCCATCGTAGAACCTTTTTCCTGCTGCAGCATTCTTGCTCTTGCTTGCTTTAAATCAGAAATTTCTTCTTTTAAATTAAAATATTCCTGTTTTACTTTCTCAAAAGTTGTTTTATGACCATGATATGACCTTAAAGTAATAAAATCATCTAATAATTCCATAAATACCTCTCTTTCACCTCAATTATATAACAGAAAGATAATATATGACAATTTAAATTATTTAATGAATTTTCGTATATTTCTTACCATATTAAATAATTAGGGGTATAATTAAAGTAATAGAAAAGGAGGCCCAAAATGAGAAAAATAACTATCCCTAAATATAGTTTAGGAGAAGAAATAATTAATGCTATATCACATGGTTTAGGCGTTTTATTAGGTATAACTGCTCTTATTTTAACTATTATCTTTGCTGCTAAAAATAATAATACTATTGGTATTGTATCTGCTTGTATTTATGGCTCTACAATGATAATTATGTATTTAATGAGTTGTTTATATCATTCTCTAAGTCCTAGATTAAAAGCCAAAAAAGTATTTAGGGTTATTGATCACTGTGATATTTATATTTTTATAGCAGGATGTTATACGCCTTACTGTTTAAGTCTAATCAAAGGTACAGAAGGTATAATCATCTTTATTATTATCTGGCTTAGTGCTATTATTGGCGTTTTATTAAATGCAATTAATCTTGAAAAGTTTCAAATACCATCAACGGCTATGTACTTAATAATGGGCTGGTTAATTATCTTTTCTTATAACGATATTAAAAGTCTTTTACCAAGTACAGGTCTAAATCTTTTAATCGGTGGCGGTGTTATTTATACAATTGGAGCGATACTATATGGAATAGGTTCTAAAAGAAAATATTTTCACTCCGTCTTTCATTTTTTTGTCTTAGCAGGATCAGTCTTTCACTTTTTTAGTATTTTATTATATGTTATGTAAAGACTAATCTTCTTAAATAGTCAACGCTAGTATTATTAAAAAACGTATAGCGAGGTATTTTATAGGGATCAATTCCTGGTTTTATTTTAGTACCTCCCCCTATAAAGGCCATTTCAAATCCTGCTTCTTTCACTAAGTTAATAGAATAATCACTATATTCAAAGAAAGGAAAACAGAAAGCTTTAGTATTATTTAATGTTGCTCTACTATTTTTTAAATCAGTTAAAATTGTCTCTTCATCTAAACAGTTAATGCCTCCACCTTGACCAGTTGGACAAACACCTGTTGTGTGCATATCATGAGTATGACTTGCTATTTCTAAATATGGAGATGAAAACTTACTAACGGGATACCAAGAACTAACTAAAAATAAAGTTGCATTTAACTGATATTTCTCTAAGAAAGGAATAAAGTTTTCCGCTCTTGCACCATCATCTATCGTAATTAAAATAGATTTTTTTGGTAACCTTATTTCTTCTTTTATAAAACTTAAAACCTCATCTGTATTTAAAGTAAAGACATCATTGTCATGTAAAAACTTGAAATGACTATCTATCTGCTCTTCACTATGACAAATAGTCTCATTACAAGAAGGATCACCATTTAAATAAATAAAGTGATATAAAATAGCAGGTAGCTCTTTAGCAATTAAATCTATATTAGTATCTTCTAATTCAGTTGTCGTATTAACACTTTCTTTTTTTACATAAACTAGATTAGATAATAACTTAATTCCATAATAATTTTCATTATTAATAATAACTTTAGCAGTAATAGGATTATCAAGACTAAAGAGTTCATTACCGTTTTTATCATAGAATATAGTATTACTGTCAGTCGTAATTTCTAAAGGAAACTCTAAATAATTTAAATATCTCTTATCATTAGAAATGTCAGTCTTTTCAACATCATCATAAGAAAGATAGTAATCAGTATCTAATATTTTAAAGTATTCATTTTCTAAACTAGGATTTGCTATTTGTTCTAACTCAACAATTACATCTTTATTTATAGAACCTGCTGCTATATAACTATCATTATCTTTTCTATATATTGTAGCATTATCTGAGACTTTGACAGTACTATTATAATTATTCTTAATCCCTGCAAGCTTTTCTTCCCTCGCCGTTAATTCTTGACGTCTATTTATAATATCAAGAGTTTGTTCTTCCCGCGTCTTTAAATCAGTTATAATATAAGCGCCACAAAGAATAGTTATAACAACACCTATAAGTACAATCATGCTTATTACTTTAAAATTTATCCTCATCAACACCACCATACTTTATATAATCATACCCTAATATGATTATTTTTTAAAGTAGATTTTGAAGACAAAATAGAACATATTCCAAATTTAGTAAACATATACTTAATTAAGGTGATGTCATGGATTCTTATATAACCTCATTAATGGTCAATTTAGGCTATTTAGGGATGTTTTTAGGCATGGTTCTTGAGGCAGTAATAATTATTATTCCTAGTGAGTTAATATTAGCGACAGCAGGAATACTTGCAGGACAAGGAATATTTTCTTTTTCTTTAGCGTTCTTAATAGGAATATTAGGTAGTGTTTTTTGTGCAATTGTTATTTATGCAATGGGATATTTTGGAGGAAGAAAGTTTATTCAAACTTATGGTAAGTTCTTTTTTATGAAAGAAGAAGATATTGATAAATGTGATAGATGGTTTAATAAGTATGGGCTAGTAGCAGCTTTTATTGGAAGAAATTTTCCTATTATTAGAACCCTTATTTCCCTACCAATGGGAGTTAGTAAAGTACCGTTTATTAAGTTTGTAATTTATACAACTTTAGGTAGTATTCCTTGGACTTTTGCTTTTGTTTATGTCGGCTATGCTTTAGGTAATAACTGGATTATCTTAGATAATTTTGTTAAAAAATTAAAAGTACCTATTTATATATTATTAGGAGTATTAGTTATTACATATTTATATAAGAAGCTAAAAGAGAAGAAGATGTCGAAATAAAGATTACTGTACTGTGTATGGATTATCCATAGTTCCAGAACCACTTAAGATAACATCACTATTTAAATTGATAACGGGCCTTATTCCATCTGAATTCAATTGGGTACTAAAAATGAAAATAATATGCAAGGCATCTAATTGATCCCAAATAGTAGGAACATTATTACGGAAATCCGCAGGAGTCATGGTATAGTACCTGAAATTATCAACACTAAGATAACTATCACTTGTAACCTCCAAATTCTCTCCTGAAAAGATTAACTCATCGACTGTTATTAAACCAGCTTTAAGTTTATAACTACCACCATAACTTTCATTAGTATTAGGGCATATTAAAGTTGGAGAAATGTCTTCACCCTTCCCATCAACAAGTTGATGAATTCTATCATAACTACTAAAGCCCATATAATCTCTATTTATACCATAGTCTTTAACAGCAGTATAACCACTACTATCACTACAAAATCTTCCTTCTATTACTTTATCATCATAAGCATTATTTTTTCCTAAAGTATTGTTATACCAGGTATCGACTTCTTTTTTAATAAAACTATCTACACCATTATCATAGGTATATCCTGTATATTTTGGATCATCATAGATTAAGTTATAAGGAGCAAATCCTATTATATATGAGGTAGCTAAGTCATTGTCATTAATACTTGTATTTGTCCCATTATAAATTAATCTTAGGCTACCATCACCATTTACTCTTACTATTTTCAAGTACATATCATCCCCACTAGATGCTAACTTTATTTTATTACTTTCAGTACAATTAGAATTATATTCTTGACAACTCTCTAAACTTTGAAAATAACTATCATAATAATTATAGACATAATAATCTTCATCATATTTACCAAATTTAATATTATTGTTGTCTATACTACCACGGAAATAATAACTTACTCCATCTTCATCGATGGCTTTGTATACTCCAGGTGTTATATAATTTGGATCAACGGTATCTGCGCCAAATTTCATACCGTTACTTGCATAATTAAACATATTATCTTTTGATACTTGAACTTTATTATCCACTAATATCTTATCTAAAGTACTAGCATTATACTTTACAAATAAATGGCCATTACTAGGTAGATTTAAATCATTATAATCTAGTCCCACACCTACTCCTAAAGGAATAGTAATTTCATTGTCACTAGTATTTCTTACTTTTATCTTATAAGTATTGCTACTACTAATTGTCCCTTGTTTTTCTAGATTAATTCCTGGTTCTTCTGGAGGAGTATTAAAATTAGCTTCTTCAAGGTAACCAAGTTCAATCTCAGAAGATAAATCACCTATATAATAAAAGTTAAATCTTGCTATTCTACTATTAGGATTAGATAATGTAATAATAAATTCTTTAATACTATTGGCAGGAACTACAAGACTTTCAGTACTAACATTATCTACTTTTAAGTCATAACTTAGTGTTCCTGTGACAATACTTATGGCATTACTCTTTTCTTTTGTTACTGTAAACATTGCATAAGAAAAGTAACTTGTTAATAGTAGCAAAGTTATTAATATTACACTTATTATATATATTTTTGATATCTTAGTATTCAATAATATTCTTTTCATCTTCTACTCCTTATCAATTATCTTGACATTAATTATAGTTTACCCTATTTCTTTAATTTTATGTGCTGGCTATATAACCAATTTACACCATGAAAAAGAACAGAATACTCCTATCCTGTCCTTATTGTATGATTAAAGAAGGTACTTAAGCTTCTAAAGTACCCCCCCCCAGGTAACTTGTTGTAAACCGGATGTTCTTGTCATTTCATACCTTCTTTCTATTTTTTATTAACTTAATAGTAACATAATTAATGAATTATTACAATAGATTTAATTACCGGCATTTAATACAAGACGAAAAGAACCATTATAACGACCTGAACTTATATAATTGTAATAATGAAAAATTCCAGCATCAGTTTTGTCACCATAATAACCACCTCTAATAATCCAAGGGTATGCTGAATTGACCATTGTCCATGAATCGTTATACCAATTGTTAGTTTCACTTAAAGCATGGGATAAACAAATTTTACCAGAACATGCGGTATTAGTATTGTCGCTTGTATATTGATCATAATATTTAGAGTCTATTATAATATTTTCCATACCAATTCCGTTATAATTTGCCATTATAAATTCCCAGGCTCCACCTGACATATCATAGATTCCATAAATATTTCCAGTTGTTGAAGAGCCAGTACCATTAATATCTATATCATAAGTATAATGACAACCATAATCAGTATTACCATTGCTTGGTTCTCCATAACTGCATCCAGTTATATATTGATCACTTTTATTTTGATAAATCTCTTTATTAGCATTACTAAAATCGGTATTACCTAGTTTTCCATATCGACTTTGGGATAAGTAGGCTACTGTTGCCCATTCACTATTCTTCATCATATGTGTATCTACACTACTACTAAATCCATATCTATTTCCTGCATCATTCATTTTTATTGATACATTAAAAGCATTACTTATACTTATATTTCTCCAACTTATCACATTAGGTTTAATTATTGGATCTAAAGTAGTTGTATCTCCTCCTCCATATTCTGCATCAGGATTACTACTACTTGTTTCAAATTTTCCTACCCAGATTCCTGATAGTTCTTCATCACCAAAAGTAAAAGCATCTGGGGTATACCAACTATTACTATTCATTCCTTCATTTATATTATATCTAGCAGTTCCCTTTTCTTTGACATTTACTCTAACAAATTTTATATCTATCTCTCCTGGTAAAGCTTGAGTTGGAGAATTACTCTCACATGCTACTTGTCTACCATAGTAATTTGTTCCATCAATACTTGCTATAGAATAACTATATCGTGGTATCCATACCCACATAGTCTCTATATCATCCATATTTATTACAGTTCCTACACTAGCACTCTTATAGCTCTCTCTTGTACTACTGCTGACAGTTACGGCATTGGCCCATTTCTGTTCACTATAGTTATACCAATCATTATCAGTGTTATTTGTATTGGCTTTTACCCAATTGTTATCTACATATTTCACAGCTATCATATTAGTATCTAATTCTGGAGTATTTACATTTTGGCCATATTCTAAAAATAAATGTTCATCATTTTCTAAACTTAAATCATTATAATCTAGCCCTACACTTACTCCTAAAGTTATTGTCTGTTCCTTATTGCTATCATTATATACTATAATTTTATAAGTTTCACTTGATCCTATTGTTCCTGTTGCTTCTAAATTTATTCCAGTTGCTTCTGGTGGTTTAATACTTTCACAATCTATAATATAACCAGCTTCTATACTTTGATCTAAATTACCTTTATAATATAAGTTAAATCTAGCAATTCTATTATTAGGATTAGATAAAGAAACAAGAAATATTTTTTCTTCTTTTGGACCAACTACTAATTTATCTGTACTTACTCCATCTACTTTTAAGTCATAACTTAGTGTTCCTGTGACAATACTTATCGCATTACTCTTTTCCTTACTAACAGTAAACATCGCATAAGAAAAGTAGCTTGTTAATAGCAGTAAAGTAATCAATATTACGCTTATCATATATATTTTTGATATTTTAGTATTTAATAATATTCTCTTCATCTCTTACTCCCTTCATTCAACCACAAAAAAAGAACAGAATACTCCTATCCTGTCCTTATTATATGATCAAAGAAGGTACTTAAGCTTCTAAAGTACCCCCCCCCAGGTAACTTGTTGTAAACGGATGGCTGTTCTCATTTTATACCTTCTTTCTATTTTTTATCTGTTTATATATTAACATATCCTTAACTGATTAACAATATTATCTGTGTTTATTATTAGTATTACTAATTCCTAAAGCTGTAAAATAGTCAGTGATACTATGAAAGGAACTGATATCATAAATATCATAATCGTTAACACAATCTATAATAGTTGCTTCTAAATTATCATGGTTTATCTCTTCATTATAAATGTTTTTTAAACTTTCCTTTTGTTCTTCTGTTACATCATGTAAGCTAGGACTTACTATATGAATAGCATTATGATTAAGGTCATCTTTTGTTATATAGCTTATATCTAAAATAGTGATAAGATTAGCTAAAGACGCTATCTTATCTAAAGATGAGGTAAATTCTTCATCATTTGTTAAATCAAGACCATGTAAACACCACCAAGCACTAGGATATATATCATTAGTAAATAAAGTGTTATGACTATATTTTTCTTCCTTATCTCTTTCTTCAACAGAAATATTTTCTTCACTACTTGTTTTTATCGAACCATCTGTTCCAATTATAGTAATTAAATGTTTCATCTTAAAAACCTTCTCTTAGTATTTCAAAACTAGCATTATTACTTACACCATAACTTAAAGCTTCATTACTAGTTTTAAATAATAAATCAAACATAAACTTTCCTTCTTTACCTATATTAGGTCCTCGATCTAAAACAATACCTACAAAGTCTCCAACATTTGTATTACTAACTTTTACTACGGTTCCATATGGATACTCTTTGCCTCCTGATAAGATTCTAAGTTCTCCATACTCTTTATCAAGATAAGTGATAGTATCAGTAATACAGTAACCATAAGCGGTATGGGTACCAATATCAGCACCATAACCACTCATTTTTCCAGTAAAAATTTCATTATTATTCTGTCCAAGATTGGTAGAAGGAAGAGACTCCTCTTTTTGAATTTGTTCTTCTGGAACAGTTTCATCTTCTATAATAGCTTTCTCTACCTCTTGTGGTTCTTCTATAGGAACATTCTCTTCTATTATGGGTTCTATTTCTATAGTAGGAACAGATTCTATTACCGTTTCTTCTTTAGTTATCGTTTCACTCTTTACATAAGTTATTTTATTATTTACATCTATATTAGTTATATCTGGAGTAGTTGTACTGACAAGTAAACAACACCCCATAAAGAGTATAGCATTTATAATATAAACAGTTATTTTCATATTTATCCCTCAATATTATGATATCACATTGACACTAAGAAGACAACTATTTGACAAAATAGCAGTGTAAACTAGTGTTCATAGAAACTCTTAATAACATCATAATCATTATATGGTAAATACTTATCTTCTATAGCCATATAATCATCTCTACCCTTACCAGCAATTAAAATAATATCTTTAGTTTTAGCTAAAGACAAAGCTTTATAGATTGCTTCTTTTCTATCAATAATTCTTTCATAGTTAGTCTTTTTAGATGTTCCAATTAAGTCATCAATAATTTGATTAGGATCTTCATATCTAGGATCATCCATAGTAAAAATAACATAATCAGATTTTTCTAAAACTACTTTACCCATAAAAGGTCTTTTTTCTTTTTCTCTACCACCTGCACTACCAGTGACGGTAATTATCTTTCCTTCCTTAACAGAATTCAAAAAGGTTAAGATATTAGTAAGAGCATCTTCAGTATGAGCATAGTCTAAGATAACGGTATACTGATTAGTAAATGGCATTATTTCCATTCTACCTTCAATTTGTTTTAGATCCTTTATTCTTGAAATAATCTCATTAAAAGAGAAACCTTTACATAATAAGGTTAAAAGAGAAGCAGCTAAGTTCTCAACATTAAAGCTTCCAAGGAGTGGAGATGTAACTTTATAGTCAGAATTTTGATACTTAAAAGTAATTATCGTTTCATTTCTTTTTAAAGCATAATCTTTAATCATTAGAGTATCATCTTCTTTATAACCATATGTTACAATATGACCTTTAGCAATGGCTTTAAATTTCTCATAGTATAAATCATTACTATTTAAAATCGAAAAACCGCTATCTTTAACTTGTTTAAATAACTCTTTTTTACAGTTAACATAATTTTCAAGAGTTTTATGAATGTTTAAATGGTCTTTAGTAACATTTGTAAGAATTGCAATATCATATTTAATATCATCTAGACGATGACGAAAAAAAGCTTCACTTGATGCTTCCATACAAATGGTAGGACAACCATTAGTAAGAAATTCATTAAAATATTTATATAGTCTATCCACATCAGGAGTAGTATTACGCATACTAAAATGTTTATTTTTATACTTTCTACCGTTAGTTCCAATATATGCAGCATTATTACCTAATAGCTGATAAATAATTTCAGCAACAGTAGTTTTACCATTAGTGCCAGTAACCCCGATCATATAGGCTTTTTTATAGGGATAATCATAGAACTTAGCACAAAGGTTTCTTAGTTCTTGATTAGTATCTTTAACTTTGATAACAGGAACACTTTTAGGGGAGATATCTTTACTGACAATAATAGCACTAGCACCATTATTAATCGCTTCATCTATAAAATCATGGCGATCAGCAGTAACACCCATCGTACAAACAAAAATATCACCAGGTTCTACCTCTTTAGAATTTATCTTTATACCTTGTATCTCTCTATCATCAGAAATATCATATAATTCACTTAATTTTTTCATTTACATCACCTACTATAACATATATCAATTTATTTAATTAGTTACTCATCTATGGCAAATAAGAAATCTTCATGGCGATAGAATTGTTCTTCTTCATATTTAGAGTAAACTGCAAAAGGACGGTAAAAGTGTAATTTGTTATTAACAACATATAAATAAACATTATCACTGTATGAATCTATACCTCGAAGATTTAAGAAGCATTCATAATCACATTCAGATTCGGTAAAATACATACTTTCTAGCTCTTGTTTATAATAATTAGTAAATTCTTGCTCTAATGTATTTTCAATGTCATTTTCAGTAATAGAAAAAGCTTTTAATAAGTCAGCGTCGGTAACTAGGTTACCTGTATCAAGATCAAAATTATAAGTTCTAATAATAGTTTTAGGATAATTATTATCGTTTATATCATTATAGATATAGAAAGTAGCAAGAGATAGATAGTCATCATTAAGATCAACTTGATAAGTAAACAAGGCATCATAATCAAGAGCAGTATTAAAATTTTGTTCTAATCCTTGGTTAACTTTTTTAGCATCAGCACTATTAAATTTAATATTTGGTAAATATGAGGTAAAGCTAGTAGTATCACTTTTATATTCTTCTTTGATACTAAAGTAAGTATCGATTTTATTACTTGTATTATTAGTTAAAAGAAAAATAAGAATAATAACAGCAGTACCTATTATTAAAAATATAATAATTTTTATATATGGTTTATATTGTTCTAATTCTATCATATTATTCCTCTATTCCGCCATAGTTTTGTCCTAGATTTTCACGTTCTATTTGAATATTGGCTATTTCTATTATTTTAACAGTATTATTAGTAGTGTTAATGGTAAATTGATAAGTATATCCTTCTTCGGAAACAAATCTTCCAATATAGTTGTTATCTTGATAGTGGTTATTTTCTTCGTTATATGTTAGATCTTGGTTATAAAGATTTAATCTTTTTAATTCTTGATAATAGTTGTTATTAAGCTCTTTAATAGTTTTATTAGATAGAGAACTATTTTCAGTTTTTAAAGCATCAATAGGAGAAAACAATTCATTTCGAGGCCAAAAGATAAAGGTGATGATGATTGTTAATATTATGATAATGCTTATAATAATTAGACGTTTTTTATTCATGTGTAACCTCCTTTTAGACTTTTTTCTGTTCGAAGATCCAGTACATAGCAGCGGTTGGATGAATCTCTTTATACATATCAAAAGCTCTATTGTTATAGTCTTTAGTAATAGCATTGTATTGATTTGGATCTTGAACTAATATTTTACCATCTTTAGTAATGCCACTTAAAACAATAATATGGCCGCTTCTTGTAAATAGGCCTGGTCTTTGGGAGCACATAACTGGTTGTCCGGCTTTTAAAGCAGAGATAACAAGTTCTGGATTAGTAGTGGAAACAACCTCCCCTAATCCATAGTAATCAGCTAAAGCTTTGGGAAAAGCCCAAGACATGCCAGCGCCATTAACATAGTAAGGTTGACCCATTTCATTGACAACTTGATCAGGAGTAATGCTTTTTCCAGTTAAATAGGAAGCAACCATAGCACCTGAGGTGAATCCACAGCCTCCTAAAGCAATAGTAGAATTACCCAGTTTTACAGTTGGATAATCGCCTTGATAATAAATAGGCATACCTGACAAGACGTTAGCGGCAGTATTAACAACAACTTGAGTTGCAGCTTTAAAATCTTCTACTGCTTCAAAATCAGACATGAGATCATGGAAAGAGCTACTATTATAAGTTGGAAAAGGAGTATTTCTGATAACCTCATCAGTGGCTAAGGCTTCTTGCCAACACGCTCCTACATTGTATAGAGTTGTATTTTCTTTAGAAACAAGAGTAAAAAAATTGGTAACAAGATTTACAACAGAAGGAAGGAAGAAAATAATAAGAGCTGCTAGAAACTTAGTCAAAATACTCTTTAGGCCATTTTTTTTGTCTGGATTAAGCATATTAGATATTAAAGCTAAAGTTAAGGCCACAATCAATATTATAGGTACAACGATGCAAACTATAGAAAAAATACGTTCTAGAGTAGCTAATGTACCAGCTAAAGCATAATCAGAGCAAACACTTTCTAAAATATAAAACATATATATCATCCTTTTAACATTAATCTATTAATATAATAACAAGTTTTTAGACTTTTTTAAAGGGTTTTAAGTAAAACAAAAAAAATTGATAAGACTAAACTTTATCATTTTTTATGTTTTATATGCTTGTTTTCTTTATACTCTTTTTCATTCTGCCATTTATTATGGAGCAATAACTATCCTAGAAGCACGATCGTGATGGGTATCATCTGTACCTTTATCAGTTGAATACCAAAAGATACCAGGAGTTAATGGTTCGATTGAGCCATCAGGATAATAATAATTACTACCACAAATTATCCATGGTATATCAGAATTAACAGTAGCATAAAAATCATTATACCAATGAGCTATTTCTGATAAGTAATATGATTTACACAAACCTCCATTACAGGCAGTAACAGTATCATCACTAGTATATTTATCATAATATTTGGCATCAGGCATTGAAGAAAAACCACTATTAATGGTAATATCATTATAATTTCCCATCATAAATTCATGAGAACATCCTACCATATCATAGATTCCATAAATATTGCCAGTTGTTGAAGCACCTGTTCCATTTATATTTATATCATAAGTATATTGACAGCCAAAGTCATATCCGGTACCACCACCAGGAGCCCCCCAACTGCATCCTGTTATATATTGATCACTCTTGTTTTGATATACCTCTTTATTAGCTCCACTATAATTAGTATTACCAATTTTACCGTATTTAGATTGGGTTAAATAAGTAACAGCTCCCCACTCACTACTTTTCATAGCATGGGTATCTACATTACTACTAAATCCATATCTATTTCCTTCATCATTCATTTTAAGACTAATATTAAAAATATTAGCAATACTATTACCACGCCAACTTACAACATTAGGTTTAATCATAGGATCTAATTCTGTTGTATTGCCTCCTCCATGTTCTAAAGATGGATCACTACTACTTGTCTCAAACTTTCCTACCCAGATTCCGCTTAACTCTTCATCACCAAAGGTAAAAGCATCTGGAGTATACCAGCTTGTTATTTCTTCTCCTACTTTATATTTAGCACTACATCTATCTTTTTCTCCACTAGCCACAAATTTAACATCTATTTCTCCTGGTAATTCTTGAGTTGGAGTTGTTGTTAAAAAATTCCCTTGTTTTCCATAGTAATTAGTTCCATCTTTACTACCGATTGTATACGAGTATCTCGGTATCCATACCCACATGGTTTCAATATCATTCATATTTATTATGGTTCCTACACTTGCATTTTTATAACTTTCTCTTGTTGAGCTACTTACTGTTACCGCATTAGCCCATTTTTGTTCATTATAGTTATACCAATCATTATTAGCATTACTTATATCTGCTTTTACCCAATTATTGTTTTCATATTTTACGGCAATCATATTAGTATCTAACTCTGGAGCATTTGGTTCATTTATATATTCTTTAAATAAATGGCCATTACTTGGTAGGCTTAAATCATTATAATCTAGACCTACACTTACTCCTAACTCTATTACTACCTCATTATGAGAATTATTTTCGACCATTATTTTATATTTATTACTACTACCTATACTTTTACTTGTTTCTAGATTAACTCCTATTTCTTCTGGTAAAGGATTTGTTTCACAATCTGTGATATAACCAACAGTTACATTATCTGGGATTTCATTTAAGTAGTAAAAGTTAAATCTTGCTATTCTATTGTTTGGATTACTTAAAGTAACTATAAACTCTATTGAGGTCTCACCAGGAATAGTTAAAGTATTTCCTTCTTTTCTATCTATTTCTAATTTATAGTCCAGTGTTCCTGTAACAATACTAATAGCATTATTCTTTTCGTTGGTTACAGTAAACATCGCATAAGAAAAGTAACTTGTTAATAGTAATAAGGTTATTATAATTACACTTATTATATATATTTTTGATACTTTAGTATTTAATAATAGTCTTTTCATCTTTTTCTCCTTTCATTTAACCATAAAAAAGAACAGAATCCTTCTATCCTGTTCTTATTCCATGATTAAAGAAAGTACTTAAGCTTCTAAAGTACCCCCCCCCAGGTAACTATTTGTAAACGGATGCTAGCTTGCATTTTTCATACCTTCTTTCTATACTTTAAGTTAATTATACTCTATCTTAGCGTGCTATTTCAATAATTATTTATTTAACTTTTTCTACTTTTAGAGCCATGGCTATATCATTTAACATGATATCTTTAGGAAGGTTTTCATCTTTAATTAACTCTATAGATAATGTTTCTTCTTTAACATATTCTTCATAAGTTGCAATCATTTTATCAAGTAAATCATTGCCATTATAATATAAAGTAATGCGATCCGTGATAATAAAATCAGCTTCTTTTCTAAGACTTTGAACTTTTCTTACAACCTCACGTGCTAAACCTTCTAGTAGTAAATCATCAGTTAAAGTAGTCTCTAAGACAACACTAATATTTCCGTTAGTAGCTGACTTGTAACCTTCTTTATTTTTTAAAGTTGTAGTAATCATATCTGAGGTAATTTCTAATTTTTCACCATTAAAGTCAGTAGTATAATAGCCAGCTTTAATCTGATTAACATCATTGATATTAAAAGTTGCAACGAGTTCTTGAAATTCTTTGATTTTAGGTCCAAAGATTTTACCAACTACTTTGAAATTAGGTTTAACTATATAATCCATATAAAGACTCATATCTTCTTCATACATTATTTCTTTGATATTTAATTCTTCTTTAATAATAGAGTCTAGAGTACCAATAACTGATTTAAATATTGAAGGAACAATAATAAAGTTAAGCGGTTGTCTTACTTTAATACCAGCATCTTCACGAGCATTTCTTCCTAAACTACAAACATCGCGAACAAGATTCATTCTGTTTTCTAGTTCTTCATCAATTAAGCTTTCATCATAGGTTGGAAAGTCTTCAAGATGAATAGAGGTTTTAGTAGTTAAATTTTGATATATTTCCTCGGTTATATACGGTGTAATAGGAGCAGCTAGTTTGACAAAAGTAAGTAATACTTCATAGGTGGTTTGGTAAACTGCCTTCTTACTTTCAGTTAATTCACTTTCCCAGAATCTTCTTCTATTGCTTCTAATATACCAATTAGATAAGTCATCATTTAAGAAATCAACAAGATAATGAACAACTTTATTTAGGTCATATTCTTCATAAGCTTTTGTTACTTTTAATATTGTATTATTAAGTCTAGATAATAGCCATTTATCAGTTATATCACGATTATTTATAGGAACATTATAGTCTCTTGGATCAATTTTATCAGCGTTGGCATACATTTCAAAGAAAGAGTAAGCATTTTTTAGGGTTCCTAAGTATTTAGAGTAAACTTCTTTTAAGCCATCAAGATCAAATTTTATTGGTGTCCAAACAGGAGATACATATGGTAAATAGAATCTGATGGTATCAGCTCCAAATTCATTCATTAAGTCAAATGGTTGGACGATATTGCCTTTGGATTTGCTCATTTTCTTACCATATTTATCAAGTAATAAGTCATTAACTAAAACATTTTTATAGGGACTTTTTCCAGTTACAAAGGTAGAAATTATCATAAGAGTATAGAACCAACCACGAGTTTGGTCAATTCCTTCAGAGATAAAGTCAGCTGGAAATTGATCTTCAAATAGTTCTTTATTTTCAAATGGATAATGGTATTGAGCAAAAGGCATAGAACCTGAATCAAACCAACAGTCAATAACCTCACTAACTCTAGTCATTTTCTTACCACATAAAGGGCACTTAATATGAATGTCATCAACATAGGGACGATGTAGTTCAATAGACTCATCAATATCTTCAATCGTTTTTTCTACTAGTTCCTTTCTTGAACCAATCATTTCTTGATGACCACAACTACATTTCCATAGTGGTAAAGGTGTACCCCAATATCTATTTCGAGAGATAGCCCAGTCATTCATATTTAAAAGCCAATTACCAAATCTTTTTTCGCCAACAAAACTAGGATGCCAAGCGACTTCGTTATTGTTTTTAACAATTTTATCTTTTAGTTTGGTAACCTCTAAATAGTATGATGGTTTAGCATAGTATAAAAGTGGGGTATCACATCGCCAACAATGAGGATAGTTGTGAATCATTTTTTCTTTTTTGAAAAGTTTACCATTTTCTTTTAAGTATTTAATAACCTCTAAGTCTGCATCAAAAACACGCATACCTTTCCAAAGACCATCAATATATTTGCCATCTTCACCGACAGGATTTAAGACTGGTAAATCATATTTTTTACCAACGTTATAATCATCTTGTCCAAATGCAGGAGCAATATGAACAATACCTGTACCACTATCCATTGTAACATAGTCATCAACAGTAACAAAGAAGGCTTTTTTGTCTACTTTTAAACTTGGAATAAGTTGTTCATATTCCATATATTCTAAGTTCTTACCACTATATTCTTCTAGAACTTTATAATCGTCTCCTAAAACTTTATTTGCTAAAGCTTTACCAACGATAAATTTATTGCCTTTAGATTCAGCTAAAATATATTCTTCACGTGGATTAACACATAAAGCAACATTACTAATTAGAGTCCAAGGAGTTGTTGTCCAAACAAGAAAGTAAACATCTTCATCTTTCTTTTTCATAGGAACAATAACCGTATTAGCAGTAATTTCTTTATAACCTTGAGCAACCTCATGAGAAGCTAGACCAGTACCACATCTTGTACAGTATGGTAAAATCTTATGTCCTTCATAAAACATACCTTCATCAAAGAATTTCTTTAAGATCCACCATTCTGTTTCAATATAGTTATTATCATATGTAACATAAGGATGTTCTAAGTCAATAAATTGCCCCATTTCTCTAGTTAAATCAGTAAAGGCTTTTTCATTTTTCCAAACACTTTCTTTACATTTTTGGTTAAATTCTTTAATACCATATTCTTCAATATCTTTTTTGTTATTAAAGCCAAGTTCTTTTTCTACTTGTAACTCAACAGGAAGACCATGTGTATCCCACCCTACCTTACGTAAGACACGATATCCTTGCATGGTTTTATATTTACAGAAAGTATCTTTTAAGAATTTAGCCATCATATGATGAAGACCAGGCATACCATTAGCAGTAGCAGGTCCATCATAGAAGACAAAGTTTTTGCAGTCTTTACGGTTAGAGATGGTTTTTTCTAAGATATTTATTTTATCCCATTCTTTAAGCGTTTCTAGTTCTAGTTCATGTGTTTTACCTTTTCTTAGTTCTTTAAATGCCATAATTTCCCTCCTAAACAAAAAAATCTATGTTCTAAGGACGAATCTTTTTCGTGGTACCACCTTAGTTCATAGATTTAACTATCTTAATTAGATAACGGTTTTACCCGGCTTTATCTTATCCATAAAGCACAACTTGAAAGTGATCTGAAATAAGTTCCTTTGTTAATTTCCACCAACCATTAACTCTCTTAAAAATTTCCTTATTCCCGTCTTTCGCACTTGTTTTAATAAACAAACTATAACACAGTTTTTATATTTTATGCAACTACTTTTACAAATGTTTTATTAATTTTTTATCTTTTTTATAAATAAAAGTTACCGAAGAATCTAGTGTCATCATTCTAGTATAATCTATTTCTTCTCTATTTAATTCCAGTTTTAGTTCATCTTTACTTAATAATATTCCACTTTCGCTATTATAACTAGTTATAGTAATACATGTAGGATAATACTTTTTAGGAACAATTATAATACCATATGTATTAATTCTAGAATTTTATTTATTTTTATTATAATATGAATAACAATTACTTACAGCAGCCTTATTATCTTTAGCATATTTCTTTAATTTTTGATATTCTTTTAATATACAATCTTCTCTTAAACTGTCAGGATATTTCTCTAACAAAAAATTAAATTATCCTAAAAGCCTATTAAACAACCTTTCTTCATAATCATACCATTTACTATTTATTATCTTAGGAATTCTCTCATCCCATTCTATAATTTGATTTTCTTTACTTGTAAAATTAGTTATTCTTGCAATCATATTATTCCTACTTTATTAGGATGCATCATATACTAATGAGAAGAAAAAAGCAAGAAATTTAATTCTTACTATGCTTATTTTATAAAATATAAATTATTTATTAAATAAATCACTATGACTACCAGTTTCTACTAAATATAAAATTAATATATCTTCATCATATTTATAAACTAACAACCAATCCGATTCAATATGACATTCCCTACAATTACTATAATATTTATTATCAATAAGAGCATGATCTCTATACTTAGAATCCAACTCTTTTTTCTTCGATAACATATCAACTACATTTAAAAGCTTATCAATATTTTTTCCCTGTTTAGTAATTTTTTTTAGTTGTTTTTTAAAACTTTTAGTAAACTTAATTTGGTAACTAATCATCTGACTCCAAAGCCTTTTTTAAATCTGCGATACTGTTATAAGCTTTATATTCAGTTGGATGTTTTTCCATATAATCAAGTTCATTAAGTGCCGCTATAAATTCTCTACTTGGTCTAGGCTCTTTAACCTCGAATGGTATTCCTCTTTCATAAATTGCTCTTTTTAAGAACATATTTATAGCAACACTCATATTTAAGCCTAAATTATTAAAAATAGCATTAGCTTCCTCTTTAACTTCTGTAGGAACATTTACATTAATAGCACTAGTTAAATTAGACATATAATAATCAGCTCCCTTCTTGTCAACATAATAACATATTTTAGCAACATATGTCAACATAATTACATGAAAATAAGGATTTTTTATCTTAAAACTAACCAAATATATTCATAATGAACGAAGGAAACAAAATAAATTATGTTTCGCTCCTTGTCGTTACCTCCAAGGATTCCTATTTCACAGATAAGGTCATCCTTATTTTCCATAGGCTTAAATATTTTAAACTGGCGTCTTTATGTCCACAGCAAGAATAAATCTGACACAGCCAAAAATTTTATGAATTAATGCCTTTTGATTGTCTGTTGGATACAACCTAAACTTATATGTTTTATATGCTTCCATATTGATAACTTCCTGATGTAATCAGCTTAACATCCAGAACAATAGGTTGCCAAGAACTTTTTTCACTTTTAAACACACTTTCCTTATAGATAAAAAATGTATTTTATTATTCTATACAAAGAATAGTTCTAAATGAGTTATCTATACGCACGCCACCTAAACTATATGTAGCACCATAAGAAAACAGACCAGAATCAACTTGATCATAGTAGTATCCACCTCTTACTAACCAGGGATACTCATTATTTATCATATTATTAATATCTTTATACCATTCTGAAGTTTCTGATAAGGCATGGCTTAAACATTCTTCTCCATTGCATGCTGTTAATATGTTATCTGTTATATATTTATCATAATACTTTGACTCGGGAAAAATGGTAAAATCAGCATTACCTAATATATCATTATAATTACCCATAACATATTCCCAGGCTCCTCCACTCATATCATATATTCCATATATAGTTCCAGTTGTACTTGCTCCTGTACCATTTATATCTATGTCATATGTGTATTGACATCCATAATCGGTATTGCTATTTGATGGCATTCCATAACTACACCCAGTTATATACTCTTCACTTTTATTTTGATATATTTCTTTATTAGCATTACTAAAATTTGCATTACCTAACTTTCCATATTTACTTTGGGATAGATATGTTACAGCTCCCCACTCACTGTTTTTCATCATATGGGTGTCGATAGTACTACTAAATCCATATCTATTTCCTTCATCATTCATCTTTAAACTTACATTAAAGGCATTACTAACATTTATATATCTCCAACTTGTTACGTTTGGTTTTATCATCGGATCTAACTCTGTTGTATTCCCTCCTCCATATTCTAATGAAGGATTAGAACTACTTGTCTCAAACTTGCCTACCCAGATTCCACTTAGTTCCTTATCTCCGAATGTAAAGGCATCTGGGGTATAATACTCTTTTGCTCCAGTTGTCGTTATGCATTTTGCATTTCCCCTATCTTTTATTTTATCACTTACAAATCTTATATCTATTTCTCCTGGTAATTCTTTAGTTGGTTCACTTTCTAAATAACAGCCTTGCTTTCCATAATAATTAGTTCCATCAACGCTTGCAATACTATAACTATATTTTGGTATCCATACCCACATTGTTTCAATATCATTCATATTTACTATGGTTCCTACAGAAGCATTTTTATAATTTTCTCTTGTTGAACTACTTACTGTTACCGCATTAGCCCATTTTTGCTCATTATAGTTATACCAATCATTATTAGTGTTACTTGTATCAGCTTTAACCCAGTTGTTATCTACATATTTTATAGCTATCATATTAGTATCTAACTCTGGTGCATTTGGTTCATTTACATATTCTTTAAATAAATGTCCATTACTTGGCAAACTTAAATCATTATAATCTAGTCCTACTTGTACCCCTAATTCTATCACTATTTCATTACTAGAATTATTTTCTACCATTATTTTATATTTATTACTACTACCTATACTTTTACTTGCTTCTAAGTTTACTCCAGTTTCTTCTGGTAAATTAGTAGTTTCACAATCTTTTATATAACCAACATTTACCTCTGTTGGTATTTCATTTAAGTAATAAAAATTAAACCTAGCTATTCGATTATTGGGATTTGTTAATGTAATAATAAATTCTTCAGCACTATTGGCTTTAACAACGAGGTTTTGACTAGAATTGCCATCTACTTTTAAATCATAACTTAATGTTCCTGTTACTATACTTATGGCATTCCTCTTTTCTTTTGTTACTGTAAACATCGCATAAGAAAAGTAACTTGTTAATAGCAGTAAAGTAATTAATATTACACTTATTATATATATTTTTGATATCTTAGTATTCAATAATATTTTCTTCATATCTTACTCCTTTCATTTAATCATAGAATAAGAACAGAATACACTTATCCTGTCCTTATTCTATGATTAAAGAAAGTACTTAAGCTTCTAAAGTACCCCCCCCCAGGTAACTTGTTGTAAACGGGTGGCTGCTCCCATTTTATACCTTCTTTCTACATTTTATTAGTATTACTATTTATATTTTGAGCTACTGATGGAGATGCTGCAAAGATATCTTCTTTTGCTGCTATTCTTGCATTATTTAAAGATGATGATTGTAACTCTTCAATTATTGATTGTTTACTATTTCCAGCCATATTTAAGTCTTCTTGTTTCATAGCATTTTGACTTTCTAGTATTTTTCTTTTTTCTTGAACAGAGTCAAGATGAGTTTGTTTCATTTCAGCTATCTTATTATTAATTTTATCTGTCACTTGTTCTTTCGCTGTTCTTTTAAATCTTTTTAAAGTATCCATAGTAATTTTACCTAAGAAGCTTTTAACAGTAACGACTGGTGGCCTCCCTATTTTTTTCTTATCTTCAATTATTTCTTGTTTTTTAGTCTCAACATATTCTTTAACTTGCTCTTTCTTAGTACTTAAAACTTGTCTTATTTCCGCACTTTTTAATTGAGCAGATAAAGCAATGCCTTTAACTCTTAAATCAAGAGTAGTCTTTTCTCTTACTTGTCTTAAAGCTTCATTTTTTATTTTTCCTAATTTAGACTGGGCACTTGAGACTTTATTTGTAATATTAGTAGAGATATTAACAACTCTTTTATTAACATTTTCTACTACCGCTTGTTTTGTTTCTTTTATTTCTTTTTTATAATGATTTTTCTTATCAATCATTTCTTGTCTCTTAGTATTTAAAGCTTCAATAGTTCGATCATATCTTGATATGATAACCTCTTGTTGAAACGTATTAAAAGACTCTATTACATTGTTAGAAATAGTTGCAATTTTATTTTTTCTATACTCTATTTTCGCTTGTCTATAATTGTGGATGCTTACAAATAATAATTGAAGGTTCTTTTCAATCTCTCTTTCCTTTTCTCTTAAATCTTGTTCTGTCATTTAGAACCCCTCCTTATTGAAACATTGCTTGAACTATTTCGGTAAGTTTTGGTCTTTCTTCATCAGTTAAATCAACTAAAGTATCAGTTCCATCTTCATTTTTAACAAGACGAGAAGCTAGAACATCACTAGTTCCATCACCTTTATCTACCGCATAAATAGCATAGTCTTTATCTTCAAAAGTAATTACTTTTAACATTTCAGCTTTACTTACAACTCCGTCTATTTCAATATCAAATTTTTCATTTTCCATTTTCTCCACTCCTATTCTTTATATCTATGTTAACATAAAAGCCCAAAAAAAGAAATACTATCTTTTCTTAAGTGTGTACACTTTGTTATCAGATAATATTTCCTTGTTGATTAGAACCTCACTATATTTACCTTGATTACTCTTTTGTTGGAGAGTACGACTTACATCAAGTAAAGAGGTTAAAACGATTTCACTTAGTTCTCTTGCTCCTGTATTATTACTAGTAACATGGGTTAAGATTTCATTTACATATGATTCATCATATTTTAGATTAACATTATATGTTTCTTGATAGAATTGCTGTTTCAAAAGAAGAGGACTAAGTTTTCCTTCCGTCATTATAGTTTTTAAATCTTCTTTTGAAAGGTTGTTATAGACAATTTTAGGACTAGCACGACCAACAAATTCTGCGATAAAACCATAGTTAATGATATCAATAGGAGTTATAGTTTTCATTTTATCTTGAGTAGATACAAAACCTAAATGTTTATCTTTGGCTTTGAATAATTCTTCAAAGGCTCCTCCCATAACTATATTCATGAATGATGTATCAATTCTAACACTTTGATTAAGACTTACATTAACATCATAGGTACTGCCATCTAAAAAGTTTAGTAATAAGTTTTGGACAGCTACATCAGAAACATCACGACCACGAGAAGCTATTTTATCTATTTCATCTAAGAAGATTAATGATTCTTCACATTCTTTAATCTTTTTACCGGCATTTTGATATGCTAAAGCTAAGAGATCATTAATATCATTACCTTTGTAACCAGATGCTGATAAAGTTGGAGTGGAATATCTTGTAAAAGGAACTTTTAAGTATTCAGCTAAAAGCTTTAAAGTTTCGGTTTTACCTACTCCAGAAGGTCCTATTAAAAGAGGTCTTAAAATCAAGTGAGGATTTTTAGTTTTATAGTTTTCAGCTATAACTGTTACTAACTGTTCAATTTGTCTATCTTGACCAATGATACGCTCTTTTAAATAAGCTTCCAATTCTTCGGTATCAATATCTCTCCTAAAGTCATTTTTAACATCTGCTTTAATACTTTCAGATTGTTTATAAGTAACTGTTTCTTTATTTTGTACTGTTTCTTTTTTCTCAGATGGGAGATTTGGTTTTAATATACTTTCTATCGAATTAACAATTTCTTCCATGGAGATATTAGGAGGAATTGGTATAACTCCACTAATTTGATAATTGCTTTCCATTGAACCATTATAAACAGTTAGCAAATCTCTAGCATCTTCTACTGGCATCTCTATTAAGTCATAATCACCAGTTTCAGAGTTAAAGATACAGATATTGAGGCAAGAGAAGACATCTTCTTTAAAGAACTCTAAAGCTTGATTGATATTTTTTGTTGCATACGCTGTTAATAATTCTTCTTTTGACTGTACATAAGCGACACATTCTTTTTCATCACGTTTAATAAAATATTCATCATCAGCATAGAAATAGAATTTATTATCACTGCTAATAAAATTACCATCTTGAATTTCACCTTTTATTACTCTGATGGGATTATAAATGACAATACCATTATTATATAATACTTTTTTCATTAATATTGCGTACATAGAACCACCCTTACTATTTAATTATTATTTATCTGTAGAACCAAAACCACCAGTTCTTACACCCTCTGCTTGGTCATTATCAGTTGTTAAGTATTTTAAAAATAATACTTGCCCGATAACATCACCTTTTTTTACTTCTAAGTCATGATCACTACAGTTGAAGAAAGCAAAGAAGAAATGACCATCATTAGATTCATTACCATAGTAATCGGCATCTACTAATCCGACACTATTCGCTAAGATAAAGCCTTTTTTAGGTCCACTGCTTCTATTTAAAAGAAGGAAACACTCATCATCACCACAATATGCTTTTAACCCTGTAGGTACAAGAGTTGGTTTAATACCAGGATAATACTTTGGTATTATTATATCTTCTGCTGCTTCAACATCATAGGCAGCAGAATTTTTAGTCTTTCTAACTGGTATATTTATATTTTTATCTTCATATCCTTTTGCTATTTCAAAACCTCTTTGTTTCATATTACACCTCTTTCTATATACAATATATAAAACTAATTTTGGTTCGTCAATCTTTTTTTAAAGGTATTTTTTCTTTGTAACCATTTTTTGTGAATAGTTTGTACAAAAAATTGGTAATCACTATAATAAATTATATTTCATAATCATAAAATACTGATTTTATGGTACATCAAAATGATTTTACTAAATTTAGTAAAACTCTTTTAATTATATAGTTTTTAATTTTCTCACATTTTCAGGATGATTTTTTATAATATGCTCTTTTGCCATTACATATGACAGGACATCTTAGTGCTAAGTTAATGGATATATCATTTATTAACATAACTTAAATTAAGAGATAAATAATGAAAAAAAGTAAAAATAGGTTGTTTTTTTGTAAGACATTTTCGCTAATTAATCACAATATTTTAAAGAAATTAATTTTTTTTATATAATTAAAGTAAGGCGGAAAGAAGCATCTTTATTTACTGAACCATTACCCGTAGTTTTATAAAAATGAAATATACCTGATGAACTATCTGAATTATAGTAGCTACCATAAGCAACCCAGGGATTATTAACATCGCTCATAACAGCTGAGTCACGATACCATCCTGCAGTTTCTGATAAACCATATGATAAACATTCTTTACCATTACAAGCAGTAAAAATGTCACTACTTGTATATTTATCATAGTATTTAATATCAGGCATTTCTGTAAATCCAGAACTAGCAATTATATCATTATAGTTACCCATCACATATTCCCAAGCTCCTCCACTCATATCATAGATTCCATAAATATTTCCCGTTGTTGAGGCTCCTGTCCCATTTATATCAATATCATATGTATATTGGCAGCCATAATCAGTATTTCCTTTAGATGGTGCTCCATAACTACATCCTGTTATAATCAAATTGGATTTATTTTGGTATATTTCCTTATCTTTTCCTGTGAAATCAACATTTCCTAATTTTCCATATCGACTTTGGGATAGATATGCTACTGCTCCCCATTCACTATTCTTCATCATATGTGTATCGATAGTACTACTAAATCCATATCTATTTCCTTCATCATTCATTTTCAAACTGACATTAAAGCCATTACTTATATTTATATTTCTCCAACTCGTGACATTTGGTTTTATCATTGTATCTAATTCTGTTGTATTACCTCCTCCATATTCTGCATCAGGATTAGAACTACTTGTTTCAAACTTTCCAACCCAGATTTCACTTAACTCTTCATCACCAAAGGTAAAAGCGTCTGGAGTATAATACTCTCTTACTCCTGTTGTTGTTACATATTTAGCATTTCCTCTATCTTTTATTTCTGTACTAACAAATCTTACATCTATTTCTCCTGGTAGTTCTTGAGTTGGTTCACTTTCTAAATAACAACCTTTTCGTCCATAATAATTAGTTCCATCTTCACTTGCAATACTATAACTATATCTTGGTATCCATACCCACATAGTTTCTATATCATTCATATTTATTATGGTTCCTACACTTGCATTTTTATAACTTTCTCTTGTACTACTACTGACAGTTACAGCATTAGCCCATTTCTGTTCACTATAATCATACCAATCATTATTAGTATTGCTTGTATCTGCTTTTACCCAATTATTATTTTCTTATTTTACTGCTATCATATTAGTATCTAATTCTGGAGTATTTGGTTCATTTATATATTCTTTAAATAAATGTCCATTACTTGGTAAACTTAAATCATTATAATCTAGTCCTACCCCTACTCCTAACTCTATTACTACCTCATTATGAGAATTATTTTCGGCCATTATTTTATATTTATTACTACTACCTATACTTTTACTTGTTTCTAGATTAACTCCTATTTCTTCTGGTAACGGATTAGTTTCACAATCTGTGATGTAACCCACAGTTACATTATCGGGGATTTCATTTAAGTAGTAAAAGTTAAATCTTGTTAAACGATTATTAGGATTTGTTAGAGTAACTATAAACTCTATTGAGGTCTCACCAGGAATAGTTAAAGTATTTCCTTCTTTTCCATCTATTTCTAATTTATAATCCAGTGTTCCTGTCACAATACTAATCGCATTATTCTTTTCTTTGGTTACAGTAAACATCGCATAGGAATAATAACTTGCTAATAGTAATATAGTTATTAAAATTACACTTATTATATATATTTTTGATACTTTAGTATTTAATAATATCCGCTTCATTTTTACTCCTTATCAGTTATTTTGACATTAATTATAGTTTACCCTAATTTATTTATTTTATGTGCTGGTTATATAACCAGTTTGCATACTAAAAAAGAACAGAATCCTTCTATCCTGTTCTTATTCCACGATTAAAGAAAGTACTTAAGCTTCTAAAGTACCCCCCCCCAGGTAACTTCTTGTAAACGGGTGCTAGTGCTCATTTCATACCTTCTTTCTATTTTATCTACTAATAGATTAACATAACATATTTATAAATTTAAGAGAGTTTTTAATGAAAAAAGAGAACCGCAGTTCCCTATTCACTTTTACTTAATTTAACTTTTGTAGTATGTTCTTCTCCTGCTCTTAAATAAGTAAGTTCAATTGTATCTCCGGCTTGATACTTATATAGTTCATATCTTAAGTAAGCAGAATCAGATACCTCTACACCGTTAATAGCAGTTACAATATCACCTGCTTTTAAATCGGAAGAAGCAGCGCCTGTTCCTTCTTCAATACCAGCGATAACAACTCCACTGTCAACATCGTTTGGAATATCAAAGTTGTAACGATATGAATATTTAGCATCAGAAACATTTAACATTTGAACTCCTAAAACTGGCCATTCAATTGATTCACCTTTTTCTAGAGTTTCAATCTTACTATTTACATATTCAATTGGAATAGCAAAGCCCATACCTTCAACCTCTGTTTGAACTAATTTTAAAGAGATAACCCCAATAACCTCACCATTAGCATTCATTAAAGGACCACCACTATTACCTGGATTAATAGCAGCATCTGTTTGTAAAACTTTCATAACCCAATCACTACTTGAAGAGTTATTATCAGTACTAACACTAACAAGACGATCTTTACCAGCTAAGTGACCTGTTGAAACACTACCACGGTATTCATAACCTAGAGGGTTACCTATAGTAAAGACTAAATCACCTAGTTTAGAGTTTTCACTATTACCAAGGGTTAAAGCAACTAAGTCATCAGTCTTTTTCATTCTAACAATAGCGATATCAACATAAGAGTCTCCTCCAAGAACCTCACCTTCAATTTCTTCATCAGTTGAGGTTATTAAAGTAATTCTGTCAGCTCCATCAACAACGTGTTGATTAGTGATAACATAAGCATCATCACCTTCTATTTTATAAACAAAACCAGTACCAGTTGATGCAACCTCATCATTTTGATAGTTTCTAATCATTAAAATACCATCATAAACTTTTTCTACCGCTTCACTTATACCTGATTCATCAACAACCACTTTAGTACAATCTGCTGCACTACAAGTTAGACCAGAGGAAGCTGATGAGGTAGTAGTCGTTTTATTCAATAGATCTTTACCATCAATAACTATAAAGGTTAAAACACCTCCAATGACAAAAGATACAATTATTAATATTGCCTCTTTAATTCTTTCACTTTTCATCTATACTACTCCTTTCTATATTTGCAAGTTGCATATAATTAGATGGAAAACCCATCCTATCCAAAATATTTTCTATCTTAATACTATGTAAATTATATGAAAGATTTTCAATTTTCTTATCGAGTTCTAAACTCATATTTTTAAATTCATCATATGATAACATTCGTTTCATAATTATAACTAAAGCGAATAAATCATTAATTCCTTTTACATATTCTCCTTCATCGCTTTTCTTTATATTTAATATTTGGTGGTAGAAAGTTCCTTTTATATGTTTTTGAGTTTTATTCTCATAAAGAATATCTTCATGTGCACATAGGTTACGGTAATTAGATAAAATAGGTAAATAAGTACTAAAATCTTCTAAAGAAATATTATACATTTTACAAATACTAATTTGATCATCATATTTCATAATAGAAAATAATTCTCCAACGATACCAAAGGATAAGACTTTAACTAAAATCCAAAGAGGAATATAACCATAGTTAGACATATAATGGGCAGTAGCACTATGTTGACTACCATTTATTCTAATTTGGCGTTTCATCTTTTTGATTAAGTCATTAACTTGTTTCTGCTTATTTTTATCTTTAGTAAAGTTCCTACTCTTTAAATAAGTCTTCTCTTTATAACCATATTTCTTAGATAGTTGATAAGAAAAGATTGATTTTAAGTTATTTTCTATTATCAAAAGATTTTTAAAGAAAATATTTCTTATTTCCCGATCGAAGAGAAATAAACTATAAAGTTCTTCAAAAGTAACACCAGGTAGAAAGTGTTTATCAGTCATACTTCTCATTAAGGGATATCTATAACCAGATAAGAAAAAGTAATTTTCTCTTAAGAGAATCTTTTTTGCATATTCTTCATCAGTTATAGTCATGCCTTTATATTTCAGGATTTCTATTTGTTCTTCAAGGTTTTTGAACTTTTTATCTATCATTTATACCACCTAGATTAGATTATAGCATAAAAAGTGTGTAAAAAATATGAATTTTTCATGAAAAATTATGTTATACTTTAGTAGTTGATAGAAAGGGTTGATAGGATGCCTGCTACTTTTACCCACGCCTTATTTGCAGATGACATTTATGATGAGTTACCAATTGGGTTAAAAAAGCTTTTAATAGATGATAAGGCTAGCTTAAGAATGTTTGCTCAAAGTACAGATCCTTTTATTTTTTATAAATTAGGGAATAAAAAAGGGAAAAAGATTAGAGAGTTTCAAAGTCATTTTCATAAGAATAAGAGTCAAGAATTCTTTCTTAATCTAATTAACTATATTAAATATAATAACTATTATCAAAATAAAGAGATAATGGCTTTTCTTTATGGGTTTATTTCTCATTATGTTCTTGATAGTACGGTTCATCCATTTGTACATTATAAATGTGGCTATGTAAAAAAAGATGATCCTAGTACTTATAAATATAGAAATCAGCATGAATATATGGAGAACTTTTTAGATAATTATTTAATTAAGCAAAGAAAAAATATTGATCCTTATAAATATAAATTTTATGATTATTGTTTTATGCTTAAACCTTTTTCTAAAGAGTTAGTTGAGGTTATAGATTATGCTTTTAAAGAGACGTTTAATTTTAATAATTTTAGTACTTACTATTATAAAGCTTTAAAAGATATGTATTTTTACTTAAAGTATTTTAGGTATGATAGATATGGGATAAAGATGTTTATATATAAAAGTGTGGATAGATTTACAAAGCCTAATATGTTTAGATTAGAAGCGATATCTTATCATAGACCTTTAAAAGATGTTAATAATTATTTGAATTTAAATCATCAAGAGTGGTGTCATCCTTGTTTAAAAAGAGAGAAACATAAAGAGTCTTTTATAGAGCTTTATGCCATGGCTTTAAAAGAAGCGATGCGGATTATTAGAGATGTTAATAATTATTTGAAGGGAACAAAGAAAGTAGATTTAAAAAAGGATTTTAAAAATTTATCTTATTCAACAGGGAAAAATTGTGATAATAAAAATGAGTTAAAGTATTTTGAATATTAATAAATTTAAAAAGATGTATAAAATAGTTCTTAAAATATCACTATATTATTAGGTGAAGAAAATGTTAAATAGTTACAAAATAGTAAGGACTATGGATGAAGAGATATTATATCTTTATTTAGATATTAATTATGAATTTGCTAGGGAGTTAAGTGAAGATAGTTTAAAGCAAAAAGCGACTAATTATTTAATAACGCATGATATAAAGTTTAAGGGTAATAAAGTAATATTTGTTATTAATGGGGTGGAAGCGAAAGCGATAAATTTAAATAAATATAAGATATACTTAAATAAAGATTTGTTTGTGGTAGATAATAAAGAGAAAATGACTTTAAAAGAAATATTACTTAGTTTATTATTTTCTAATTTAAGTATTGATTTAGAGATTGAAGCTTTAAAAGCGATTACGGTTTTATATAGAAGTGAGGTAATTAGTAATTTAAAAGATGAAAACTTAAATCTTTTAAATATTTCCCTTGCCTTTCATAATTATAATTACTATAAGTTGACTTATAAAGAAACATATAAAGAAAAAGTAAGTATTTATAATAGAGCGATTGATGAGACAGATGGAGAGTATTTACTTTATAATAATAAACCGATTAAGTGTTATACTCATCTTGTTAGTAATGGCTATACAGAAGAAAATCCTAATATACCTTATACAGTTAGAAAAGAAAGTCTTTGGGATTTAACTTATCCTAATTATATGCAGGTTAAAAGTTATAAAACTATAGATTTTAAGAAAAAACTTAATATAGATAGAGATGACTTTAATTTAAAAATAACTAGTATAAGTAATAGTAATAGGATAAAAGAACTTGAAATTGGAGATAGGAAAATAGAAGCTAGTCTTTTAGCAGTTTATTTAGATTTGCCATCTACAGATATAACGATTATTGTTAAGAAGGATTATTTAACATTTGTAACAAGAGGAATTGGTAGTGGTTTGGGACTTAGTATAATTGGAGCTGATAATTTAGCGGAATTAGGCTTTAATTATAGACAGATTTTAAATTATTATTTTAAAGAGGTGTCATTAGTAGTTAAAGAGGCTCAGTAGAGTCTTTTTTTTAGATTTCAACATATATTTTAATAGGTGTTTTAGATGATTAGAAAATATAAAGTGCTTTTTTTAGTTTTGTTTATAACTTTACTTATGTCTTTACAATTTGTTGATGCGAAAATAAAAGATAAAAAGACGCTTACTAATAGAATTATTACGATTGATCCAGGACATGGAGGAAGAGATAGTGGGACGAGTTATCAGAAGATTTATGAAAAAGATTTAAACTTGGAGATTTCTAAAGTATTAAAGAAGTTTTTAGAAGATAAAGGGGCTACTGTTTATATGATAAGAGAAGATGATAGTGATTTATCTAGTCGTTGGGATAGCGCAAAAAAACGTGGGGATCTTTATAGACGGATTTTAAAGATTCAGGAGAATAAAAGTGATCTATATTTATCAATTCATATTAATTATCACTACTCTACTAATGTTAAAGGTGCTGAGGTGTTATATCACCCAATTAATGATAAAAATTTAATATTAGCAGAAGCGATTATGAGAGAATTTAGTAATGATTTAGGGAGTAAGAGAAAGGTTGTTAAAACTAATTTATATTTGTATTCCAATACAAGAGTGCCTGGTGTTTTAATAGAGTGTGGTTTTATTTCTAATCCTGATGAGAGATATTTACTGCAAAAAGAAAGTTATCAAGAGAAATTAGCAGAAGCGATTACTAAAGGAGTTCTGAATTATTTTTTAGAGATTGAAAGAGAGTAAAATAGATAAGAGATTACCTCAAAAAAAGGCAATCTCTTATTTTTCAAATAGTTTTATTATTCTTGGTTTTGACTGTCTAAATCATCAGCAGATTCTTTCATTAAGCTCATTAAGCCTCCACTAGTATCACCATTTACATACATTTTGTAGTATGAATATTCCATATCCTTAGTGTCTACCCGATAAATTACCTCTATCTCTTCTCCTTCATCAAACTTACTAGTTCCTTTAACACTAATTAAGATTTCATTTACTCCATTTGATAACTCTTTAGTGTATTCATCCCAAGTAGAATCAATTAAAGCATTATCGAATAATTCTCCCATAGTATGATTTCCTAAATAAGCACTACCTTCAGCATTTCTAATTAGGTCAATATATTCTTTATACTCTTCATTGATAGTATAATTTTCGGTACTACCTCCACAACCAGTTACGCTAAAAATCATTACTCCACATAACATAATTAATAATATTGTTCTTTTCATTGCTCACTCCTTCTTTCTAATCATTACTTTCTATAGGCTCATCTAACCAATTACCATTATTATCAATATTTACAGTATAAATTTTATAATCTCTCCCTTGGAATTTTATATTAGCTTTACCACCTTCAAAGTTTCCACCTTCTAAGACAGTCATATAAGCAGAATTCGATGAAACATCAATCTTTAAAGCTTCTTTGCCATCTTCATCAAAGTAAGATATACCTACGTTATCTATTTGGCAAGCTACTAATCCTTCACTATAATCATTACAACTTAAATCATGAGTATATGGTAATTTTATTATTTCATTAGTACTTTCAATGTACATATATGAATTAGGGTAAATACTATTGCCTATTATTAAGATATTGCCATTGGAAAGTGTTTGGGATTTATGAAATCCTCCATCTGTCTCATACTGAGCAACAATATTTCCTTTGGTATCATAGATAATAATATTATCGATAGTACTCACAACAACTTTGCCATTAGCATAGTTATTTAAGGGATTATTTAAATCATCAAGATTAATAATTATTTCATCTGATAATGGTATAACAATCTCACCTTTATCATTTACATAACCATATTTTGTTCCATTATAATCTCTTTGCTCTACCCAAGCTATTCTTTCATCTAGTATATCACCATAGAAATTACTATGATCATAGTATTGTGATAAGTCTGCTTCTTCATTATTTACAGTACTATTGCCACTATTTTCTTCAGGGTTAGAGTTATTGTTTGGCTCTTTACTGCCACAACCGGTTATACTAAAAATCATCACTCCACATAACATAATTAATAATATTTTTCTTTTCATTGCTCACTCCTTCTTTCTAATCTATATTATAACTCATCCTTTCGAACAAAGGAAACAAAATAAATTTTGTTTCGCTCCTTGTCGTCACCTCCAAGGCTTCCTACTTCACAGATAGAGTAACCCCTATTCTCCATAGGCTTAAATTCCGATGGTCGCCACCGTATTTTTTTGTTCTTTATTTATTCATTTTAATCTTAAACATATTTAATTTTGATAGTGTAACTTTAATCCTTCAAATAAGATATTTATACTAGCATTTATATCTCGATCTAATTCTTTGCCACAACTCTGGCATTTATATTCTCTTATACTTAAGTCTTTTAAACTTGTGTCTTTATGTCCACAATAAGAACAAATCTG
>DVIS01000020.1 GCA_018711135.1 Candidatus Onthousia faecavium
AAAATAGCAAGATTACATGAAAAGATAAAGAATACAAGAAAACATTATTTAAATAAGATAGCAAATAAAATAGTTTTAGAAAACGATATTATTGTAACTGAGAACTTAAAAGTAAGAGATATGAGTAAAAACAAAAGACTAGCAAAATATATCTTAGATGCCAGCTTTTCCAAATTATGTAGCTTACTAGAATGGAAGAGTAAGTTACAGGGTAAATTCTATTATAAGATAGATACATACTATCCGAGTAGTCAGATGTGTTCTTATTGTGGACATAAAGACACAAGTTTAAAAGATTTAAGTATAAGAGAATATAAATGCCAAAGTTGTGGAAGAGAATTAGATCGAGATATAAATGCTAGTATAAATATCTTATTTGAAGGTTTAAAGTTACACTATCAAAATTAAATATGTTTAAGATTAAAATGAATAAATAAAGAACAAAAAAATACGGTAGCGACTGTCGGAATTTAAGCCTATGGAGAATAGAGGTTACTCTATCTGTGAAGTAGGAAACCTTGGAGGTAACGACAAGGAGCGAAACAAAATTTATTTTGTTTCCTTTGTTCATCTTTAGAACTGATACCAATCAAGATATTAGTGGACAGAGGTATGGTATTCCGTGTACTAGACCATCTCTTTACTTAAATTCTAACGTTACCATAAGTAAAGGCACAGGGACAAAAGATGATCCATTCGAATTATCATGAATTCAGAAAAATATAAAAAATGAGGAATGATTTAAGGTCACTCCTCATTTTCATTATTCATAATTCTGCCAATTCTAAAACTATATATATAATCATTATCTTTATACTTTTTCAAACTAAATTCTAAGCCTTGATATTGGAAAAACTCCGATGTTTCGCTATTATCATCACTTGTAGTACCAAGCGTTTCAAATACTTTTTCATAGATCATATCTATTGTATTATTATCTAAACTTTTATTATTAGCTTCAATCATATCATATATAATATCTTTAGTACTATTATTTTCTTTTTTAAAGTTAATCGTTGTAATATAAACATTATCATCGGTAAGATAAAAACTTATGTTAATATTCTCATCAATATTTATTTTATCATTATCTATATCATTAATATCAATTGCTGTATCAGTAATATCGTTATAATTACTAATTAATGTTTCCAAATTAATCTTTTCAATTGTATCTAAAGTTTGTAAATCACTGACATCGTCATCTGCTAACATTTCTTTTACTGATCTATGATCAATAATAGATTTCGTTATCTCTGTCGCTAGAAAATAACAGATAATTCCTAAAATAATAGTCACAATTGTTAAAATTATTAACTGTTTTTTTGTTAATTTCTTTTTTTCTTTTTTCTCTTTCTTTTTCATAACTAACACCTCTTAAAATTATATCATAATTTAATCTAATTTTCATCTATATTTTTCGCCTTAAAATTGTTATACTATTAATGGTGAATGATAATATGAAATATTTAGGAATAGGACACGCTTCCTTTGATATTACCTATCAAGTTGAAGCATTTCCAGAAGAAAACACGAAAAAAAGAGTAAAAAAACATATCGACTGTGGAGGCGGACCTGCTAGTAATGCCAGTTACTTATTAGCTTTATGGAATCAATCTGTTTTTTTTCAAGGTGTCGTTGGTAATGACTACTATGGGAAGAAGATAAAGGAAGAGTTTATGGAGATAGGGGTAGATACCTCATATCTTGAACAAGCTGAAAATATGGATACCATGTTAAGCTTCATTATCGCCAATACAACTAATGGTAGTAGAACAATTCTAACTAGTCAAAGTGATAATGTTAAACGCTGTACTTTGCATAATACTAATAAATATGATGTTATTCTAGTAGATGGCGAAGAGTTAGAAACGAGTAAAGAGGTACTTTTAAATAATAAAGAAGCGATTAAAATAATAGATGCAGGATCATTTAAACCTAATGTTGTAGAATTATGTCCTTTAGTTGATTATCTTGTTTGCTCTAAAAATTTTGCTTTGGACTATACAAATATTAAATACGAAAGTTTCTCTGACTTAATTAAAATCCATCAGCAATTAAGTACTGACTTTAAAAATATAGTTGTTATTACCCTAGAAGATAAAGGCTGTTTTACCCTAATAGACGGTGAATATAAAATAATTCCTTCTATCAAAGTAAAAGCCATTGATACAACAGGAGCTGGAGATATTTTTCATGGTGCGTTTACCTATTTCATCTCTCATGGGTACTCTTTAGAAGAAACATGTAGATTATCCAATATAGCAGGTGCTTTATCAACTGAAAAAGTTGGGGGAAGATATTCAATGCCAAATTTAGATACTGTTTTAGAAAGAGGAAATAATCTTGATATTATCTAGTTATCCTTCAATAGATTTACATGGCTTTGATAGAGAATATGCTTTATTTAAAGTGAAAGAATTTATAAATGATTGCTATAAATTAAAATATGAATATTTAGTCATTGTCCATGGAATTGGTAGTGGTATTTTGAAAAATGCTGTTCTTTCATACCTAAAAACCAATAAAAGAGTAGCAGAATATAAGCTTGACTTTATGAATCCGGGCTGCACAATAGTCAGACTAAAATTTGACAAATAGCTGTTATTATGGTATAATATGGCCAGTTTAATGGAAAAGGGGGATTCTTATGTATACAGAAGAAAATATAAGAGGCAGATTTCCACTTAGAGATGTTTTATTAAAAATTATGATTGTTATTATCTTTATAATTTTAATCCTATTTGTCATTGCAAAAGTTATGGGGCCAAGTAATAATAGAGAAAGAAAAAATGATGATTATGATGTTGTATTTAATGAAAATTTAGAAGCAATGGAAACATTTGCCTATACTTATTTTACAGAAGATAGATTACCAAAGGAAATAGAAGATAGTGCTGAATTAACATTAAGAGAAGCATTTAACTTAAATTTAATGGATTCTTTTACTGATGCTGATGGAAAGGCATGTGATGTAAATGAAAGCTATATTAGATTAACAAAAAATGAGGATGACTATACTTTAAGAGTTAATTTGAAATGTAATGAACAAGAAGATTATTTATTAACAAAAGTAAACACTTATGATTATTGTGAAAATACTATTTGTGAAAAAGATAGTTCTAAAGAGAAAGCTGAAAACGAAGAAGAAGAGGTAACGCCTGAGGTGGATATTACAGAAGATAGCCAAGAAACTCCTGTAGTTAATGGTGAGACACCTACTTATAGTAATACTGAAACCATTCCAAATGTTAACGACAATAATGCGGATAATATAGTTACACCACCTGTTGAGCCTGAAAAAACAGTAATGTATGAATATCGTAAAGTAACAGCACCAATCTTATCAAACTGGAGCAGTTGGAGTAGTTGGCAACTAAATAGTAATGGTTACACTGCAGTTAAATGTACTACAACTGATACTACTTGTTTAAAAGAAATTCAACTATTTAGTCGCCGTGAACCAGTTGGAGTTGATAGTACAACAGGACAAACTGTTACGGATATAGTTACTTATTATAGTGTTAGAACAAGATCTATTCTTAAAGAAAAATCTACTGATTTAAAATGGAGTACTTATAATGATACAAGTTTACTTAATGATGGTTACACTTATACAGGAAATAAAAGATAAGGGGATGAGTTTATGAAGATATTAGGTTTTTTTAAGACACATGAAGATGATCTTTTATCAAGCTTCTATATTATTTATCGAGATGAATCCGGTAAACTTTATGAAAGAACAATTGATGATATAAATGAAGCAAAAGAAATGGCTGCTAAATATGCTAGAGATAATAATTTTAATAAAAGCAATATTGAAAATATTGTTAATGATCCAACATTTAAAATTGATAGAGCCTATTCAATGGATGAGATTGAGTCAATTATAGAAGATTATTATGATGATGTTAATTATAATGATGTTGAAATAGATAATCATGACGATGTTTATGATGAATTAAGTGATGATTTCGCAGATAATAATAATTTCTCAGCTTCTTCCATAACCCCTACTATTTCGTCAAATAGTTCTAATTATACTGCAGCTATTATAAATGATGAACATGATGATAATATGAACTCCCTTGATAGAAATAATGTTGTAGGTTCTATTCAAAATTACTTAGCTGACTTAGAAAGTTCAGATGATTTAGATGACTTAGATGATGAGGATTTAGAGGTAGATCCTTGGGAAGAATTTAAAGGAAGAGTAAAGAATAAAATAAAAGACAAAGTTAGACCAATAAGAGAAAAATTATCAAAAAGAAAAAAGGATAAAGTAAAAAAAGGCTTAATTAAAAGATTTAAGAACTTTTTAAATAATCATCCAGTAGTAAAAAAATTACTTATAAGAGTTGGAGTAGTAGCTGGTATTATTTCGTCAATTGTTGTAATAGGAAGACTAAGAATATGTTCATCTGATCCATCAAAAGTTGGGACTATTATGGAAACTTATGATACAGAGAATACTGACGATACTTTGAATATTAATGAAGAGACTGAAAAAGAAACAAAAAATGAAACCAAAAATGAAAGCGAAAAAGAAACTGAAAAAGAAACAGTTACTCCTGATACTCAAGCTCAAACAGAAACTAGTGCTCAAAATAATAGACAGCCAGAGACAAATTCACCAGTTGTAGATAATAACACTAATACATCACAAACAGCTCCATCTACACAACCTGATAATAATACTAATGAAAATAATAATAACAATAGTAATAATAATCAAAATCAAAGTTCTAATACAGCGCCTGCTACAGAACCGGGTTCAATTAATGAACAAGCACCTGATTTTCAGCAACCAGAAACTATAGGAGAACCAGAAACATCAGCTCCAGAACATAATCCTAATGATAATATCTTTGTTGAAGAACCACCTGTTGATACCGGGGGAGAAAGCCAAGATGATAATCAATATACAGAAATAAAGGATGTACCTGCAAGTGAAAATATTGTTTTAGATGGTAAATTTGAAAACAATGAAGGAGCTTTATCAGGCAATTTTGAGTATCAAGATCAAAATGAAACAGTTGCACCTTTACCTGATCCTAATTTAACAGCCACCGGAGATTATATATCAAGTGAGGAAGAACTTAATAACTTAGATCAAAATGTTGAAGAGGTTCCTGTTATTCAAACAGAAAGCGAGTTAGCTGATTTGCCTGATCCTAACATGACAGCAACAGGGGATTATATAACAACTGAAGAAGAACTTGCTGCACAAGAGTCTCAAAATACTGAAACTCCTGAAAATATTGAGGTAGTACCAGTTGTTCAAGAAGAAGCCCCTTTAACAGATACTGATAGTAATCAATCAGTTATAAATGTTGAAGCCGAAACAGAATCAGTCCCTGCTAGTACCTCTTATGAAGAAACAGAAATTCCTGTATATTCAGTTCCT
The DNA here is from genome assembly GCA_018711135.1 of Candidatus Onthousia faecavium. Lineage (GTDB taxonomy): Bacteria > Bacillota_I > Bacilli_A > RF39 > UBA660 > Onthousia > Onthousia faecavium. The sequence continues at coordinate 5,408 of DVIS01000020.1, forward strand.
ACTACTGATGGTAATGATATTTCTACTAGTGAAACAACCGCTACTTACTCTGTTGATAGTAAGGAAGCTGCTGAAATCGTTTCTAAAGGAATTGAAGATATGGCTAATGGCAAAGAGGTTGATTTTATTTATGATCCAGTTACTAAAACTATATACACTAAAACAACAGATACAACAAATATTGATAATACTAACGGCCTATCTAAATAAATTAAAAACTATTGAATACCAAATAGCATTCAATAGTTTTTCTTTTCTCCTAATTTACTAATCAATATTAGTCGTGTTATAATGTTAATATAAAAGAATAGGGGTGCTTGTATGAGAATAGATGAAGCGTTAAAACAAGAACTAAATATTAAGGATACTAGATTACCATTAAAAGTTATACTTGATAATACAGATAATAATATAACAAATTTTATTACGAGTGTTAACAACGATATAAATGCAGAATTTGTAAATGTTTATACAACTTTAATAGACCAATTATTAGGACATTTTAACCAATTAATAGTAAAGTATGGTGATGGTGTTAAAAGTAAAAATTTAGAGCACTTAATAACTTTAAAAGAGACCTTGAGAGAAGATTTTGAGAATACTAAAGACTCTTTATCTCTTGAACAGAAAATTATTACTTTCCCTAAAATATATAATCAATTACAAGATCACTATAATAGCCTTATCATCGAAATAAATAGATCATTGACTAATTATGAAATTATTTCAGAATATAATAATCTTGTAAGGAGGGTAAATGCTAATTTAGAACGCTTGAAAGATAAAGAATTTGATGATAAGACAATAACTGAAATAGTATCCTTATATAAAAACATTTGTAATAATATTAATGCCATAACATCTTTAGAAACTTTAGTAACTAAAATGGAATCATTGCTAATAGAACCGGATAATAATAAAGGAAAATCAGTTAATCAGACTATTAAAGTCTTTGATCTTTTTGCTAAAATAAATGATCAGATTATAGAGTCAACTTTTACTTTTAGTTCCAAAAACAATTTGACTTATGCAGTATATAAATTAGAAGATCAAAGCACTTATTTTGCTATAATTAAAACTGAACAAGAAATTAAGATTCTTGAACAAAGCTTTACATCATTACCTAATCTTGTTTTGACTAAAGATAATATTATAAATACTTGTAGAGCTATTATTAAAAATGCTGAAATATATTATGATATTAATGAGTTTATGCGTTATATAGGAATGAGCTATAAAACAAAAATGACAAAAGAAATTGACCAACTTGTAGCAAATTATAAAAGAAGATTATCTAATTTAGAAGGAATACTTAAAAAACAGTTAACTTTTATTGATGATATTGCATTACTAGTTAATAACAGGCCATGTCCTAATTATCCTAATATTGCTTATACAGATGTTTCTTTGGACCGATATTTTCCAATAAATTCTGCTGATTCTAAAGAAAAAGAAATAGAACATTTAATAACAAATATAATTCTTAATCCTGATATAAAAACAACTTTTGATACAGCAAGCATTCTTAAAACACTGTATAGTGATGACGTAATTCACGAACTAGAAAATAGTTCTTTAGAGCTTAAAAAAGCAACTCCTGTTGTTGATACAGATAATTTAGTTGTGGATTTAAAATTACCAACAACCCAAGAATTAATTACTAACAAAGCCAAAATATCATCTTATTTAGTTGAACGATTAAATGAATTAAATCTTTTAAAAAATAGTGCTAAAGTCAATGTTACTCTAACAAGAGACAGTAATCCTTTATTTAAAGATATTAATACTATTTTTGATCTTCATACTGCGATTGTTATTTGTGATAAAGTATATAAAGAAGGTCAGGGCTTATTTGCTGTTAAAGACTATTTAAGAACAGGAGAACTATTAAAATTTACCTCGAAATATCAGGCTCGTAGTCTTGTTGAGAATGTAGATAGAGCTAATTATTTAAAATTACTATTAGAAAGTATATTAAAAGATTATCTTTTAAATAAAGGTAGCCATCTTGTTATTAATTATGTTAAGTCTTACCTTTTAAAAGATGAATTTAATCTTCAAATAGCATTAGAAAAATTCTTAAAAGATGATTCTTTATTGGAAGATGTCATTACTAATTATAATTATCAATACTTAGATAGTCTTTCTCATGATGCTAAATTAACTAAAGAACTGCTTCTAAATAATACAAGTGAGATGTTAAAAATTAATAATTTGCTAATTAAAATTAAAAAAACATCACTCTTGAGCAATTAAAAAAATAATTTTTTTCTTTATAAACCCTTATAGTTATTAGGTTTTTGTCAATTTACGAAAACTCGTACTTGTATCTTTTTCAATTTTATTATATATTGGTATTGGGAATATTTATTCCTAGTCATCTAACTCTCTTTACCATCTTATTTTGTTTAAGTCGCCCAAATTATAAACAAAAAAAGAAGAGTAGATGACTCTTTTTTTGTCTATAAGGAAAGTGCGTTTAAAAGTCAAAAAACTATTGACAAACAATTGTTCTAAATGTTAGACTGATTACATCAGGGAGGTATCAATATGGAAGCATATAAAGCATATAAGTTTAGACTATATCCAACAGACAATCAAAAGGAATTAATTCATAAAATTTTTGGTTGTGTTAGATTTGTTTATAACCATTTTTTAGATTATCAAAAGAATAACGGCTTTAAGAAATCCTTTGATTTATGTAAAGATTTAAAAGTACTAAATAACGAGTATGAATTTCTAAAAGAGGTTG
>DVIS01000021.1 GCA_018711135.1 Candidatus Onthousia faecavium
GATATTGACTATCTTCCATAACATCGCCCTCACTTCGTATTTATAATACTACGTTCGGCCTTACGTTGCAAGCAACGGGGAATTAAACCCTAGACTAATGACCATGCACCGTATGGTCATTAGTTATTAAAGATATTATTCAATATTAAGTGTTCTGAATTCAATATAGCTCATTATGATAAATGGAAAGAATACATTGCTGGTATTGATACTATGAAGACTGTTACTAAAAACGACAAACTCAAAGTATTAAAAGCATTTTTAAACTTTGGAGAGAAGCGATATGGTTATAACTTTCATCAAGTGCTATTAAATATGGAAAGATTTAAGGATCCTGATGAATTGGTTAAAGAAAAAGTTTATTATGATATTGCTGAATTTGATAAGTTTCTTGCTTCTGAAGGCGAAGATAGATATAGAATCCTATGGGAAACCTTGTATTATTGTGGATTAAGAATTGGAGAAGCTAGAGGTTTGCAATGGAAAGACATTAATTGGGAAAATAAAACTTTATGGATAAATAAACAAGTTCAAAGTTTAGATAATTACTCTTCTTCTTACTATGTGTGTAACCTAAAAACTGCTTCAAGTAATAGGATATTAACTATGTGTGATGCATTATACGAAGATATGAAAAAGTATTACGATGAAGTTTCTAAATATAAAAACTTTAACGATGATTTCTTTATATTTGGTAATGATAAAGGTATTACTCCATTATCATATAAACAAGCCCAACGAAGAAAAGGAGAAATTGCACAAAAAGCTGGTGTCAAAGAAATAAGACTACATGATTTTAGGCATAGCTGTGCATCTTTCTTGGTTAATAACGGAGCTCCTGTAACTATGGTTTCTAAATATCTTGGTCATTCAAATTCAAGTGAAACTTTAAACACTTATTCTCACTTATTTAATACCACATCTTCTGAAGTAATTAATACGATCAATAGAGCTAGAAATACTGTTGAAAACTAGCTCTTTTTTGTTAATATGGCTCTACAAGTGGCTCCAGAATATAAAATCATTGTTTTTAATAAAATAAAAAGACTTAGTTTTCCCTTATTTTACTAAACCTTTTTTTATTTCTCTTTATACTTTTGTCCACACCCAACTTGGCATTTATTACTATAATTTAAACTTATTATTATAATTAATGAGATCAATATTGCTTATTGAGTCTAACTTATAATTGCTTTTACTCTTAAGGTAATAAGTATTATTAATATAAGCATTTTGCTGATGGATTTCACTTCTTAACAATGTCAAAAGTTTAGATATACTTTCATTGCCTATAGTTATTTTTTTACCAAAAACCTCTTTTATTTGCACAAAAAATCCAATAACTTTATTTGGTGTGATACCTATTGAACTAAATATTCCAGCAATTTCAAATGCTTTCTTTGTTTCTTTTTCCTGTTGTCCATCAATAGCTCCAGAATTCAACTTATCATAATTTTGAACCATATAACATAAATATGATACATAAATAATTTCTTTATCATCCATTAGCCTAATCATATTATAAAAATCTAATGGTGATACATTCTTTGGTGGTATAACATATTTATTAGAAAACAATAATATTATTTTATTTCTTATTTCTTCATTATTTGCTATCAATTTAATTAAATCTTCAGATAACAAATATGAATGAAATGATGCCATTTGTTGAATCTCCTTAGGCAGTTGAGATAATTCCTCATCTGTGACTGTAAACTTTTGATTGTTCTTGGGATCCATCCTATATTGAACTACTGCTTTTATTTGAGTTGCTAAATGATATAAAAATTCAACATTTACATCATATTTTTTTTGACCAGAATATCTAGCTTCTTCAAATGTTTTTTTGTGTTGTTCAATCCAACCAACATACTGTTCAGATGAAATTTGATTATCTTGTAATAATACACCTTTTTTTAATAGTACATCCAATATGGATACAGAATTATTCTGTTCTGTCGATTCCATTGGAATAGTTAACATTCTTGTTTCTAATAGCAATCTTGATTCTTGTGATAACAATTCTATCAATCTATCTAATTGATGGCCATTTCTTTTTATTTTAGATCCTCTACTATTTTCAGTATAAACATTATTATTTTTATCAAAATAAATTAGTTTCCCATTACTATCTTTAATAGGCTCTCCTTTATCATCATATCTTACAAATGTTATTTCTCCTGCAGGTGTTACATAAATCAAATTTCCGCTTTCATCTGTTTTAAATTCTGAATTTTTCAATTTTTCCCATAATTCATTTATTTGATTACCTGGAATATTATGTTCATATATGTATAGTGCTTTTAAATACATCTCGCAACATTTTGCTAAATCCGATGCTATTGCATGACATTCATCATATATATCTTTTTCAGAAGAAAGTTCTCCAGACATTATTCTTCTTTCAACATCTTTTAAGTATAGTTCTTCTTTTCTATAAAAAGAATTTGCTTCACCATATGTCCTTTCTGCTGATTCTTGTATTTCTTGTAAATTAGGATTATATGTATTTCTTAAATCAAGTTCTTTTGGGCCAAACATTATAATCACCATCCTATATCTAATTATATCATAAAAAATCCTACTTTTTTTAAATATAGCAAAATATCTAAATTAAAATGGCTCCAAAGTGGCTCCAGCCTATATTCTGGGCTATTTTTTGACAAAAAGAAAAACTCGCGTTTTCCCTTATATTATCTAGGTTTGCGAGTTATTTCCCACAACATTGTTTATATTTCTTTCCCGAACCACATGGGCAAGGATCATTTCTACCTACTTTTTTAACTCTCTTAGGTGTTTTCTTTGTATCTCCTTTAGCTTCATTTGTTTGTTGATTTTTACTAACTTGCTTTCTTTCAATATTTTGTCTTATTTCAGCTTTTAGTAAGAATACTGTTATATCACGATCTATTTTTTGAAGCATTTGATCAAATAAATCATATCCCTCTGTAGTATAAGCACGAAGAGGATTTTCTTGACCATATTGTCTTAAATATATTCCTTCTCTTAAATGGGACATAACATTAATTTGTTCCATCCAATAATTATCAATTACTTGAAGAGATAAAGCTTTCTCAAACTCATTACTTACCTCTTCTGGCACACTCGCAAGTTTATCTTCATATTCTTCTTTAGCTTTATTATAAATGTATTCAATAATATCATCTATATCTCTATTTTCTAATTCTACTTTACTGATATCATTTTTTAATAAATTTTCATTGGTAAATTCAGTTATCTTTTCTAACTCTTCATCAGTTATAACACCATCTGTATTTCTAGATTTAACTAAGTCTGTTATATGATTTTTAATAGTATTTAAAACCGTTTCATGAATAGATTCACTGTCTAAAATTTCATTGCGCTTACCATACATTATTTCTCTTTGAGTATTCATAACATCATCATATTCTAGTAAGTGTTTTCTTGTATCATAGTTATTGCCTTCAACTCTTTTTTGGGCAGTAGAGATGGCTTTAGTAAAGGTTTTACTTTGAATTGCTTGATCTCCAAAACCTAATGTTTTCATCATTTCTCTAATTCTTTCACTACCAAAGCGAATCATTAGATCATCTTCCATTGAAACAAAGAATTGGGTAAAACCAGGATCTCCCTGACGACCAGAACGTCCTCTTAATTGATTATCAATACGACGTGATTCATGACGTTCTGTACCAATAACGCAAAGTCCTCCTAAAGCTTTTATTTCATCAGATAATTTAATATCAGTACCACGTCCAGCCATATTGGTTGCAATAGTAACAGAACGATGTTCACCTATTTTAGAAATTATTTCTGCTTCACGAGCATGATTTTTAGCATTTAAAACATCATGAGGAATATGGGCTTTTTTTAATAAGTCACTGATTAATTCACTAGTTTCAATAGCAATAGTACCAATTAATACAGGTTGACCTTTTTCATAACGAGCTTTAACTTCTTCAATAATTGCTTTATATTTAGCACTTCTAGTAGCAAAAACCAAATCTGGAGCATCAATTCTAATTACCGGCTTATTGGTAGGTATTTCAATTACATACATGTTATAAATATCACGGAATTCCTCTTCTTCTGTTTTAGCAGTACCAGTCATTCCTGATAGTTTTTTATACATTCTAAATAAGTTTTGAAAGGTTATGGTAGCTAAAGTTTTAGTTTCTTGATTAATCTTAACACCTTCTTTAGCTTCTATGGCTTGGTGTAGTCCATCACTATAAGCACGACCTTTCATAAGACGACCGGTAAATTGATCTACAATAATAACCTCACCATCTTGAACGATATAGTCAACATCTAGTTTCATTGCATAGTTCGCTCTTAAAGCTTGATTAATATAATGAAGTAAAGTAGTATTCTCTATTTCGTATAGATTGCTAATTTTAAAGGTCTTTTCGGCTTTTTTACTACCTTCATCTGTTAAACTAACACTAATAGTGCTTTTATTAGTTTGATCACATATATAGTCTTCATCTTCTTTAAGACTTTTAGCAAATTTATCAGCATCAACATAAAGGTTGGCATTATGCATAACACCACCAGAAATTATTAAAGGGGTACGGGCTTCATCAATTAAAACAGAATCAACCTCATCAACAATTGCAAAATTTAATGGTCGTTGAACACGATTTTCTTTTCTTATAACCATATTATCTCTTAGATAATCAAAACCAATTTCATTATTTGTAGAATATAAGATATCACAATTATAAGCTTCTTGTTTTTCTTTAGGACTCATTTCACGGGTATTAACTCCAACAGTTAAACCAAGAAAGCGATGAATTCCTCCCATCCATTCAGCATCACGACTTGCTAAGTATTCATTAACAGTGATGATATGAACACCTTTTCCTTCTAAAGCATTTAAATATGCTGGTAAGACACTGGTTAAGGTTTTACCTTCACCTGTTTTCATCTCAGCAATATTTCCATAGTGGATAGCTAAAGCACCTAATATTTGGACATAAAAAGGCTTTTCGCCAATAACTCTATAGGCAGCTTCTCTAGCAACTGCAAAAGCTTCAATTAAAATATCTTCTAATGTTTCTTCTTTTGCGAGTCTTTCTTTAAACTCAGTTGTTTTATTTTTTAATTCTTCATCTGATAATTTTTGCATTTCTTCATCTAACGCCATAATCTTATCAGCTTGTTCACTAAACTTTTTTAATTCTTTATATTCATGATCAAAAAATCTTCTAAATATTCCCATCTTTACATCTCCTTGTAGATAATATTGTAACAAAAAAAAGTAGCAAGAAAAAGAGTTTTAGGCTTTTTTTATTGATTTTTTGTTATAATAGCGTTAATTTTAAGTGATTGGGGGAATTAATTGTGAATAATAAAATTAAAATTACACCAAGGAAAGTTGTAAAAATCAGACTACTTAATTACAGTGTTGTTACTCTTGGTAAAGTTAGTTAAAACACATATCAGTCGTGAGAGATATAAGATAAACCAGCTCTTATGAGTTTTATTGTTCCTTATAAAGGATTTGTAAATAACGGTGATGATGAATTCACTTATGAGGAAATAAAGGATTTTGCAGAAGAATATGTTGCAAACACTATTTCAAAAAAATAGAGAACGATAATTTTTTGTATCATTCTCTTTTTATTACTAAGCTTTACAATTTATTCAGCTTCTATTAAACCATAGCCACCGTTTTTTCTTTTATAAACAACAGCTTCTTTATCAGTAGCAATATTTCTAAACAAATAGAATTCATGTCCTAAAAGTTCTAATTGTAAAATGGCTTCATCTTCATCCATTGGTTTAACCTCAACTGTTTTTCTTTTAATAATAGTTTCCGGTTCCTCTAAATTTTCTTCTTCAATATCAATTATATTGAAATCATATTTAGTTTTAGTTTCTTTAGCTTTAATTTTAGTTTTATTCTTTCTTATTTGTCGTTCCATAATATCTATTGCCTTATCTACAGCAGCATAGAAATCCTCTTGTGTTTCTTCAGAACGAATAATAAAGTTTTTTAAAGGAATTGTAATTTCAACTGTTTGACGATGACCTTTAATCTTTATGACGACGGAAGCTCGTACATCCTCACTTTTTTCTAGATATTTATCTAGTTTCTTTAACTTTTCATTAATGTAGTCTTTCATTGCGTCAGTTACATCAATTTTGTCACCACGAATGATTATTTCCATATTATCACCTTCCTTGTACTAAATATACCACAAAAGAAGAAAAAAACCAACTATTTTACTGAAGCTGGTTCTTTTATTGGTGTTACGTCGACTGCTTGATATCCCTTGCTGGTCTCTAGTAGAGTAAATTCTACATATTGACCTTCAACCAAAGTCTTATAACCTTCACAGTTAATAGTTGAATAATGAACAAAAATATCTTCATTTTCTTTGTATTCAATAAATCCATATCCTTTTTCATTATTGAACCATTTAACTTTACCGATCATTGGTTCACCTCCACATCTTTTTATTCTCTACCTTTTGCTTACTTCCTTTTTTCAAATGATGTGGTTTCATTATATCAAGCTATAGACAATAATCATGACTTTTCCGTCAATTGTTATTTTTAGGCCTTTTAATGCTTTTTTCATAAAAAATGATGTCGAAATTTCTGTTTAGAATCTAACATTTACTTTTAAGATATTTCTCGGTTTTAAATTGTCCTTTAGACCTATAATGTTATTAACATAGGAGGGTGATATGAAAGAAGCATTTTTGAATCACTCCTTGGCATTTATTGCTGATAGTAAGGGCGATTTAAGTGAAGAAGAAAAAGAAAAGCTAAGTTATGGTTTAGAAGGTCTTTATATGACTATAACAAAACTAGTGATTATATTTTTGATTGCTGGCTTGTTAGGTTTTATTAAAGAGTTCTTATTTACTTTAATTATGTTTAACATAATTAGATTCCCTGGTTTTGGTTATCATGCAAGTAAATCTATAATCTGCTTAATTTCTAGTACCGCTTTAATGTTGGGATTACCTTTTTTATTTATGCATATAGAAATAAGTCTTGTCGTTAAAGTTATTCTATGTATAGTTTCAGTTATAGTTTTTGCTATTTGTGCTCCTGCAGATACAGCAAAAAGACCATTAACAAATAAAAAGAAAAGAAAAATAAGAAAGATTTGCGCTACATGTTTAGCTATTATATATAGCTTTATAATTATTATGTTTAATGATCTTATATACAGTGATTTAATATTAGCAGCTCTACTGATTGAAACAATTGTAATATCACCAATCTTGTATCTAATCTTTGGTGATACTTATAACAATTATAAGAAGATTTAAACAGTAATGTTTAAATAAATATGAAAAGAAAGGAAGTAACATTAATGAAAAAAAGAATGGCAAAAATATTGGCAGCTGTTGCTATGTTAGCTACTGCAAGCGCTAGTGTCGGTTGTGGATGGTGGTTGTTAGAAGAACCAAAAGCATTAAAAAATATGGACTAGCGAAAAATATGAGTGTAATATTAACACTCTTTTTTTATTTCTAACTTTTGAATAAAATAATCATCTATTACTTTTGTATCACTTATAAAACTATTAGAATTTTTTATAATTTTATTAGCAAAATATAAACCTTTACCATGACTATTTCCTTTAGTTGAAAATCCTTTTTTAGTAACATTATTTAATTTTATCTTACCTTTATATGTATTAGTAATGACAAAAACTAATTTGTGTTTCACTTTATATATTTCCAATGCAATTTGCTTTTTCTTAGATTCAAGAGCAGATTCAATGGCGTTATCAAAGTATATTCCTATTAGTTCACTTAATTCTTCACTAGTATTTGCTGAAAAATTAAAATCTTGAGAAATCAATTTTGGGCTAATATCTACAGAAATATTTAATTTATGTTTAGTTGCTACTAAAAGTTTATAATAGATCAAACTTTTTAACTCACCTTTTGGAAGATATTTTATTTGACCTAAAATATAATTATCTGCAGTCCAATCAACTTTTAAAATTTCACTTAATTTATCTATAACCTTTTGATCAGTTGTAATGTCCATTATTTTTGACAACTGATTTTTATATTCATGGATTTTTAAATCTTGTTGTTCTTGATAATTTTCAACATTTTGCATACACTCAAATAATGTATTATTCTGCATTACTAATTTATCATACTTTATAATTTCGTTCATGTATATAAATATCATACCAATAAATGTTAAAATCAAAGTATTAATAATCAAATAGTTATTTGTAGGCATAAAACTTTTGGACGCAAGATAAAAAGTTATGCAGATTGCTATATAACCAAAAAGACCGAAAATTATGAATTTACGATTTTTGGGTTTTTGTATTTTTTCTAAACTCTCATTGATCTTTTTCTTTACTATAGGAATATAAAAGCAAAAATATGTTAATGCTGTTATAATTAAATTAGTTATAAAAATAATTTCAAAATTTGTTCTTATCTGCTTTAAACTTAAGAAATTTACTGCTATCATGCCAGATAACAAATCAAAAAAAGCTGAAATTACCATAATATACAATGTTATAACAGAACTAACTAAAATATTCATATCAAAAATATTTTTCAAACATAGTATTAAGGTTAGAAAAGTCAGAAAAGTAGTAAAGTCATAATCTGAGGTGTAAAAAATTGCTGTTGGTATCATACTTATTATATACCAAAGCAAAGTTTTTAATGATAGAATTTTATTTTTGTAGTTTAATACTCTTTTCGTTATAAGTGTAGCAGTAAAATTCATTATTGCTACACTTATAAATTTAATTAGCATTGGTGACATTTTCTACCAACTCCTTTCTACCGGCTCTAGATATTAAATTAGTACTCATTCCATTAACAAATAAAACCTCATTTTCTTTAATATCAAAAGTACTAATTTTATCTAAGTTTAAAATCAAGCTCTTGTGAACTTTTAGAAATCTTTTGTCTAGATGTTTTGCTAAAGATGTTAAAGTGAAAGGAGCTTTAAAAGTTCCATAGGTTGTATAAATTATACACCTTTTACTGTCTTGTTCTTTTTCTATGTAAATAATATTCTTCAATTCAATTTTATATAGCATATAATTATATTCATAATTTAAACATTTCTCTCTGCTGTTATAATTCTTATATATTATTTTGAGAATTTCTTTTATTTTAGATTTACAGTTATCAAATTTACTAACAAAGTCTAAAAGATATAAACGATTAGATAAAGCTTCATACCGATATTCAGCGAAAGCAGTTACTATGACAATAATAGAATTCCAATCGTCTAGTTCTTCTCTTATATACCTAGATGCATCTAAGCCAGAACCATTTTTAGTTTTTATATCAAAGAAATATGCTTTAAACCCCAGTTCTGCCTTAGCTACCTTTTCAAACTCATCATCATAGGTTTCAAATTCATAAACCTTATAACTAATATCATAATTCATCATAAATTTCTCTATCTCAGTTGTTATCAAATCTCTAAATTCTTTTTCATCATCACATACTATAAAATTTAACACTATAACCTCCCTTTTTGCGCTACACACAACTTAAATTTTACCATATTTTTCCAATTTTATCGTATTTTGTCAAAAAAAAATAGAGGTTATTTAACCTTATTTTTCTTTTTCTTAGGCTCTTTTTTTATTATTTCGCCTACCTTATCAATGATATTATCAGTAACCTCCTTATTCTTTTTGGAAATTACAGTTGTTCTTAAAACAAACCAGACAACAATAATGAAAATTATGATATATAAAATTTTTCCCATAACCGGATCTTTTAAGGAGTAAAAGATAGAGGCACTAGCGAATAATAAGCAAAAACCATAAATAATTAAGACTGTTGTACGTTGAGAAAAATTCATCCCTAAAAGTTGATGGTGAATATGTTCTTTATCTGGAGAAAAGGGAGGTTGATGTTTTAGAAGACGTCTTATAATTGCAAATAAAGTATCTAATATTGGTATACCTAAAATCATTAGAGGAACAAATAAACTAGTTAAAGCTGGCCCTTTGAACTCTAATAGAGTAATAACTGCTATCATAAACCCTAAATACATCGCACAGTCACCACAGAATATTTTAGCAGGATAAAAATTATGAAGAAGAAATCCTAAAGTTGCTCCTAACATAATAAAAGTTAGAATCATAACAAGAGAACCACTTCGACCTTGGAAGAAACCAATTATACCAATCGTCATAAAGAAAATACTACAAATTCCACCACTTAAGCCATCTAAACCATCAATTAAATTGATGATATTTACGCAAGCGACAATAAAGAAAATGGTTAAAGGATAAGAAAATAGGCCGAAATCAATGCTATAACCAAAAGCAGTGATATTATTTAAAAGAAAACCACCATAAAATACAAGGATACAAGCAGCTATTAATTGGCCAATAAGTTTAGTTGAGGCTCTAATACTTTTAATATCATCTGCTATTCCTGTTAAGATTATAATAAAACTACCTATCAAAATAGAATTCATTTGAACACTTTCAGTTCCGAAAAGCATATATCCTATTAAAAAAGCTAGAAATATTCCTACACCTCCTAATTTTGGTGTAGCTTTAGTATGAATATGTCTATTACCCTCATCTTTTCTTGGAATATCTATAGCTCCAACATGATGAGCAATTTTTTTCATAAAAGGCATTATTAAAGATGAACAAACAAATGTTGTTAAAACAATTTTTAAAGCCGAGATTATTTCTGCGTTCATATTTTTCCTCTTTTCTAAAACAATTATAACAAGTTAAAAAAAGTTTTACAACTGTTATGGAGATGCTTATGTTAAAACTTAAAAAGGAAAAAGTCACCATTTTTGATGATGACTAAATTAATTATCTTCTAATAATTTAATATTATCTAGTAATACTCCTGTTCCTTCAACAACACAAGTTAAAGGGGAATCTGCAATAAATACTGGTACTTTTAATTCTTTTTTCAAAATATCAGATAATCCTCTTAACATAGAACCACCACCAGTTAAGACAATACCTTTATCTACAATATCTGCAGATAATTCTGGGGGAGTTTGTTCCAAAACATTCGTTACAGCTTTTATTATCTTATATATTGATTCGTGAAGAGCTTCTTCGGTTTCTTGTTCATTTATTTCAATGGTATTTGGTAAACCGGTAACTAAGTCTCTTCCCCTTACTTCTAACTTTGATTTTTTATCTGGTTCATAAATATTAGCAAAATCAATTTTTATATCTTCTGCAGTTTTTTCTCCAATTAATAATTTGTATTTTTCTTTAATATATTTTACAATATCTTGATCAAAAACATTACCAGCTATTCTAACTGAGGCACTGTTAACAATGTCGTTTAATGATAAAATAGCAATATCTGTAGTACCTCCACCTATATCAATCACCATATTAGCACTGGGTTTAGCAATATCCATACCGGCTCCTATAGCTGCTACTTTAGGCTCTTCTTCTAGATATACTTTACGAGCTCCTGTTCGCTCTGCTGCTTCTTTAATAGCATTTTTTTCTACAGGTGTAACATTTGTAGGACAACAGATTAATATTCTAGGCCTTGATAAAAAATTTCTAGCATGAATTTTTCTAATAAAATAATCAAGCATAATTTCTGTTATTTCAAAATCAGCAATTACACCATCTTTCATAGGTTTTATAGCTTTAACTTTTTCAGGTGTTCTCCCTAGCATTTCACTTGCTTCTTTACCTACTGCTACTACTTTCTTGTTGTCTGTATCAATAGCAACAACGCTAGGTTCATTTAAGACAATTCCCTCTCCTTTTATATAAATTAAAACATTTGCTGTTCCTAAATCAATACCTATATCTTTTGATAACATCTTATCACGTCCTTTTACTGTTAATATTTTAGCAAAAATACTAATTATTGTAAATTGCTTTAGAGAAAAAAAACGGGTTACTCCGTTTCTTCAGTTGAATTTTTTTCAGGTTGTTCACCTTCTGTTGCAGTACTATTTAGAGCATCAAGAGCTTTATCAAAATATTTATTTGGATCTACAATTTCACCTTTTAAATATAATTCAAAATGCAAATGATTTCCTAAATCCTCATTCATGTTGTTAGTACCACTTTTGCCAATGACTTGTCCTTGTTTGACAGTGTCATTCTTTTTTACAGAAACCTCACTTAAACTTTGATAGCTACTAATTAAATCATTATCATGTTTAATTTCTACAATCTTACCTAATAACTCATCTTCACGAACATCAATTATAGTACCATCTAAGACAGCTACAACATCGAAAGGATCTGTTAAACCAAAATCTATACCAGAGTTTTGAATATAAGTACTTTCATGGTAAAGAATAGAGTTTTCTTGGCTTTTGTTATCTCCTTGATAATCGTAGAATGATTTTAATATTTCAACTTTTTCATCTGTAAATGGTTTAATAATTTTTGTTTCTTCTTTGATAACCTCTTGATCTAAGTCTTCCTCAATGATAGAGCTATTAACATATTCTATGTCTTCAGTTGATTCATTATTTGCTTGCATGTTTTGACTTACAAAAAATGAGGCCATTCCAGTTAAAGAAAAAGCAATTAGATAAGCTCCTATTACTGCACCTTTTTTTAATCTTAATTTTTTCATAATTCACCACCTCATTAAGAGTTTTTACGGAATTAATGAAAATTATACTTAGATTTTTAAGGAATTATATTTTTTTATTCTGATTTATTAATCATTAGTAATATATTGTTTAATAAGGTCAAATATGTTAAATAATTTTTACTTAACTTTTTACTGGATGAAAATTGCAGAGTTATAAAGGTCATAAATACAATTTGTAACTAAATAAATTAATGATAAAGCGAGAAAAAAGTAAAAAACTCGTGCTTGCCAAATTTTATTTTTTTTAAAAATAGCATTGATATTGATTGAATCTAAAGCCCAAATAGTTATAATAGTAACTATTAGATAGATAAAGTACTTAACACTCATGTGTTTCCTCATATTGTTTTATTTTATTAAGACGACGAAGATGCCGCTCTTCATTTGAAAATGGTGTTGTTGTAAAGTTTATGATAAGGTCATAGGCTTCAGATAAAGACATATGCTCATTTAGACAGATGATGTTAGCATCATTATCCTTTCTTGTTTCAATAACATCTTCTAAAGTTAACACACGAGATGCTCTTACTCCTTTGACTTTATTGCAAGCAATAGATATGCCAATACCACTACCACAAATAGCAATGCCAAAATCTATTTCTTTAGATGCAACAGCTGTTCCTAATTTAAAAGCATAATCTGGATAATCTACACTTTCAGTACTAGTACACCCATAATCTATAATTTCATAATTTTGGTTTAACTCTTTTATTAGTTCTTTTTTTAAGTTATAACCACGATGATCACTAGTAATTCCTAATTTCATTTTTTGCCTTCTTTCTTATTATATATATTATATCACTATTTAAAGTAATTTAAGAAAAAGAGACCTTTAGGCAGTCTCTTTTTTATCAAAACCATATTTTTTATTAAATTTGTCTATTCTTCCTGCTTTAGATACTCTTCCTTGTTCGCCTGTATAGAAAGGATGACATTTTGAACATACTTCAACATTGATTTCATCTTTATTAGACATTACTTCAAATGTTTCTCCACAAGCACAAGTAACTTTGCATGGTCTATAATTTGCAGTATTTGCTTTTTTCATATCTTTCTCTCCTTTCGCCATGATAAATATTATCATAGAAATTTCTTACAGATATGTAAGTTAATTCGTTACCTAATATAGCAAATTTTTACTTATTTGACAAGTGTTTTTCAATTATTTTATTGGCAATAAAGCTATAAGCAGTGGTGGTGGGATAAATATTAGTTGGATTGGAAAGATACGACTTATTATTTTTAAAAGGTGTATAAATATCTATATAATCAATGTTATATTTAACAGTTAATTGTTCTGTATTATTGTTTATGTAAGTAAATAAACGGTCTAAGGATGGTGATGAGGTCATATAGGGATTATAGTAGTTAAGAAAGATAATTTGTTTTTTGCAATACTTACGTATTTCTTTAAAAAGTTTTTCTAAATCTTTAGTAATGCTATCACTTATAGTAGTAATTTCTTCATTAGATAAGTTGTCCACAGAGGTTGTGGATAAAGTTAAATCTGCTAAAAGATCGTTCATTCCAATTGATAAAGTTATTAAATCTGCATCTTGAAGACATTTTTTTAACGATATTTTTTTATTGTTGGTAGTTATTATTTGATTTATTTCTAGGTTATAGAGTAAATCATCGATTCTAGCAGTTGTACTAGAGAAAGCGTTAGTGTAATAGTTTAGGTTATCTTGTCCTTTCAAATAATTAGCAAGATGGTTACTATATCCATAGTTAGTATTACCATTAGAATCTATACCGACACTAAGAGAGTCTCCTAAAGCTAAATAGGTAATTTTAGTATCATGATTAAAATAGTAGATTAAATAGACAAAAATTATGAGAAGAAAGAAAATTATTATCTTTTTATGTTTCATTTTGGCCTCCAAAAAAAATTAGAGATTTATACTATATTTATATTTCTCTAATTTCTAATTTAGCACCAACATCAATTAATTTTTCAACAATATTTTCATAGCCTCTTAAAATATGTTCTACATTGGTTATTCTCGTAGTACCTTTAGCCATAAGGCCAGCAATAACAAGAGAAGCACCAGCTCTTAGATCGGTAGCGACAACATCGGATCCTACTAGTTTCGTTGGGCCAATAATGGTAGAGGTTTGATTTTTTACTCTTATATTAGCACCCATTTGATTTAGATATGGAATATGCATAAAACGGTTTTCATAAATTGTTTCTTCAATTTTACTTTGACCTTTACACATTGTTAGTAATGGGGTTAAAGGTTGTTGAAGATCGGTAGCAAAACCTGGATATGTTTGAGTTTTAACATTAATTGGTTTATAGTTTTTACCGCTACTGACAATAATATAGTCTGTACCAATATCTAGAAAAACACCCATTTCTTCTAGCTTACTAGTTAAAGCTTCAATATGTTCAGGGATGATATTAGCAATTTTTAAATTATCACCAATAGCAGCTCCTAAAATGACATAAGTACCTGCCTCAATACGATCTGGTATAACCTCATGAAAACATTTTCCTAATTTTTCTACTCCAGTTATTTCTATACTACTAGTACCAGCACCTCTAATCTTTGCCCCCATATTGTTTAAAAGCGTAGCAACATTAACAATTTCTGGTTCTTTAGCGGCATTATCAATAATAGTAGTTCCTTTAGCTAATACAGCAGCAAGCATAATATTTATTGTTGCCCCAACACTTGCAAAATCAAGGTAAATATTAGCTCCTTTTAATTCTTTGGCTTCAACAGTATAAATGTTATCAGTATTAGTGACAGTAGCCCCTAAAGCTTCAAATCCTTTTAAGTGGAGATTAATTGGTCTTGCTCCAATAGAACAACCTCCTGGTAAAGCCATGGTAACTTTTTTGTATTTACCTAATAAAGCACCCATGAAATAGTATGAAGCGCGTAGTTTCTTAGTATAAATGTCAGGAATTTCTTTATTTTGCATAGTACTACTGTTAATAACAATAGATTCTGTAGCACGTTTAATGTTAACGTTTAAATATTCAAGAATATCACATAAGGCGTTAGTATCTGTAATATCAGGAACATTACAAATGGTAACATCTTCGGAAGAAAGAATAGCCGCAGGTATTAGAGCAACAACACTGTTTTTAGCACCACTTATTCTAATGGTTCCACTTAATTTAGTGCCACCTTCAATTTCGAGTATTTTCATAATTATAACTACTTCCTTTCACTATATTATATTAAATTGGTATTAGATGGGACTAATAATTGTGGGTTAAATACTCGTGTTAATTCTTCTATTTTATCTTGCATCGCACGTTTACCACTACCAATTATTTTACGAGGATCATAGATATCTTGATTTAAAGATAAAAATTCTCTAACTGCTTTACTCCAAGTTACTTGAAGTTCAGTGTTAATATTTATTTTACTAATACCACAGGAAATGGCTTTTGCTATCATATTATAAGGAATTCCAGTACCACCATGAAGAACTAAAGGAATAGATAGAGCTTCATTTATTTCTTGCATACGGTTAAAATCTAAGTTTGGTTCACCTTTATAAAGACCATGAACGGAACCAAGAGCTGGAGCGATAGCATCTATTCCTGTTTTGGCAAGTTCAAGACAGTCTTCTAAAGTAGCTCTAAAGACATCGCCATAAACATTATCTTCAGTACCACCAACATGTCCTACTTCAGCTTCGACACTTACACCTTTAGAATGCGCATAATCAACTACTTCTTTGGTGATTTTTTTATTTGTTTCTAAATCAAATCTACTGGCATCAATCATTACAGAAGAAAAACCTGCATCAATTGCTTCCTTACAGCTTTCAAAACTACTACCATGATCTAAATGAAGACAAACAGGGATTGTAATTTGGAGATCTTTAATTAAACCTTCAACTATTAATCTAGCAGTATAAAAACCACCCATATATTTAGCAGCGCCTTCACTAACACCTAGTATTACAGGTAACTTTAATTCCTGCATCTTTTCTAAAATATAACGAGTCCACTCTAAGTTATTAATATTAAAATGCGGAACAGCATATTTTCTTATTTTAGCATCTTTTAACATTTCATTAAAATTTACAAGCATATAAACCAACCTTTCATATATATCATAAGCAATTATGGATAGTTTGTCAAAAGAAAAAGAAGCTTTAGGGGCTCCTTTTTTGGTTTGGGTTTTTATAATGATATATTAAGGGAAGAATTTCTTTTTTCATGATTTCTTCCATTTCTTCATCATTAATCATTCTTTTTTCCTTCATTAAATTTCACCCAGTAATAGTTTTAACTTATTTTAAATAATTATTCAAAAAAATGGGCTATGGCTAAAATTAAAAGTAAGATGCTCCCAATGACATTAGCAAGTTTTCCAAATTTTAAACTTAATTTGGTACCAATATTTAAACCACAAAAAGTAAAAAGGCCACTTAAAAAAGCAAAAATAATACCTGCTGTTACGACATTTTCTTCACCGCTACCTAAAGCAATACCAACGGTAAAGCTATCAATACTAACACTAAAAGCAAAAAAGAGGGCTTCAAGAATGTTTTTAAATTCTTTAGTAGTTTGATCTAAATCTTTAATACTTAAAAGCATCTCTATACTTAAAACTGTAAAAATAATAGCAACTAAAATATCAGGATCACTAATAAAATTAGAAATTATAAAAGAACCAATATAACTACCTAATAAGGGCATTATAAAATGAAAGATACCAACAGTTAAACTTAATAATAGTTTGATTTTTTTTGAATAGATAAAGGTTCCATAGATAATAGAAAGAGAAAAAGCGTCAAGACTTAAAGAAATACCTAAGATAATTAAAGTTATTATGCTCATATGGCCTCCTCTTTTTATAGTATGAGGACATATGAGTATTTATTATAGATATTTATCAATCATCTCTTTGACAAAAGATTTATATTCAATATCACTACTATCAGTTATTTCTCCTTCCATTAAGCATAGAGGGGGAAATAAGACACACCACCAATTATCACCATTACCTGCTCCTAAAGTAACGACAAGGGATTCATAATAACCTTCTTCATAGGTAACTCCTTTATATGTTTTATAAGGAAAATAGTTTAAGCCATAACTTACTTTATAGGTTGTAGTAATTCTGTTTTCTAAAAGTGTTTTTTTGATAATATTGTCAAAGTTGTTTTTGTTAGCTTTAAGAATATTTCTTGTATCACTTATACTTTCACTATCTTGTAAAAGTTTAACTAATTCTTCTTCTAAAGCAGTTTTGACAATATTTTTTGTGTTTTGATCTTCAGGACTATTACTTTTTGCTACAACCCGAAATCTAATCGCTTCATCGGGAATAATAATTTCTTCATCTTCTTGGTTTAAATTAGGAATAAATGCTAAAAGGAGACCTGCTAAGATTAAATATTTTTTCATGGTATTAAAAACACCACCCTTTCTTTACTTAGATAATGAGTGGTATTTCTAATTTTTAATCACTATTTTTTTCGACAAATAACATTCTATCTTTATTACTTAGATCTTTTTTTATTGTTATAGTAACATTTTCAAAAGTGTCATTTACTAGTTTATATAAATATTCGCCTTGTTCATAACCTATTTCAAAGGCAAGAAGAAAAGTTTTGTTTAGATATTTGTTTATATCTTTTAAAATATTTCGATAGGAATCTAGACCATCGATGCCAGCATATAAAGCAAGATGTGGTTCATTGTTCCTCACTATTTCTTCTATTTCTTCATTAGTTTTAATATAGGGAGGATTGGAAACAATGACATCATACTTTTCTATAGGAATACTAGTAAACCAGTCACTTTGGAAGAAATTAACATTTAAATTAAGGTTTCTTGCATTAGTTTTAGCAACCTCTAAAGCAGCATCACTTATGTCTGTTAAAGTTACAGTGGCATTGGGAAAGAATTTTTTTAAGGTTAGGCCAATGACACCACTGCCGCAACCTAAATCTAAAATTTTAGGAGCTTTAATATTATTACTTTTTAGATAGTCTTTAATATTTGCAACGAGTTCTTCGGTTTCAAAACGTGGTATTAAAACATTTTCGTTAATATAAAAGGTGGAACCATAGAAATTAACATGACCTATTACATATTGAATAGGTCTATTTTCTTTTAGAGCTTCAAGAGACTTTTTATAAAGAGAAATAGTCTCTTCCTCCACTTTTCTATCTAGTA
Source organism: Candidatus Onthousia faecavium (assembly GCA_018711135.1). Lineage (GTDB taxonomy): Bacteria > Bacillota_I > Bacilli_A > RF39 > UBA660 > Onthousia > Onthousia faecavium. The sequence goes on from DVIS01000021.1 coordinate 18,727, forward strand.
TTGTTAATAATTCTAAGGGATTAACCTCTAAGTAAGAGGCTAAGAGCATTTTAGCATGAGCACTACTGGTATATTTTTTACCATAAATAATTAATTCCTCAACGGTCATTAGTTTCTCCTGCTAGTTTACGTCGTTGATCTTCCATAGTTAAGGCTTCAATTATTTCAGCTAAATCACCATTCATAACTCGATCAAGATTATTAGTTGTATAACCAATACGATGATCTGTTACTCTGTTTTGAGGGTAATTATAGGTTCTAATTTTTTCCGCACGGTCTCCTGTTCCAATCTTATTACGACGGGATTCACCTAATTCTTCTTCTTGACGACGTAATTCTTGCTCATAAAGACGAGCTTTTAAAACTTTCATCGCTTGTTCTTTATTTTGAATTTGACTACGTTCATTTTGACAAGTTACAACGGTATTAGTAGGTAAATGGGTAATTCTTACAGCACTATCAGTGGTGTTTACACCTTGACCACCACAACCTGAAGAACGATAGATATCAATCCTAAGATCAGCAGGATTAATTTCAATATTAACATCTTCAGCTTCTGGCATAACTAAAACAGTAGCGGTTGAGGTTTGAATACGACCATTACTTTCAGTTACAGGAACACGTTGAACACGATGAGAGCCACTTTCATATTTTAATTTCGAATAAGCTCCATGACCTTTTACCATAAATTCGATTTGACTAAAACCACCTGCCGTTCCTTCTTCGGCATCGATAAGCTCGATTTTTAAACCTTCTTTTTCCGCATATTTAGAGTACATTCTATAAAGGTCACCAGCAAAGATATTGGCTTCATCTCCTCCTGCTGCTCCTCTTATTTCGACAATGACATTTTTATCATCGTTAGGATCTTTGGGAATTAATAAAATTTCTAAATCATGTTCTAATTTTTCTTTTTTAGCTTCTAAATCTTTTAATTCTTCTTTAGCAATATCTTTAAGTTCAGCATCTTTAAGCATTTCTTTAGTTTCAGGAAGAGCTTCAAGAACTTTTTTATACTCACGATATACAGTTACAGTTTCTTCTAAATCGGCCATTTCTTTAGATAGTTCTCTTGTTTTGTTAATATCTTTTAAAACCTCTTCACTCATAAGTTGCTGTTTTAAATCTTCATATTTCTTTTCAGTTGCTTCAAGACGTTCGATCATATAACCAGTCCTTTCTTTTTCTTTGTAATTATAGCATAGGTTAATTTTAAATACAATGTTTTAGGAATATCTATAATAATTTATAAAATTTCTTTAGCTTTGTAATATTTTTCATCTAAAAACCTCGTTTTCATAACTAAAAACGGGGTTTATTATTTTAGTTTTATAACTTTTAATTTTCTTCTAAATCTTCTTCATCAACAACAACTAAATCTTTTAGGTCTTCATCAGCATCAACAAAGTCATCGTCTTCATCTGTATCTCCTGAGTCGTAGTTGTCTTCTTCTATTTCATCAGGAAGAATAGTATCTTCTTTTATTTCTTCTTCATCTTCCTCATCTTCATCTTCTTCAGTTACTTTAACAATCTTATCAGAGGTATGACGGCTTCTTAAATCCCAATTTCCATCTTCTAACATGATAAAACGTTTATCAGTTGTTAATAGAGTATAATAGTCACCAATCTTTTCTTCATAAGTTTTTTCTGGCAATTCTAGAAGATTTACAACACGTCTAAATAGATCAGCAGTGTTCATTTTTCCTTCTTCTTCTAATATATAATAGCTTATATCTTTATGAGATAATAGCTCTAAGTCTTCTTTTTTCATTTTAGCTAATTTCATTACAATTCCTCCTATAGCTACGAGCATTATATGCGATAATTTTTTCTTTGTGAATAAAATCATATAAACTTATAGCATGAATTAATGTAAAAGGCAATACTTTTTTTAATATTTATATATTTTTACAAAATTGGACGTTTTACATTTTTTCAGGAATATCAATAGCAAGAATAGAGAGAAGCTCTTCATTTGTAATTTTTACTAGGTAAGTAAGAGTAAGCCAACTTTCTTGTTTCTTTTGGTCTTGTTCGGTTAAAATATGATTTTCTTCATAAAAGCGACTAAAAAGACTAGTTAGATTATATAGATAATCAGCGATAGGACTTAAGTCTTTATTATTATAGGCTTTATGGAGAATATTATTCTTTTCCATTAGTAAAAGAATTATTTCTTTTTCTGTATTTGTTGGTACATTTGTATATTTAGCATATTTTAAATTTTTAGCAGTTGCTTTTTCTAATATTGATTTCATGCGAATAGTATTATAAAGAATATAAGGACCAGTTTTCCCTTCAACATCGATAAATTTACTAGGTTCAAAGATGTAGTCAGTGGTTCTGTTTGGTAAAAAGTCAGCATATTTAATGGCAGCTATGGCGATTTGGTTAGCAATCAAATCTTTGTTATCTAGCTTTTTATTCATGTGAGTAAGTATTTCTTCTTTAACATCTTTTATTAAGCCTTTTAAAGTAGCAGCATTGCCATCTCTTGTTTTAAATGGTTTACCATCTGTACCATTGACAGTTCCAAAGCCATATAATGATAGCTTTAAGTTGGAAGGAACTAGTTTTGTTTTATAGGCTGCTCTAAAGACTTGTGTAAAATACAAGGATTGACGCATATCAGCTAAGTACCATATTTCTTTAGGATTAAATTGTTTTACTCTTGATAAAATGGTAGCAAGTTCTCTTGTAGCATAAAGTGTAGCTCCATTACTTTTAATAACAACTAAAGGGGGCATAGGTGATTTATCATTTTCTTCGACAACATCAACGATTTTAGCACCTTCACTTTCAACTAAATATCCTGATTTTTCCATAATATCTATGGTTTCCTTTATATAAGGATAGGCATCACTTTCGCCATTCCAAAGATCAAAATCAGTATTTATTTGTTTATATATGGCTTTTATATCTTTGATTGATAGTTCCCTTATTTTATCCCATAAGGCTACATAGCCTTTATTTTCACCCTTGTCAAGTTCAGCAGTGATTTCTCTTACCTCTTCCATAATCTTGTCATCGGCTTTGGCTTTAGTACTAGCAGTAGGATAAATTTCTTCTAAATCTTCACCGGTTATAGGTAAGTCGTCCCATTTTTCTTCAGTCTTACCACTAAAGTAGTTAAGACTGGGATATCTTTCTTTAAGTTCATAGATAATCATACCAGATTGTCTACCAATATCACCAAAATGGACATCAGCGATAACATCTTTACCAAGTCTTCTTGCTAATCTTTTTATTGCTTCTCCTAAGTTAGCACTACGTAAATGGCCTACATGGAGAGTTTTAGCAATATTAGCACCACCGTAGTCAATAATTATTTTCTCTTCTTCTAAGTTTTCCACATCTTTTGTGGAATCAGAAATAACTTTTTCCACATAGCTTGTTAATAACTCTTTTTTAAAACTTAAATTAATAAAACCAGGACCCGCAATATTAATATTTTCAAAGTAAGTAGTTTCTTCTAAACATTTAACTAACAACTCAGCTATTTCTCTTGGAGATTTATGCATTATTTTAGCAAGACGCATCGCATCATTTATTTGATAATCGCCTAATTCTTTTTTACTACTAGGAATAAGGTTTACCTCATCTAACGGTATATCATTTTCTTTAAATGTCTTTAAAATATCTTTTTCCACAGAATTTAAAAAGTTCATAGTATCCTCCATTCTATCTCATATGTATGATCAAAATCATTACCTTCAATATTATATGTAACTTGATAATTAGTATTTGTTTTAGCAATTTTTCTAGTTGTAAGTGGGACATAACCGGTTTGTTTTAAATCTTTTAAAAAGACCTCAAAATTAGTTTTGGCATTTTCCACAAACTTATAGCTTAAAATAGTATCTTCTGTCTCCCGTAACATAATATTGTCATTTAGAAAAACTGTTAATACCGCATTAGTGTCTTTATCTTGATACTGAATCATAGATTTAGATAAGTCATATACTCCTTTGCCTTCAAAGGGAATGATAGAATCTTCGTTTTTAATTTTAGCTTTTATAAATACTTCTTTCATAGTTACTCCTTTTTTTCTTTATGATTATAACAGAAAAATATCAAAGTTACAACTTAATAGGTTTTAATAAGATATTTTTGGGTATTACTAAAAATGGTGAAGAAGATGAAAATAGTAAAAAAGGTGTTGATAATTTTTTTAGTTTTTATAGGAATATTCATTGTAGGCAATGTTATTGTCTATACTTATGCAAAGATTAGTCCAGCGATTGAGATAAAAAATGCGAATAGTTTTATGCTTTTTGATAGTAATAATGAGGTGTTTTTTCAAGGTAGTGGATCAAGAGAATGGATTAGTCTTGATGATATATCACCTTATTTAATAGAAGCAACTATAAATACTGAAGATAAAAACTTTTATAATCATATTGGGTTTGATTATCTTAGAATACTTAAAGCATTAGTTGTTAATGTGACAAGTGGAAAAACAGTACAAGGAGCTAGTACAATTACACAGCAGTATGCTAAAAATTTATTTCTAGACTTTGATAAAACATGGCAAAGAAAATGGGATGAGATGTGGTATACAATAGCGATTGAGACACATTATAGTAAAGATGAAATACTTGAAGGATATTTAAATACAATTAATTATGGACATGGTAAGTATGGAATAGAGACGGCTAGTCAATTTTATTTTGGAAAAAGTGCTAGAGACTTATCTTTGGCAGAAGCAGCAATGTTAACAGGAATTCCAAAATCACCTAGCAATTATTCACCATTAGTAAATTTTGATAAGGCTAAATCAAGACAAGAGATGATTCTTACTAATATGTATAATGATAAAGTGATAACAAAAGATGAGTATAATCAGGCGATGGAAGAAGAGTTAAAATTTATTGGGGAAGAAGAGGAAGAAGAATTACAGAGTGTAATGTATTATCAAGATGCAGTTATTGCAGAACTTAAAAGTCTTAAGGAAATACCAGAGACATTTTTGGAAACAGGAGGACTTAAAGTATATACTAGTTTAGATATTGAATTACAAAAAGAGTTAGAAACGATTGTTAAGGAGAATATGCCTGATAGCGAGTTAGAAAATGCTAGTGTTATGATGGATCCTAATACTGGGGCCGTCCTAGCATTGGTGGGAGGAAAAGACTATAATAAATCAGAGTTTAATCGAGCAACAGATGCAAGGAGACAAGTTGGTTCAACGATGAAACCTTTTCTTTACTATGCAGCTTTAGAAAATGGATTTACAGCATCAACTACTTTTACAAGTGAAGAGACTACTTTTACTTTTGATAATAATGAGACTTATTCACCACAAAATTATAATGGTACTTATGGACACAAACCAATTTCTATGGCTACAGCGATAGCATACTCAGAAAATATCTATGCTGTTAAAACACATATGTTTTTAGGGGAAGATACTCTTGTTAATATGGCAAAAAGATTAGGAATTACGGCTAATCTCGATATGGTTCCTTCACTTGCGCTTGGAACTAGTGAGATTGGAATGTTAGAAATGGCAGCTGCCTATTCTGCTTTTGCTAATTCTGGTTATAAAGTAAAACCACATTTTATAACAAAGGTTGTCGATAATGAAGGAAATGTTTTGTATGAAGCAGATGAGGAGAAAGAGCTTATACTTAATTCTAATTTAACATTTATTCTTAGTAATTTGTTAACAGCTACTTATGATAGAAATTTTATTGATTATAATTATCCTACTGCTGTTAATCTAGCTAGTAGAATGACTTATAAGTATGCTTTAAAAAGCGGTACTACAAATACTGATAACTGGTATATTGGCTATAATAATAAAATTGTAACAGCTGTATGGTGTGGGTATGATGATAATAGAGATTTAAATTCTAGTGAATATAAATATGCCCAGAATATTTGGTTACAAGCAATGGAAACATATATGGAAGGAAAAGATAATGAATGGTATGAACAGCCTGAAAATGTTGTGGGAGTTCTTGTTAATCCGATAACTGGAAAACCTGCTACTGATAGGGATGAGAAAAAAATCATTATGTATTATGTTAAAGGAACAGAGCCTAGTGAAGATGATCCAGTTTTTGATTATGATGTAAATAATTAAGTATAATTTAAAGACTAATTCATAATATTATTATGAGAGGATGATTTGATGAATAATAACTATACCTATCCAAATCAAAGTACAGATCCCCCTTATGAAAACTTTGATTATGGTGTACCTAATAGTAATATGAATATAGCAGGTGATGCTGATTATGCGGAGAATATTTTAGAGTTAAATGTAGGAAAATCTGCAAGTTTTTATATGTCATATTCTGATTCCTTAGAATGGCGGGATAAAGTCTTTAGTGGTATAATTGCAGCAGCGGGAAAAGATTATGTCGTGATAAGAGATACAAAGACTAATCATAATTATTTATTATGGACTGTTTACTTAAATTATGTAGAATTTAGAGAAGATATAATTGTTAGATAATGTGATTTTGCTATTCATTTATAATATAGTATGGTCAAGAAGGAGTTAATAGTGGAACAAAAAGAAATACAGGATTAGTTATTTCTTTAGTTATAGCAATTATTTTTATAATAGGACTTGTTTTATATATTTGTTATGATAAAGGAATAATTTTCAGTAGTGAAGAAGATGATAATACTACTGTAGTAGAAGATAATGACAATAACAATGATAGTGGTAATAACGATAATATCCCTAGATGTACTGGAACATATTCTGGGAAAATGACTAATACTAATTCTAATGGTACATCTCATACATTAAGCTATACTTATACTCTTAATGAAGATGGAACATTTGAAGCTTCTTTTGGCACAGCATCTCGAGCTACTGGTTATTATACTATTCATGATAATACCTTAAGTATTACGAAAATGAGAGATACGACTGGTCCAAGAGATAAGGTTACAACTTATTATACAAATGACTATGTTATTGCTGATGATTGTTCATATTTTACATTTGATGATGGTGGTAATGAATCATTTAGGTTAAATAAACAATCATAATTATTATTAAAGAATATGGAAATAATAACATATTCTTTTTTTGATATTTTACTACCTATTTGATATAATGGTTATGAGGATGTGATACTAATGATATATGCTATTATAGGGGGAGTGTTAGTAATAATTATAGGAATATTTGTTATTTCCTTTATGTATTATCGTAATAAATACGAATTTTTGTATATAAAAGTAAAAGAAGCTGATAATAATTTAGATATATTACTACAGAAAAAAGAAGAAATCTTATTAAAAATAGTACCTATCTTAGAAGAAGATAAGATTAAAGATATACCACCGGTTGGAAAGTTAAAAATGCAAAGATTAGATCATAGAGAGTTATATACGGAACTAATGAAAATGACTAAGGAAATGCTTCATATTATTGATGATTATGATGGAAAAATTGATTTAGAAAAGATAAGTCCTTTAATAGATAAATTAAATGAAAATGAGAATGATTTAAGGGCAGCATTAAAGTATTATAACGATAACAGTGAAGAGATAAATTATTTGGCTCATAAGTTTCCTGCTAATTTAGTTAAAACTTTTTCTCATTATCAAGATGTTGAAAGTTATAAGATTGAAAAAAGAGATAGTTTTGAAATATTAAAGAATTAACTACGAAATCGTAGTTTTTTTATAGCTTTAAGTTCTAAATGTCAATAATATTGATATTTTTCTAGTTTTTGCCATTTATAAGCATGGACAAAAGAAACAAAATAAATTTTGTTTCGCTCCTTGCCGTTACCTCCAAGGTTTCCTACTTCATAGATAGAGTACCCTCTATTCTCCATAGGCTTAAATTCCGACAGTCGCTGCCGTACTTTTTGTTCTTTATTCATTAATTTTAATATTAACCATTATTTAAAATAAATTAGCTTAATTATAATGTAACTTTAATCCTTCAAATAAGATGTTTATACTAGCATTTATATCTCGATCTAATTCTCTTCCACAACTTTGACATTTATATTCTCTTATACTTAAATCTTTTAAACTTTCGTCTTTTTGTCCACAGTAAGAACATATCTGACTACTTGGATAGTAGGTATCTATTTTATAATAGAATTTATCTGTTGCTTCCTTCATTACCTGCGCACTAATTATTCTTCCAACTAGTTCTTTTTTATTACGATATCCTCTTATAGCAACTAAACCTAATTTAGGGAGCTTTATTTGTCTTTTTTCTAAATCAATCTTTATATTGCTATAAGTATTATTTTTATAACTACTTACAATACAGTTAGTTTTATAACTTTGATAAGATCTTTTATCTTTAAAAACAGGATAATTATCTCTTTTAGAAATTCATACTCATTATTTAGTACTTTTAAATCTTTACATAAGCAGGAAGATTTCTTAAAGCCATTGTTCTTATGACAATCTATAAAACGGTTATAAACAAATCTAATACGACCAAAAGGGTTTATGAATTAATACCTTTTGATTGTCTGTTGGATATAGTCTAAACTTATATGCTTTATATACTTTCATTTTGATACCTCCCTGATGTAGTCAGCTTAGCATATAGAACAATAGTTTACTAATGCTTTTTATCTATTCAATAGTCCAATCTATAGGAGTTAGACACTTACTTATTAAGTAATTATTAGCCTTAGAGAAGGGTTTACTACCAAAGAAACCATTATAAGCAGAAAATGGGGATGGATGAGCAGATTCTATTATATAGTGATCTTTATTAGTGATAAGACTTTTCTTACTTCTGGCAAAAGAGCCCCAAAGGATGAAAACAACAGGTGTAGTTTTTTCATTTAGCAATTTAATAACTTGATCAGTAAATGTTTCCCAACCTAAGCCTTTATGAGAAGCAGGATGGTTAGCTTCTACTGTTAAAACTGTATTTAGAAGAAGGACCCCCTGATCGGCCCAAGGAATAAGGCTGTTAGTTTTAGGAAAAGGAATATTTAGATCATCATTTAGTTCTTTAAAAATATTTTGTAAACTTGGAGGTTTTTTTACATCATTTTTCACAGAAAATGATAAGCCTTCAGCTTGATTAGGACCATGATATGGATCTTGGCCTAGTATTACTACCTTTACATTTTTATAAGGGGTATGTCTAAAAGCATTAAAAATTTCATTTTTAGGAGGATAAATCGTTTTATCTTTATAAAATTTATTTATATTTGCTAATAGCTCTTTAAAGTAATCTTTGTTATATTCATTTTTTAAATAATAATCCCAGTCATTACCTATCATTATTAACACCTCACTTATGATAGCTTTCGTTATTTCTAATTTTATAAGTTGTCAACCACCCTGTACTAAAAGTACAGGGCTTGAATCAAGACTGAAAGTCATGGATGTAACTAAAGTTACCCTACTATCTTAAATATTTCATCCTCTTCTTCTGTTTGTTTCTCTATATAGTCTTTTAT
>DVIS01000022.1 GCA_018711135.1 Candidatus Onthousia faecavium
TGTTGGATATAGTCTAAACTTATATGCTTTATATGCTTCCATATTGATACCTCCCTGATGTAATCAGATTAGCATGTAGAACAATAGTTTGTCAATAGTTTTTTGACTTTTAAACGCACTTTCCTTATAGATAAAAAAAACACCACCTAAATAAATTATAAGATAGCAAAAAGAATCTATAAAAAGATAGTTTAGTTTTTAAAAGAGTGGTTCAAAAACGAATCCACTCTTAATTTTTATTCTATACTAGCACTTGTTTTAATATCAAAAGTTGTTTCATCACCTTCGATAGTACACGTAATTATACCATTTTCATTTTTAATACAACTAGCATTTTTTTCTTCTCCATCAACATTAAAATTAAGTGAAAATATTTCTTTAAAAGTATTACTAATGGCATTATCAGTTAAAGCGTCTACTGAAAGAGTTCCCATACTTAAAGTGAGTGCTCCTAAGAATACATATAAAACTTTTTTCATTTTCATTTTCTTAATAATCTTCTCCTTTTTAAAATTTTCATAGCCTATCATTTGACTAGTCAAACTCTTTATACGATCAGTATCAATTTTCATTATTTTAAATCCTCCTTTAACTTTTTTCTTATTCTGTATAGTCTAACTTTTACAAGATTTATTTTAATATTTAACTTTGAAGCTATCTCTTTTATCTTATAGCCTTCTATATAATATAATCTAAAGATATTTTGTTCTTCTAAACTAAGTCTTAGGAGTTTTTGTTTAATTAGAAAAATATCATCAAAGTTGATTTGGTCAGAAGATAAATTATCATTACCTACAAGATAGTCTTGATATTCTAAAGTGGTTTTTAATGATCTTAATTTACTATAAGAACAGTTTCTAGCAATGACGCTTAAATAAGATTTTAAATCTTTAGTTATATTATGTTGATGTTTCCATAAAAGATAGAAAACATCTGCTACAATCTCTTCTTTATCTTGATATGGTAAAGAATGCCCAATAATATTATCAACTATTTTAAAAACATAATTAGAATATTCATCGATAATTATTTCTATATTAAGTTTTATATCATTATGCAAATTGATACCTCCTTATTGAACTAGTTCAATATAAAGACGTTACTTTAAGAAGAAAGGTTACAATAAAGTGTTGTTTATCTAAAACTGAAAACAAAGGACTGTTACGAGGTTAAATATTTTTTTTCGTAACAGTCCCTAAGTCAAAATAAATATTGTTGTAATTAAACTCTTTCTCATCTAGATTAAGTTCATAACTAGAATTAATATGAGTACATCTTCCATCAAAGTAAGTTTTAAATTTATCATTTTTAACATTAACTAACGTATAAGGAGTATCTTTATCTATATTTAAGACATTACCTTTAATAAGCATAACCTCAATAGGTCCTTTAGTTTTAATAATTAGCGGAATATTACCAAATCTTTCTCTAATAGTTTTGATTAAGTTTTTAAGTTCCAAAGTGTTAAGTTCTACTGATAGAGTTATGGCTTTATAACCTAATTTATAAAGATAATAAGCAGTATAAGAGTTAAAAACATTTAAGTGGTATGAAGAGATAACATCAGTAGTTGGTTTATATAAGTTACTAACGATACTATGATCTTTTAAGACATCTTTAATATGAAAAGGATTATGAGTTATTTCTTGATATAAAGATAAATCTAAAGGTTCAGTATCATTTATCTTAGTAAAGGTTATATCATTTACAACTGGTTCTAAATAATTATTAAGTCTTGCACCAACTAGTCTTTCAGCAAGGGTACGTCTTGCTATATTTAAGTCACCTATTCTAATAAAAATATCATCATCAATATCTAAAGAAATGTGTTTAGCTTTAAAGGGGGTATTACCTAGTTTTTCTATTTGTAAGACTAATCTTTCTTTAGATAGAGGATTATTAAGAGACTTTTCTACTATATCCCCAGTATAAGTTACTTGGTTAGTACCATCATCAAAAGTCAAAGTGAATCTCTCATATTTTTTAGCTTTGATAGTAATATTGATAGGAACTTTTCTTGTAATAGTAAAGTCTGTTATTTCCAATTTCTTATTGGTTGTCTTTCTAACCTCATCATAACTTGTTAAATTAACTTTATTATCAATTTCAATAGTCGCTTGAGGGTTAGCTTTGTTAATTAAATTATCCTTAAGATCATATATATAATTAACAATCATACCTTTATTACTTTCCCTAAAACGAATACCATCACCTTGGAGTAATTCTTTATCTAGTTTTATTCTAATCCTATCATCAGTAATATTTATAACTTTACCTAAAGAACTACCAAGATGATTAGGACTAGTTTTATTAATTAAATTAGGGTCATTAAAAAGATGTCCTTTAGTAAAGCCACGATAGAAGAGGCTTTTTAAGTCTTCTAGATCTTCTTTAGTAATATCTTTACCATCTAATATATTACGATAATATCTTGTTATAAAGTAAACATAGGATGGACTTTTCATTCGACCTTCGATTTTTAAACTGGTAATATTTTTAGGTAAGTCTTTAATGTTAGAACCAACATTTAATTCTTTCATTGATAAGAGATAACCCTCATCTATTAAAGTTTTATCTTTATATAGTTTATAAGGTAAGCGACAGCTTCCTACACATTCACCACGATTGCCACTTCTACCACCTAACATAGAACTAAAAAGACAATTACCAGAATAACTGACACATAGAGCACCATGAACAAAAACCTCTAGTTCAATTGGAATATCGATCTTTTCGATTTCTTCTTTTGTCATCTCCCTAGGTAAAACTACTCTTTTAACGCCAAGCTCTTTTAATAGTTTAATAGTTTCATAGGAACTACTATTCATTTGAGTTGAGGCATGAATTGTAAGATTAGGATATTTTTCTAAACAAAGGGAAATCATTCCTAAGTCTTGCATTAAGATAGCATCAACACCAAGATTATAGAGGAATTCTACCTCTTCTAAAAAAGAAGATACCTCACTTTCTTTAATAAGCGTATTCATTGTTACATAGATCTTAACTCCATATATTTTACCAAGACGTAAGACTGTTTTTAATTCTTCATTTGTAAAGTTTTTGGCGTAGCTTCTAGCCCCAAAGTTTTTAAAAGCTAAATAAATGGCATCGGCACCACCATTTAAAGCTGCATAAAAAGAATTTATATCCCCTGCTGGTACTAATAACTCCATAAATTACCCCTTTCATTATAGATACTAAGAATTTGTCTTTGTATTTTTCTTTACTAAAGTTCTACCTGCTTCTTCATATAATACTAACTCTATAGAATCCATATCTCTAGCATCTAGTATATTGATATTATCAGGACACCCTTTAGTAATATATTCTTTATTACCTAAGAAATATTTCATTTTCATCATTTCTTCTATTTTTTGGTTTTTCGTTCTTTTAGAACTAAGGTAAGAAGCATAAATTAAAATGGTGTTTGTAAAAACAACTGGAAAAAAGTTTTCAAAGTAATCAAATGCTCCTGCCATAAGTCTAACGAGAGCATTAGGATCTAAAGGATTAGGATCAATTCCTAAGAAATTAGCGGCAGCATTGATACTTATCGGAATAGATGCTAAAACAGTACCCGTAATAGCACCTTTGATTGCATATTTTTTATTAATTTTATTAACATAATCAGTAATATTAGTAATTCTAACTTTTTCTTCTATTGCTTTTATTTTTTCTTCTTCTGTTTTCATTATGCACCTCTTTAAAATTAACTATATTATATACTAGTTTCTTTTTATTAACAATTCTAAATTTAGCGAAAGAAAAAGTACCAAGAATATTTCTTAATACTTAAAGATTTTATTTATCTTTTATCTCTTGCATCTTTTGATTAATATTTAGCATTTTTTGATCTAAAGTATGGATATCAGTAGCACATTTATGTAAGTAGTCTTTAATCTCTTTAGGAACATTACCTTGAAATTTATAGGAAAGTTTGTGTTCTAGACTAGCCCAAAAGTCCATAGCAATCGTTCTTACTTGGATTTCTGCTTCTACTAAGGTAACACCATCTAACAAGTTTACAGGAACATAAACTAATAGATGATAACTAGAATAACCTGTATCTTTAGGATTTGTTATATAATCTTTTTGCTGGTGAACCTCGATTTGACTACAGTTTTCAATTAATCTTACAATTTTATAGACGTCAGATAGAAAACTACAAACAATTCTCATGCCAATTAAGTCGTGAACATGCTTTTCGATATTTTGGATAGTCATAGTGCAACCTTTTTTATTTAGTTTTTTAGCAATACTATCATAACTTTTTATTCTTGTTTTAACATGTTCAACTGGATTATAGTTATTTTTGTATTCAAAGTCTTGTAATAAAATACTAATTTGGGTTTCTAATGTTTTTAAAGCAGCTGTATATTTTAGTAATAGCCCTTCAAAGTCTTCTTCCATTTATGTTCCTTTCTAAAAGACGAAAACTAGACTATTTTTCATCTAAGTCTAGTGTTTCTATCTCTTCTACTACAGCCATTTGTTGTTCAACAATTATTTTGAGTTTTCTTTTAAATATTTTAATATTTCTTTCTAAGGTATCTCTTTCTTCTTCAATGCGTCTTGCTTTTAATAAAGCCTCTCCAACTATTCTTGAGGCATTATTTTTAGCTTCTTTAATAATAATATCTGCTTCTTCTCTAGCTAAACTTTTAACGTTGTCAGCAGTTTTTTCAGCATTAATTAAAGAATGTTTTAAAGTATCTTCCATATTTTCATAATGACTTAATTTATCTTGTAAGACTTTTATTTCTTTCCTTTGCTCTTGACACTTTTTTATGATACCTTCTGTTTCTTTAATAACATCATTTACAAACTTATTAACCTCTACTTTATTATAACCATTTGCTTCATAGTTAAATTTATCCATTATCTCACACCCTTCACTGGGTTATTTTACCAATCAAATTCATCGTCTTCTGGATCTTGCTTTTTACCTCTTTTAACTGTTTTCGCAGGAGCAGCATCATCACTTATTTCTCCTTCAACGTTTACATTGTTTGGAGTACATAGAAAAATTCCTCCTCCTAATTTTTGTAAGTCTCCACCAATAGCGTATAAAGTTCCACTTAAAAAGTCAACTATTCTCTTAGCCTGATCTGGTGTTACTCTTTTTAAATTAACAACAACTGCATTTCTTTCTTTTAAATAATCTGCTATTTGTTGACTTTCAGAATAAGCGCGGGGCTCTAATAACATCATTTTACTACCAGCAACCCCATTTTCATAACTATATTCTTCTTTACTCACTTTGTAATACTCCTCCTCTTTAACCTCTTCTTCATCGTTAGTATCATCACTACCTATTAGTTTTCTTAATTTATCTAAAGCCACATTATCATCCTCCTATTTACTATATATTATAGTAGCATATTTTTTTTATTTAGAAAAGTGCTATTTTAACTATTTTTATACCAAATATTAGTAATATCTACATTATTAGATAGTGGTTCGGGATTAGCTTTTTCAAAATACATATTAATAGGAACTTTAAAAGCACTACCGAAAGCAATACAATTACCTGGTTTTAAATTTTTAAGTTGATTAGCAACCTCCAAAGAGATACTAGGTACCATTTCTTTAATATAGTTTAAATCTTTAGGATGTAGTGTTCTTAGAATAATAAAGTTTGAACATTGAGAAATAGCAGTATCAGAAAGTTCACTAGGACGTTGTGTAATTAAACCTAATAAGACCCCATATTTACGTCCTTCTTTGGTAATACGATCAAAAATATTATAGCCAAGAATTTCTATATCAGTATCCTTTTGAACATAACGATGAGCCTCTTCAATAACGATATGATAAGGAACACTACCACGCGCTTCATTACTAACTGCTGTATCAAAGATAAGTTTAGATATAATTTTAGTAATAACTTTAGCCATTCTATCTTCAATATAACTAATATTAAAGTTAACTATTTGACATTTAGCACCTAAAGCATTAGTAAATAATTGATCTAAATAAGTATCTCTTGAAATATAGACATTGCTATCAAAGAAAACATGACTAGGACTATTAGCAAGAGAATGAAGTCGAACACTTAAAACATTAGCATAGTCATAAACTTTATCACTTTTCAAGATTCCTTCACTAATTAAAGCAAAGTCCATCGCTGTTTCTAAATCTTTTAGAGTATAAGCAATTAATTTTTGAGGACGATCTAAGACATTTAAATCTTCCATGATAAATTGTTTTACAAAATTAACAACAAGTTCCATTTCCATTAGTTTACCAGTCTTATCTATATATAAACACTGTTTAAAAGTTCTAACATAACCAGGTTGAACTATTTTAGCATCAAGACTTAAGTCTTTAGTATTGAATTTAGTTAAAACAGCAATGACTTGATCTCTTATTTTAGTAGAACCATGACCGCTTAGAAGAATATCTAAAACAGCCCGAGCGATAATATCATTCTTATATTTAATAACCTCAGGATCATCACCAGTTAAGATAGTAACAAGTGAAAGAGCTTTTTCAATAATAGGTAACTGATTCGGTGTAGTTACATTAAGAAGTAAAGCTAAGTCATCAACTCCTAATAACCATAAAGGAATATTTAAGATATCACTAGTTGGATCACTAGGGTTAGGATTTGTGGTATAAGTTTTATAATGGATATTAGGGTTTACTTGATCAATCGAACCTAAAGCCCTTGTATATTCACCATAAGCATCAAACATAATGACATTAGCACCTACAGGGCTTTTCTTAGGATCAGCAAAGATATTTTGGAAAATTCTACTAACTGAGAAGGATTTACCAGCTCCACTATTACCTAATATTGCAAAATGGTTACTGAAAAAAGCATTGACGTTGACATTTATTTTATAGTTTTGATAAATATTAGAGTAACCTAAAGTAACATCTTCTCTTGTTGGTTCATTAGGCCCTAGTATTAAAGCAAGTTCTGCCATATTAACAATTCTAACACTTGATCTAAACGATGGTTTAGCACTAATTCCAGGTAAAAAAACATTGCCTTTTATTTCTCCTACAATATTAATTTTTAAAGTAGTTTTTGTACTATTAACAATCTCTCCTACTATTTTTGTTTCTCCATCTTCAAAAATAACATGTAAATTAAGTAAATTTGTCTGCTTTGTTAAATCTATAGTCAAATCTATAGTAACTGTATTATCAATAATCTCTTTAATTGTTCCTAACATATAAACACCTTCTTATCCTATTAAGATTATACTATAGATTTTTTTAAGGGACAAGCGGTAATATAAGAATCTAGTTACTAAACTAGATTCCCTATCATTCCAAAGCTAAGGTGAAGGGTTGCTCTTTCGTTCCATCACCATTTACAATTTGCACGTTAGATTTTAGATTTAGTGATGGCCAGACGCCGTACGCAATGGACGGACCGTTGACGTTCGCGTAGCCACCGTTGTTCACGTACCACACGCGAGACACACTATACGGTGTTATGGTCCAATAATATGTATTGTTACCATATCTATCAAATTGTCCTGCCATTAATTCTCCTAAGCGTAGTAATCCTACCTTTGCTGTTGTCGTACTTGATGTCAGAATATTATCCGTAGTATTTGTATATTTGGCTAGTTTATATGAGGCACCACTTCCCATTGTTCCCAAATACCATGTTGTCGCATCTTCTATCATTGCTATATCTTCATCTGTCATATAGCCATTTTCCGTATTCAAATAGTCATTATTCAAAAATGTTCCTATGGTATTACTACTTGAATAATTTACATTTCTATTGCTATCAAAAGTACTTTCTACAAATGTTTCCCCACTCTTTAACGGCTCAGCACTCGTTATCTTTGTTCCTGTACCATTTTCATGACTCACTATCCGATATAGATTATTCTCGCCTATTCCAAACCTTATATATTCTCCACTATATCTTGTATTTAACATTGTTCCTGAAAGGTCTTTTTCATTATCTCCGTTTAAGCGATATGGGTTATCTGCCGAACCGTCACCATCTACAATTCGAACACTAGATTTTAGATTTATAGACGGCCGCACGCCAACCGCGTTCGAAGGACTATAGTTGTCCGCGCTGCCACTGCGGTAGACGTAACGCACGTTAGACGAAGAATAAGGAGTGATACTCCACCAGGAAAGTCCATTATTTAAATAGCCATTACTATAAGTTGTTCCTCTATAGCTCTTTGTATACTCATAAATATTTAATAATCCTACTGCAGCTGTCACCATTGTTGTTTCAGCTGGCTTACTTGTAGATGTAGTTAATGTAGCATTCCATACGCTATCCATCTTTATAAATTTCTCTGGTTCTCTTAAATTACTCAAAAAACCATCCACACTCGTATCATTTAACCACTCTTCCATATAACTACCTGCAAAAGCCGTATTATCATTTGCATTATATGGTATTACACTTATATTCCACTGAGTTACTAACTTAACACTGTTATCACTTGGATCTATTGATACTGCTCTCCACAACTTACCACTATACCAGATATAGTTATTGGGATCTGTTCCTGTTATAAATGTCTGATCTGGATCTGTTGTATTTATCGCGCCATTTTCTCCTACTCCTGCTAGTAATGTATCTGCAACAGGTTCTCCTTGTGTATTAACACCATTAACAACTATCTTACCATGATAATGCTTACCTAAAACATCATTTCCTACCCCTTCTCTTATCCATACATATAAAGTATAAGTAACGCTTTGCCCTGCTTCTAATGATCCACTAGCAATCTTATAATTAGAACCAGCTACACTAGATAAATTAGTAGGACTACCTGTATCTAATTTATATCTTATATAATCTTTATTTAACTGATTATTACTACAATTATCTTGACTTATCATATCAGTATCATCTTGAATATATACCTCATAATCTGCTGCTAAACTACCAGTATTTTTAATTGAAAAAACATAAGGTGTCAGTTTTAATCCCTCTTCATCACTCATTGGATACTTATCACTTAAATTAATTGTATTACTACTATCTTCTCCAAAATCAATATTTAAAGTCCCTACTTTTATCACATTATAATCTGCTGATTTTGAAATAGACGTAAAAACAGCATATGCACTACCCAAAGATATAACTGTAACTCCTAATATTGATAAAAGTGTCACTAAAAGTTGTCTTTTAGCCATCTTTGTTAATGCTGCCTCTTTAAAATTATAACTTTCTTTTTTTTCATCTGTTATTTTTATCTTACGGCGTTTACTAAATTTATTCATTGCTATAACTCACACCCTATCCTTATACTAAGTATAGTATAACAAATAAGTCTTAATAATGCTAGCCCTTTTTTGCACGACTTATATAGATTTAACTAATATAAATATTAACTTATGACGAAGTTCTTTGCCAAATCAAAAAAATTCGTCATAAACTTTTAGTTATTAGTAATAAAACAACAAAAAAAGCAGGAACTCCTCCTACTTTATTTATTCTTCTTAGCATCAGCTTTTTTTCTTTCTTCTGTATTTAATATTTTCTTTCTTAATCTAATATTTTCTGGAGTCACCTCAACTAATTCATCAGAATTAATATAATCAAGGGCATATTCTAACGTAATAGGTCTAGGTCTTTTAAGCACAACCGTATGATCACTTCCTGCAGCTCGCATATTTGTTAATTGCTTTCCTTTTACCACATTAACTGCTAAATCATTCTCTCTATTACATTCTCCTATTATCATACCTTCATAAACCTCAGTTCCTGGTTCAATAAACATAATACCTCTATCTTCCAAATTACCAATAGAATAAGCGGTTGCACTACCATTCTCAACTGAGACTAATACCCCTAACTTACGTTCTCCAATATCTACACTTTCATAAGGTTCATAATCTTTAAAAGTATGATTCATAATTCCATAACCCTTAGTTAAAGTCATAAATATTGTTGAAAAGCCAATTAAACCACGTGATGGAATTGTATAATTTAATCTAACTTGATTTTCAAAGTTAGTCATATTTTCCATCTTTGCTCCTCTTAAACCTAATTGTTCAATTACACTACCAACAACATCTTCTGGAACCTCTATTTGTAACTCTTCAACTGGTTCATATTTAACCCCATCTATTTCTTTAATAATTACTTTAGGTTTAGATACCTCAAGTTCAAATCCTTCTCTACGCATATTCTCTATTAAAATACCTAAATGTAATTCACCTCTACCAGATACAAGAAAACTCTCATTACTACTAGGCTCTACTCTTAAAGATACATCTTTTTGGGTTTCTCTCATTAATCTTTCTTCTATTTTTCTAGCTGTCAATATCTTACCATCACGCCCTACAAATGGACTTGTATTAGCTCCAAAAGTCATCTGTAAAGTAGGTTCATCAATATGTAAAAATGGTAGTGGCAAATTATTACCCGCTTCACACACAGTCTCTCCTACTGAAATATCACTAAGTCCTGCTATCGCTACAATATCTCCCGCTTCTGCACTTTCTATTTCAACTCTATGATAACCATAAAACCCAAATAGTTTTTGAATTCTAAAACTCTTAGTAGTTCCATCAAGTCTAATACAATTAACCATCTCACCTGTCTTAATAACTCCATTATGAACTCTACCAATTCCAATCCTTCCTACAAACTCATTATAATCAAGTAAAGCAGGTTGAAACTGTAATGGTTTACTATTATCTCCTTTAGGAGCAGGTATTTTATCTATAATTAGATCAAGTAATGGTTCAAAACCTTTCTTTTGTGTTGTAATATCATCACTTAAACTACAAGTTTCATTAATAGCACTAGTATAAACAACTGGAAAATCTAATTGATCTTCATCAGCACCAAGTTCAATAAATAAATCTAACACCTCATCAACAACAGCACTACATCTAGCACTAGGTTTATCCACTTTATTAATAACAACGATAGGTTTAACTTTCGCTTCAAAGGCTTTCTTTAACACAAATCTTGTTTGTGGCATTGCCCCTTCATAAGCATCTACAACAAGAATAACCCCATCTACCATATTCATAATTCTCTCAACCTCACCACCAAAATCAGCATGACCTGGTGTATCCAAAATATTAATACGGTAACCATTATAATCTAAAGCAGTTGTTTTCGCTAATATTGTAATACCACGTTCTTTCTCTAATGCATTAGAATCCATTGATACATTACTAACATCTTCATTATCTCTAAACATTCCTGATGTCTTTAAAATACCATCAACTAAAGTTGTTTTTCCATGATCTACATGAGCAATTATTGCCACATTTCTTTTTTTCACATTTATCACACTCCAAAATACGTTCTAAAGTATAACATAAATATGAAAAAAAATCTAGCTTTTTTGAATTTATCTACTCATAACTAATTCTCTAACAACCACTCTATAATATTTTTATGAATAATTCCATTTCTTGATAGATTATTTTTATCTAAAGAAAGAACATATTTAGGAAAATCATCATTAAGATCAGCAAAAGCTCCAAATTCTCTTTCTATCACTTTATCACTATCTAAAAAGTAAGCAACTTGAATATATATTTTTTCGTCAGTTTTAGTAGCTATAAAATCTATTTCTCCCTTTTTAGTTTTCCCTATATAAACATCATATCCTCTTTCAAGTAATTCATTATAGACAACATTTTCTAAAGCAAAACTTTTATTAATTTCAAAATTATTATTTTTAATTTGTGCTATTCCTAAATCAGTCATATAGTATTTATTTAGTGTTTTTAATATTGCTTTACCATGAATATCATAACGATAGATTTTTTTTATTATTAATGCTTTACATAAAGCATCTAAATAGACATACAAAGTTTCCGTAGAAATATTTCTACCTTCATGTTTTAAAAAGTTCATAGCATTATCTGCAGAAAATTCTCGCCCTGTAGTATCAATAATATATTGTAATAGCAAATTAAACAAAGTAACATCCTTTAGTCCCAAACGTTCAACTACATCACGTAAAATAATTGAATCAAAAACACTATGAAGATAATCTTTTATATTATTTTCATCGGTAAATTGGACTCTATTAGGAAGTCCACCCCATTTTACAAAATTCCAAAATGTTTCTTCTTTTTCTGGATTAAGTGAAGCTAACTCAGTAAATTCTTTATAATTTAAAGGATAAACATTAAATAAAACATATCTACCAGATAAAACTGTTGATAGTTCATCTGATAATAGTTTACTGTTTGAACCAGTTATAAATATACTTACATTAGAAAGAGATGCTCTTAATGAATTAACCACTATTTCAAATTTTTCAACTCTTTGTATTTCATCTAAAAATATATAGTAAATTTTATCATCTTTAATATTATCTTTAATATATTTATTTAACTTTTTATAGTCTTGTAACTCTTCAAATTCTACAAGTTCAAAATTAACATATATAATATGATTTTCTAAAACACCTTTATCCTTTATTTCTTCTACTATCTGATTAAGAATAACAGATTTCCCACATCTTCTTATACCTACAAGAATTTTAACTAAATCTGAATTATAAAATCCTCTTATTCTTGATAAGTATGTTTCCCTTTTTAACATTTTTCATCACCAACTCAATTTTAGTACAAAATCGAGGGTTTTGTCAAGTTATTTCGTCAAACCGAAATAACTTTAGATTGCAACTCATCCACCTAACTAATTACTACTTAACTTATATTAAAAATTTTTTATCTAATACTCTAACATACATAGAATGACACAAACATTAGGATTTTCTTGCCCATTTTTTAACATTTCTATCTAACCAATAACAATTGCGTTATCAGTGATGTTGCAATAACAATCTCATCATCTTAATCGAATCATTTCCCCTATATTATTTATAAAATCTGCCACTTTAGTTATAATTTTATTTCCATAACTGCTACTTTATTTCATATCATATAAATATTTATCAACCCCTAAATATAGTAAGCATAAAGATTCCTCAATAATCTCATTATACACGAAATCAAAATTTTTCTAACCACAAATTTACACCAAATCAAGATTTTTAAGTATTTATTATCCAAAAAGAAGCCTATTTCCTAGACTTCTCATATTTTTTCATAAATTTCTGATATAATTCTTCACATTTATTAGCATCCATCTCCGGAGTATTTTCTAATGGATTAGGAATATTTAATTTTTTATATTTTTCAAATCCCAAATGATGAAAAGGTAAAAACTCTATCTTTTCAATATTTTTAATTTTCTTTAAATACTCTACTAATTTATCTAAGTATAGATAATTATCCATCATACCAGGTACAATAACTTGTCTAATCCAAACCGGTTTTCCACTTTTATTTACCTCTTCAATAAACTTTTCTGACTCTTCTATATCTCTTCCTGTTAGTTCTTTATATCCTTCTTTATCAGCATATTTAATATCTAAAATAACTAGATCAATTAATTCTAATATCTCTTTATATTTACCAATTCCAACCCCTGCTGTATCTAAAGCGATATGAATACCTTCTTTTTTTAATCTTGCACAGATATCTAATAAAAAGTTTATTTGTAATAACGGCTCTCCCCCTGAAAAGGTAACTCCACCATTATTACGTTTAAAATATGGTTTATTTCTTAAGATTTTTTGAACCAGTTCATCAGTATCATAGTTTACCTCATTCATCGCCCATGTTTCTGGATTATGACAATATTTACATCTTAGGCTACATCCATCCAAAAAGATAACGGTTCTAATTCCTGGACCATCAACTAGTCCAAAGGTTTCTATTGAATCAACACTAGCTTTCATTAATATTACATCTTTTCATGGAAAGTTCTAGCTATAACCTCTTCTTGTTGTTTTCTTGTTAACCGGTTAAATCTAACCGCATAGCCAGATACTCTAATAGTTAATAATGGATATTTATCTGGATTATTCATCGCATCAATTAATGTTTCTCTTTGTAAAACATTAACATTTAAGTGATGAGCTCCTTGGATAAAATAACCATCTAATAATGTTACCAAGTTATCTATTTGTTCTTCTCTACTATGGCCTAAAGATGATGGCACGATTGAGAAAGTATTAGAAATACCATCACGACAACAATCAGCATAATTTAGTTTAGCTACTGAGTTTAATGATGCAATCGCACCACTTGCATCTCTTCCATGCATTGGATTAGCTCCAGGAGCAAAAGCCACACCTTTTTTCCTTCCATCAGGAGTAGCACCTGTCTTACTACCATAAACTACATTCGAGGTTATTGTTAACACTGATAAAGTTGGATGAGCTCCCCGATAACATTCATGACGAGATAATTCTTTATACATTTTTTCAAGTATTTCTTTTGCAATAGAATCTACTCTATCATCATCATTACCGTATTTAGGATAATCTCCTTCTATTTCAAAATCTATTGCAACTCCCTCTTCATTACGAATTGGTTTTACTTTCGCATACTTAATAGCAGACAATGAATCTGTTGCTACAGAAAGTCCTGCTACCCCATAAGCCATTAAACGATTAACATTAGTATCATGTAAAGCCATCTGTCCTGCTTCATAAGCATATTTATCATGCATGTAATGGATAATATTCATCGCATTTGAGTAAACATCCGCAACTTTTTCAATCATTTTAAAATACGCTTCTTTAACTTTATCATAATCAAGGATTTCATCAGTAATTTTAGGAAAACCTTCTACAATAAGTTCACCCTTAACCTCATCAACCCCGCCATTAATCGCATATAACAATGACTTAGCAAGGTTACAACGTGCACCAAAAAACTGCATATCCTTTCCTTCACGCATTGCAGAAACACAACAAGCAATTGCATAATCATCACCATAGATAGGACGCATAACATCATCATTTTCATATTGAATAGCATCTGTTTCAATACTCATTTTAGCACAGTACTTTTTAAATGGTTCTGGTAACTTTTCAGCCCATAACACTGTCATATTAGGTTCAGGTGCTGGATCTAAGTTAGTCAAAGTATGTAAGATACGATAACTTGTCTTTGTTACCATACTCTCTCCTTCATTAGTAACTCCACCAATAGAAGCAGTTACCCATGTTGGATCTCCTGAGAATAACTCATCATATTCAGGTGTTCTTAAATGTCTTACTAATCTTAATTTAATTACAAACTGATCAATAATTTCTTGAATCTCTTTTTCTGTAATAAGTCCTAAAGCTAAATCTCTTTCAAAGTAAATATCAAAGAAAGCATCAACTCTACCTAAACTCATCGCTGCTCCATTATTTTCTTTAACAGAAGCTAAGTAACCAAAATAAGTCCATTGTACAGCCTCTTTCGCATTAGAAGCTGGCTTAGATATATCAAATCCATAACTTAAAGCCATTTTTTTAATTTCATCTAAAGCTCTAATTTGCATAGAAACATCTTCTCTTAATTGAATAAGATCATTAGTCATTGGTCCTACTAACTCTTTAAGATCACGTTTCTTTTCTTCTACTAGATAATCCATACCATATAGAGCAATTCTTCTATAGTCACCTATAATTCTTCCTCTACCATAAGCATCAGGTAATCCTGTCAATAATCCTGCATGTCTTGCTCTTTTAATCTCATCAGTATAAGCATCAAATACTCCTTGATTATGAGTCTTTCTAAATTCATTAAAATATTTATCAACAGTTGGATCTAATTTATAGTCATAAGCTTCTAACTCTTGATATACCATTCTAATTCCACCATATGGATTAACTATTCTTTTAAGTGGTGCATCCGTCTGAAGGCCTACAATTACATCATCATCTTCATTAATATAACCTGGTTCAAAAGCATTAATCCCTGACATATGAACTACATCAATATCAAGCACATGCTTCTTTAATTCTTCTTTTAATAAGTCACTACATTTTCCCCAAACTCTATTTGTTTTCTCTGTAGTACCTTCTAGGAAACTTTCATCTCCATCATATCCTTTATAGTTAGTTTTAATAAAGTCACTAACATTTATTTCTTTAGTCCAAGCTCCTTCTTTGAAGCCTTTCCATTCTTCTTTCATTACATATACCTCCTTGCATTCTTATTATACCATTAAATAGATAATTTCATTAAAAAAAATACTATTCTTGACAGTATTTTTTTAAGCATAAATAGTTGTAATAATAATTGTTATAATTAAGGCCACTAAAAATAAGATTAAACTAGTTACCCAAATCTTCTTTCTTTTCTTTTTATAGCCAAAAACAAATAGTAATATCAATGCTATATATAACACAGCAAATAAAATAATCATTCCCAGTCTCATTAATAACACCTTCTATTCTATGAGTATTATATCAATATTTTTATAGAGATACAATTGCTAAAATTAATCTAAAATATTTTAGAATTAGCAATTGACAAGTATAAATAGTTATCATTTATTTTTAATCTTTTAAAGTTCCAATTGATACTACATATATTCCATCATCTCGTTTATATGAATAATCTGCTCCTGTTAATACCATTAGAAATGCTGGCTCTTTATATTTATCTGTATCTACATTTTCTTTAAATTTAGTTAAATTGGAAACTGCATCAGGAATTTCTCCTGCTCCTAATTTAATTTCAATTGCTCCCCATTTGCCATCAGCTGTTTCTAAAATACAATCTACCTCAAAATTATTTTTATCTCTATAATAAGATAATCTTGCATCAATGGCATCAGCATATATCTTTAAATCTCTCATACACATATTTTCAAAGATGAAACCTGTAAAATTTAAATCATTTATTAAATCTTCTCTTTTCAAATTTAATGTTGCTATTACTAGTGATGGATCAACTAATTCTAGTTTAGGCGATACTCTTAAAGGAGTTTTTGATCTTAAATTAAGATTTGTAGCAGGAATATATTCTAATACATATAATTTTTCTAAAGTGTTTAAATAATCATCTAATGTAGGACGAGAAACCTCACTAGCAAATTCTGTTTTAACATCTTCTAAAATAGTACTTTTACTTACATTTGTTGATATATTCCTAGAGATACTCTTTAAAACTGCCCTCATTTTTGAAGTATTTCGGAGAGTACCATCTACAGTTTTTATTTCCTCAGTTAATAAACTTTGAACATAATCTTTTGAAATTTTATATTTATTTTCTCCATCAATATTTAAAGATTCAGGCCATCCTCCTCTTATCATAGCATTGATTAAGCCATCAAAGTCTATTTTTGAGATACCTGAAATATCATTACCATTTATAATATCATTTAAAGACACACTGCCATTAGATTCTAAAGATTCATATAATGACATCGGTCTCATAAGTAATTTTGTAATTCTTCCAGTTCCAGTATGCATAATGCTATCTTCTTGTGGTCTAGCAGAACCAGTTAAAATATATTGTCCTTTTAGTCCTGTATGATCAATATCCATTCTTATAGAATCCCAAAGAACCGGATACATTTGCCATTCATCAAATAATCTTGGTTTTTCCCCTTCTAAAAACAATGATGGTTTAGTTTGATTTGTTTTATCATATTGCATTTTTTTATCAGGATCTTGAAATTCAATATAACTTTTGGCAAATTGTTTTGCGGTAGTCGATTTTCCACACCATTTACATCCTTCAATTAAAACTGCTCCCATATATTCGAGTTTATTTTGTAATACTTTATCTACAATTCTAGGTAAATATTTTTCCATTAATATCCCCTCCTAAATAAATTATACTATATTTTTAAGTTTTTGTTAAGAATTATTTTACATTTTGGCTCATTTTCACTTTATATTTTGGCTAGTATTCATTTTATATTTTAAATCATTATTTGCATAGTCCAACTGATTATATATTAATCAGTCATTTCTTTAGTTTCAAATAAATCTCTATATTTTAAAATCAAATACTAACTCTAATAATTTTTGATTTTTAAATATAAATTCCCTATTATACAAGAAAAAAAGACTACATCAAGCAGTCTCTTCATCTTTTATAAGTATATTAATATGATTTTCTTAGTCTAGAACGTAAACGTAAAGCTGTAAGAGCAACACCTAAAACAGCAATAACAGAAATAGCAACATAAAGAACTATACCATCACTAGTTTCTGGGTTTTCTACCTCTTCAGTTGGCGTTTCTTCTGTAGGTACATCTGTAACAGGACTAACGATAACATAGTTACCATTTTCATCTTGTTCCATAGTTAAATCATCACTAACATAACTAGATACATCACTACTGAACTCTCCACCAGTAATGAATTTTTCTTCTGTTTCTGTTGTAACAACGCTAGCTTCTTTAGATGTAAAGCTTCCACCTGCAATAGCTAAATCAGTAACTGTAGATTCATCTGCTACAGGATTACCTAAACCATCTACACCAATACCTTCATAGAAAGCATTACCATTTTCACTTTCAATTGTACCTCCATTAACAGTAATAGATGTACCATCAGCATAAACAGCACTACTTGTAATACTAATAGCAGCTCCTGTATCATCAGTTCCATCATCACGAGCTGTAACTACCTCACGGTATTCTCCATTAGCTTTAATAGTACCACCATTAATTGTGATATTACCTTCTTTAATAGAAATACCAGTTTGACCTAAAATAGTTGGTCCAGTTCCATCAGCATTACCAATAATCAAAGTTCCTGTTTGACCATGATAAATACCAACAGAATCTCCTCCAACCGCTGCAGCACCTTCTTGAGGTTGAGCAGTAATAGATCCTCCATAGATAGCTATAGTTGTATTTTCAGTTCCATCAGCAGTAGATTGAATAATACCAGAACCAACAGCATTGATAGAACCGCCATTCATTGTAAGAACAGTCATTCCTTCTTCTCCATTACCATAAAGTCTGATACCATTATAAGCACTGATTTCTCCATTATTAACAACTACATAAGTTCCAGCCGCATTAGCACTACCTAGATTTATAGCAGCAGAATTTTTTACACTAACTGGTGCAATAATTTTACCACCGTTTACTTCTAAAGCTGCAGCTTCTTTAACATTATTACCCCAAAGCATAATTGTTCTTGAACCATTTGATTCAATAACTCCACCATTAATAATAGCTTTAGCTTTATCATCGCTATCTACTGGATTTATTTGTACAGTACGATCAGCACTATTAATAGTTACTTTATCAATCGTTAAAGTACCATCTGTTACTAATACACCTCTTTGAGCTGTATTAATAATACTACCAGCATTAGCAGAACTATCAGTAATAGTAAAGTTTTTGCCATTACCATTAAAGTCAAAGACATATTTAACATCAGCATTAGCTGTAATTGTATTACCATTTAAATCAATAGTAAGTGCTTTATCAACTGTAATTTGTGAATCTACAGTAACATTACCTATTAATTTAATAGTATCATTTTCTTCTGCAGATGTAATAGCATCAGCTAAATCACTGTCAACTTCAATAGTTTTAGCATTAACCATCATTGGTAAGCCTAGCATTGTTACTATACCTACCAAAAACATACTTACTTTTTTCATTTTTATTCTCTCCTTCCTATCCTGAATATAGCATATTAAATTTTTTATTACAATAGTTTCGAAATATAATTACCTTTTTTTACAATTGCTTTACTTATTCGACATTTTTCTAATATAGCGGCTTTAATAATAACTTATTTTAAGTTTAATCATAAAATATATTGGAAAGGAGAATTATAATGTTTGGAGATTCTTGTAATAATAATGCTCATCCTCGTTGTCGTTTTTGTTATGTTCAAGGGCCTACTGGTCCTACCGGACCTGCTGGCCCTGCAGGCGGTCCAACAGGAACTACTGGTCCAACTGGACCAACAGGTGCTACGGGAGTTACCGGACCTACCGGTGCAACTGGGGCCACTGGAGCAACGGGAGCTACAGGTGTAACACCATCTTTAACAATTGGCACTGTTACAACTGGAACCCCAGGAGGTACAGCAACAGCAAGCATCACTGGTACTGCTCCTAATTTTATCTTAAGTTTAAGTATTCCACAAGGTCCAACTGGCCCTACTGGAGTATCTGGACCAACAGGTGCAAGTGGCGCTACCGGACCAACGGGTGCAAGTGGTGTTACTGGTCCTACAGGTGCAAGTGGCGCTACCGGACCAACGGGTGCAAGTGGTGTTACTGGTCCAACTGGTGCAAGTGGTGTTACTGGTCCCACAGGAGCAAGCGGTGCTACCGGTCCAACTGGTGCAAGCGGTGTTACCGGTCCTACAGGAGCAAGCGGTGCTACCGGTCCAACTGGTGCAAGCGGTGTTACTGGTCCAACTGGTCCTACAGGACCAACCGGTCCAACGGGTCCTACTGGTCCATAGTGTCAAAAACTGTTTTCCTTGACCTGAAAACAGTTTTTCTATTTAAAGCCCTAAATTCATTTTTTCACATCTATTCTACACTGCTGTTTATAAAAGTTCAATCTTTTATAATATTTTAAAACGGAAAACATTTGTATTTATACTTTTTTTCGGCTATAACCGAAAAAGTTTGACAACTTTTTAATTATCATGTATAATGCAATTAGAGGTGAAACCAATGTTAATAAGAACACAATATCTTAATCAATTAATCAGGAGTAAAGACTTAAATTTAATTAAAGTAATTACTGGTGTACGTAGATGTGGAAAAAGCACTTTATTATTACAATATAAAGATTACTTAATTTCCCAAGGTATTATTGATAAAAATATAATCTATATGAACTTTGAAAGTGCTGACTGGTATAGTATTAAAGATTATAATGACTTATATAAACATATAAGAGAAAGATATAGTAACCAAAAATTATATATTTTATTAGATGAGGTTCAAAACATTGAGAAATGGGAAAAAGCTATTAACTCACTATTAGTAGATATAGACTGTGATATTTATATCACTGGTTCAAATGCCTATCTATTATCTAGTGAACTAACTACATTATTAGCAGGAAGAATATTAACAATTAAAATCTATCCATTTTCTTTTAAAGAATTTCTCTTAGAATACCCATTCAATAAAGAAGAAGACAAATATGAAAAATTTGATAAATATTTAAAATATGGTGGTATGCCTATGTTAGTAAATATGAATGATAATGAAGAGTTAATGATAAATTATTTAAACGATATTAAAGAGGTAGTACTAAAAAAAAATGTTATTAGTAGGAACAATATAAAAGACGTGGTATTTTTAGATAATTTAATCAAATATATGTCATCTGTTATTGGAAATTTAACCACCCCTTATAAAATTGCTGAGTTCATGAAAAAAAATGGCAGCAGTATAACAAGTGAAACAGTTGATTCTTACTTAAAAATGTTAGAAAATGCTTATTTTATCTATAGAGTTCCAAGATTTGAATTAAAAGGGAAACAATTATTAAAAACCCAAGGTAAATATTATTTCATTGATAATGGCTTAAAAAATGTAATTGATGGTATTTCATCATATGATAGTGGCAGTAGTCTTGAAAATTTAGTATATATTGAACTATTACGTAGAGGTTATGAGGTATATGTAGGTAAATATGATGATATTGAAATAGATTTTATTGCTATTAAACCAAATGAAAAAATCTACTATCAAGTATCAAGAAGTATCTTAGACGAAAAAGTAGAA
The DNA here is from genome assembly GCA_018711135.1 of Candidatus Onthousia faecavium. Taxonomy (GTDB): domain Bacteria; phylum Bacillota_I; class Bacilli_A; order RF39; family UBA660; genus Onthousia; species Onthousia faecavium. The sequence goes on from DVIS01000022.1 coordinate 21,502, forward strand.
GAAAGAGAAAAAAAATCTTTACTAGCAATACACGATAATTATAGAAAAGTGATTTTAACAATGGATAATGTCAAAAATAAAGAATTAGATGGAATCCAAGTAATTAATATTATTGACTTTTTAATGGAGCAATAAATATGCTTGTGCAAATATATAATACAATAGCAAAAACTGTTTCTAACCAAAGAAAACAGTTTTTTAATTTAAGATAAAAACACCAATATTTAAATAAGTAGCAAATAAGAGCCATAAGAGATAAGGTATCTGTAAATAACCACTCAGTTTTTTAATTCTCAAAAATTCTTTAATCATTACAATAACTAAAATTAGTAACAAAATAATCCACAGAAAAGCTGAAAAATACATTTTTAAGACAAAGAAAATAATAGGCCACAAGAGATTAACTAACAGTTGCAACAAATAAATCTGATCAAGCTCTTTATCATCACTGTTAGATATGTAATAAGACACTCCCATAAGAATATAAAGAATTGTCCAAACAATTGGAAAAATAAATCCAGGTGGTGCTAAAGGTGGTTTAATTAAATCTTGATAATCCATATAACTAGATATAATTAATCCTACTATTCCTCCGCCTATTATTGGCACTAAACTATAAATAATCCGTTTATATTTCACATTTAACCTCCTTATTATAGTTATATGTATATTATTGCCATTTTATAATTTTTTCATACAATATATAGAGGTGTATTTAATGAATAAATATAAAGTTTGCGTTTATGCTATTTGTTTAAACGAAGAAAAATTTGTCGACAGATGGTATGAATCTATGAAAGAAGCAGATGAAATCGTTGTTCTAGATACTGGTTCAACTGATAATACAGTCGAAAAACTACGAAGTAAAGGTATAAAAGTAGAAATTAAGAAAATCGAACCTTGGCGGTTTGATGTTGCTCGAAACGAATCATTAAAATTAGTTCCTGATGATACTGACATCTGTGTTTGTACTGACTTAGATGAGGTTTTCTTACCTGGCTGGCGTGAAGAATTAGAAAAAGCCTGGACTCCTAATACTACAAGACTAAGGTATATCTACAATTGGTATTTAGATGAAAATAATAATCCTATCATCAGCTTCTACTACGAAAAAATCCACAAAAAGACAGGTTACTCTTGGTTTCATCCTGTTCATGAGATATTAAAATATGATTGTTTAGAAACCTTTGCTGTTACTGATAATATTATCTTAAACCATTATCCAGACAGAACAAAATCACGAAGCAGCTATCTTCCATTACTAGAACTATCCGTTAAAGAAGATCCTGAAGATGACAGAAATATGCATTATTTAGGCAGAGAATATATGTATTATGGTAAATATAACGAAGCAATCGATACTTTAATCAAACACTTAAACTTAAAAAGAGCCACTTGGAAAGATGAAAGATGTGCTTCAATGCGCTTTATTGGTAGATGCTATAGAAATCTAAAAAGATACGATGAAGCAAAAATGTGGTTAAAAAAAGCCATTGAAGAAGCTCCATACTTAAGAGATCCTTACATGGAATTAGCGTTACTTTACTATACTTTAGAAGACTATGATGAGGTAATAAATTATGTTAATAAAGCATTAAATATAAAAAGTCACACTAAAAGTTATATTAATGAAACCTTCAGTTTTGACTATACACCATATGACTTATTAAGTATCGCTTACTACAAAAAAGGAGAAATAGAAGCCAGTAAAGTCTTCTTAGAAAAAGCTTTAAAAATAGAACCAAATGATGAACGCCTTAATAATAACTTAAAAATAATTAATGAAGAACTAGAGAAAAATAATTAAAAAAAAACATGATTACAAAGTCATAAGTAATCATGTTTTAATTTATTTTTGAACCTTACCTTTCATTCCCTTTAAACCATTTTTAGCAAACCCTTGTAAAATATTTGTCTTAAAGGAATGAGTCTTACTCTCTCTTCTTTTATAATCTTTAATAGCAATATTAATCATATCATCAAGTAACTCTGTATAATCCTTTCCCTTTGGATCCCATAAATAGAAAGCTAAAGAACCAGGAATAGAATTAATTTCATTAACATATACTTTTTTTGCTTTTGTATCAATTAACATATCAATACGCGCATTACCACTACTTCCTAATGCTTTAAAAACTCTAACTGCTAACTCTTCTACTTCTTTAGTCATCTTATCGGAAATATCAGCAGGTATTTTTCTATCAGCAGAAGCCATACCTTTAGATCCCTTCACAGCAGACATTTTAGCTCCTAATTTGCCTTTTACTTTAGAACTACCAATATATTTTTCTTCATAAGTAAGGAAAGAACTCTTTGAAAGAACCTCTTCAATAACACTTGTCTCTTGATGTTCATAATTACCTAAAACAGCAATATTAACCTCCATTAAATTAGGAATCATCTCTTCTACTACAATCTTACTATCATAATTTATCGCTTCTTCAATTGCCTCTTTTAGCTTATCTTTATCTTTAGCAACGCCAATTCCGATGCTACTACCTGTTGTCGCCGGTTTAACAATAACTGGATAACCAATTTTCTCAATCTTTTTAATAATCTCCTCTTGATTATTTTTAAAGTCACTATCATAAAACCATATATAATTAGGACAATTAATGTCGTTTGCTTTAAAGATATCTCTCATATAAGCTTTATCTTGCCCCACAACTGAAGCATAAACATTAGATCCTACATAAGGAATACCAATTGTCTGTAAATATCCTTGCAAGACTCCATCTTCCACATTAGTCCCATGTACAATTGGAAATACCACATCTAAATCTGTAATTATTTTTTTGAATAGTCCTTTACTTTGTAACACAAATGAACCATTTTTACAATACAATACTACGTTAGTAGCATATTTTTTTATCAAATCTAAATCTTGATAAACCTCAACATCAGTTAACATTGCTCCTGTATACCATTCTCTATCTTTTGTTATATAGATAGGTACTACCTCATATTTCTCTTGATCTATTTTATTTATCGCTTGAATTGCCGATATAATACTAACCTCATGTTCAACTGTTTCTCCACCAAAAATAACACCTAATTTAATTTTCATTATCTATCATCTCCTATTTTTCATTATAAGTATCAGGTAAATCATTTTCAAATAAAGCATAAACATCTTTTTTAGCCTTAATTCCTCTTATAAAATTATATGCTTCTTTAACATCATTGTAAACAATTAAATTATCTTCATCAAAGTTTCCTTCCATTAACCCTTCTTTAATAGGTAAAGTTCTTTTTTCCCCAATCAAAACAACATAATCTGCTTTTGATAGTGTTGCTATTTGTCGACCAAACTCTTTATTAAGTTCTTTTTCTTTATCACCAAGTTCTACCATTCCCGGTGTTACTACTATTCTAACTCCCGGCATCATCGCTAAAACCTCTAGAGCACTTTTTGCTCCTACCGGATTAGAATTATAAGCATCATCTATTTGATAGAAATAACCAAGTTTCTTAAGTTCTAAACGATGTTCTACCGGTTTAACCCCTCTAACCGCTTGTTGTAAGGAAATAATTGGTATTCCAAATTCTCTTCCTAAAGCAAGACCAGCAAGAATATTATAGACATTATGTTTACCTAGCAATTTCGTTTCAAATTGATAAGTTGTATTATCCCCTTTAAATTTAACATCAAAAGTAGTTCCTACATTAGAACATTTTATATTACTAGCTTTAACATCTACATCCGCTTCATCAATACCAATCCAAAGAATTTTACATTTATTTTTTAATTTATAACTAACTTGTTTTGGATCATCTCTATTGAGTACTCCTACACCATCACGTGGTAATGATTCAATGAGTTCAAATTTAGTCTTTTGAATATTCTCAACGCTTCCAAATGTTTCTAGATGAGCTGTACCAATTCTTGTTAAGATACCATATTTAGGATGAACCATATCACATAACTCTTTTATTTCTCCTGGAACGTAAGCCCCCATCTCTGCAATAAAGATATCCGTAAATTTATCTAAATGATTATTAATAGTCATAATTAAACCATAAGGTGTATTCAAATTACGTGGTGTAGGTAGCGTTGTATATTTAATATTTAAGATATCTGCTAATATATTCTTACTACTTGTCTTTCCATAACTACCAGTTATTCCAATCACTTTTAAATTATTCATATTTCTTATTTTCTTAAGAGCTTTACTTTTAAAATGATGATATACACATTTTTCAAGCGTATATTTATTAATGAAATTGCCTAAGAAAATAATAATTGTATTTAAATAGACCATTAACATAAAGATAAATAGGATAAAATGATTAATTACATTCTGATCTTTATATATATAAAGACAAACTAAAGGTATAAGGTAAATAACAATTATTGTTCCAATTAATCTCTTAATACGTGCTGTAACAACTAAAGGTTTTTTTACTTGTTCTTTAAGAATACTATTTCTATATAACCATAAATGACAAAGATAAACTAAAATAGCACCCATATTAATAATATTTTTTAGTGTATCATTATTGATAAGAAATATATTAGCAAGCGATATTAATAAAAGGCCTAGTATTTCTAATGAAAAGAAATTACTACTATTATTAAAAACCCATTTTATATACCTATTATTCTCATTATAAAGGTTTAATTGTAAAATATGTAAATTCTTTTTCGTTTTATAGCAAAGAATTACTATTGCTATTAAAACTAAAACGATTTCTAACATAGTTATCCCTCCATAAATTTATTTATAATATTTATAACTTGATTTAAGTTTTCAAGATAAGCATAATGAGTTCCAGGTAAAATAATTAAAGCCCCATCCACAAGTAATTGTTCTAATAGTTTCGCATCTTCTAAAGGTGCTGCTTCATCATTTTCACCCCAAATTAACAAGGTAGGTACTGTTATTTTTTTAGCATACTCTGATAAATCTTCATTAACAGTTTTAACTAATATTTCTCTCATTCTAGGCGTTGCATTTTTATAATCCTCTGATCCAATATAATTTTTCGCAATCTCAGCAATTTTTCCCATACCAGGTAGTTTTTTCGCTTGCTTTAACATCTTTTCTTTAAGCGTTAACCCCTTCTTCGTTCTAACACAAGGAGCTCCAAACAAAACTACTTTAGAAACATCATATTTTGAAGCATAACAAATAGCAACTCTGCCTCCAAAAGAATGTCCAATTAAAGTAGGTTTTTTTATTTTTAGTTTTTCTACTAATTGATGCACCATTAATGCATAATCACTAACACCCCATACACCATCTGGTTCAGCACTCATCCCATAACCTGGAAAATCTAAAATCGTAATATGATACTTAGAAGATAACAAATTACCAAGAGGTTCCATCATTTGAATATTCTGTCCCCATCCATGTAACAAGATTATATCTTCACCTTTATCATTACCATATTGTATGTAATTTACTTTATCTAGGTTAATACTCTTCATACATCCTCCTGTACAAATTATAACATAAAAAGAAAAAAGAGTCTTTATTTTATGACTCTTTTTATAATCTTTTAACTTTTTGGTAATATACCCCTTCAAAATGTCTACCATCTTTTTCTTTAGGGCCTTCACCATAATTATAAACACTATTAGAATAGTAATTACGATTAGTTCTCGTATCAGCTTGATTTATAATAAAAGATTCAAACTCTTCTGGATTTAACTGATATAGCAAAGCTTTATCAAGATTAAGTTTAACACCATTTTTTGTCTCTTCTAAAGCATTAGCTTTTTTATAAAAATCTTCATCAATTCTACTTAATTCATCATTATTAAGCATTTCACTATTAGCATGAGCACCTATATAGACATAAATATCTTCTTTTTTACTATCATATCTACTTTGTAAGGTTTCTACTGTTCTTTTAGGTAACCCAAGTCCAATCATTTCTGGACTACATGGTGCAGCAGCTGTAACACCTTTTCTCAAATCACTAGCAATAACTACTGGATAATCAGCAACAGCAGACCCAATAACAACACTAGGTGTTTTCTTCGTAATAACTAAGATATCTGCTAATAAACTTGTATCCCAAGCATCTTTATGAATATCAGCTATTTCACGAGTAATCTCAATATAATTACCTTGACCAGTTTGTACTGGCATAAAAAATTTATAAGGATTAAAGCCATTATTATAATCATCAGCTGCCATTTTTCTATGTTTCAAAAACTCCAACTGTCTTTTAGCTAATGACATTTCTCTAGGATAACAACTAGTCTTTGTTGTCATACATCCATACTTATTACCCGTATCTAAAATACGCAGATTTTCTGTTTTCATCATACCATTTTTTAAAATAGCATAATTTCCCACTTTCATTATATTTTTCTTAAATTTTATATTTTCCATTCTTTTATTCCCCCTTTTGAATGTAGCTGTATTATACTACTTTACAGTGAATTTGTCAAGGAGAAAGAAAAAAAGAGTTTTCAACACCAACTCTTATAATCTTTTAACTTTCTGATAATATGCTCCTTCAAAGTGTCTTCCATTTTTTTCTTTACGACTATTGTCATTATTATAAACACTATTAGAATAATAATTTGGATTAGTTAATGTATCTGCCATATTTATAATGAATGATTCATATTCTAATGGATTTAATTGATATAACAAAGCTTTATCAAGATCAATTTTATATTCATCATCTTTAACTTGTCTAATAGCTCCTGTTTTATCCCAAAAACTTTCTGTTGCAAAACTTGGTCTTCTATCATAAGTCCAATCACCACTAGCATGAGCTCCGATATGAACATAGATATCTTCTTTTTTACTATCATATTTACTTTGTAAAGCTTCTACTGTTCTAATTGGTAAATATTTATCAATCATCGCTGCACTACAATGAGCTGTCGCTGTAACACCATTTTTTAAGTCACTAGCAATAACTACTGGACAGTCAGCAACTGGGAAACCAACAACTACTCTAGGTGTTTTATTAGTAACAATCAAGATATCTCCCTTAATATCTAAATCCCAACCATCTTCACATGCTTCAACCATTTCTCTTGTTAACTCTACCGCTTTGCCTTCTCCATCTTGACTAGGTACATAGAATTTATATGGATCAAAAGCATAATTATTATCTTTAGCAGCCATTTTTCGATGCTTCAAAAATAAATTTTTTATTTCCTCATCAGACATTTTCTCATCATAAAAACTAGGTTTCATACTCATACATCCATATTTATTACCAGTATCTAAAATACGAAAACCATTACCTTTAGCAAGACCATTTTTTAAAATAGCATATTTACCTACTCTCAAAACATTTTTATTAAATTTTATATTTTCCATAATATCCCCCTATCACAAACAAGAAAAGTATATAATTTTTTCTATAGAAAGTCAATTTCTTCCATACTTATCACCATTTATATACTTTTCTCTATCTACTATTGGAAACTCTAAATTAATTCCTTCTAATTCAAATCTATTAACTACATAATCCTCATCATCAAATATGATTTGTGTATAATAATCTTTTTGCTTCATACTCTTTCTATCCAAATCTTTAAGTGGTATTCCCGCTTTATAGAAAGCCTCACCATATTTTTTAGCATTCTCATCAGTTAATTCTATATATCCATCTTTCATTAAAGTCTTAGCAAAAAGAGCGTCTTCTACAAAATATCCAGGATCAGGAGCCATCAAAAGTCCTGTATTTTCTTCTTCTGTATAATATCTTCCCTCATTACAACGATTAGTAGTAAAAAACTGTCTATAAGTAACATCAATTAGATAAGTTTTAGTCTTAACTGTTTCCGAATCTTGATATGGAAATGATACTGTTCCAAAGACATGATTAAAGGGATAATCAAAACATTTACTTGCACTATTTTTAGTAACCTCAAATTCTAATTTTTCAAAAGGCATTATTGTTAAAGCTTGTCCTAATTCACAAAAACCATTCAATGAGTTTGTTTTTATATCAATTCCCAAACTAGAAAAGGCACTTCTCGCATTACTAACACTATAGTCTAATAATGTCTCAATCTCTTTAAAAGTTAATCCTTCTTTAAAACCGTTCTTTTTAATATCATTATAATGATTAATAGCATTATCTAATTCTATTCTATCAATTTTTTTACTTTCTGGTTCTTGATAGATAATATAACTTTCATTTTCACCTAGTAAATATAAGTTATATGCAAAAGGCAAACTAACATCTAATTCAGATGACAACTTATAGTATTTAGTCCATAATGATGATAACAAGTTATGTTTAGTTTCATTATCTAAATCTTGATTATAAACATCCATAATTGCATTCAAAATATCTTTTAAAATATCCATATCAACCTCTTAAAATAAACTCAACTGGTTAGAGTCAGGTAACTCACTAACAATTCCCATCTCTACCATTTTATCTGTTAGCGTCTTAGAAACTTTACCCCGTTTTTGTAAATCTTCTTTACTCAAGAATGGTCCTTTATCTCTTGCTTCAACAATTGTTTTCGCCACTGTAACTCCAAGACCATCTATCGTTTTAAATGGTGGTATCAAAGTATTTTCATGTTCTGTATCAACAATAAACCTCGTCGCATCACTTTTCTCAAGAGAAATTGGTGCAAATTTAATACCTCTAGCTGTCGCTTCCAACGCTACATGTAAAGAATCTATAATACCAGTCTCTTTATTAGTCGCTTCAAAACCTTTCGCCATTAAATCTTCATAACGTGTTTTAATCGCATTATACCCTTTTATCATCGTCTCAATATCAAAATCATCTACTCTAATTGAGAAGAAAGCTGCATAATAGTATAAAGGTTGATAAACTTTAAACCACGCTATTCTAATCGCACTCATAACATAAGCACAAGCATGTGCTTTTGGGAACATGTATTTTATTTTATGACAAGACTCAATATACCACTCAGGCACATGAGCTTCTCTCATCTCTTCAACCATACCTTTCCAAGTTTCTGGATCCTTTGTCGCTTTACCTTTTCTAACATGCTCCATTATTTTAAAGGCTCTAATCGGTTTCATTCCCCAGTTCATTAAGTTAACCATAATATCATCACGGCATCCAATAACGTCTTTAAACGGCACAATTTTATTTTTAATTAATTCACTCGCATTACCTGCCCAAACATCAGTACCATGTGATAGACCAGATATCTTAACAAGCTCTGCAAAAGTACTAGGTTTTGTCTCTACTAACATCTGAATAACAAACCGTGTTCCTAACTCCGGTAATCCAAGTGTTCCTGTTGAACACAATATATCTTCTTCACTAACTCCTAAAGCTTTAGGACTAGAAAGAATCGAGAATATTTTTTTATCATCCATTGGTAAAGTTGTAATATCAATACCTGATAAATCTTGTAACATTCTAAGAACCGTCGGATCATCGTGACCTAGAATATCAAGTTTTAACACGTCTTGATCAATCGCATGGTAATCAAAGTGTGTTGTCCTCCAAAGCGATGTATTATCATCAGCAGGATATTGGAACGGCGTAAAATCAAAAACATCCATATATCCAGGAATAACAACAATACCTCCTGGATGTTGGCCCGTTGTTCTTTTGACCCCTGTACATCCAATAGCAAGACGTTCAATCTCCACGCTTCTTTTATCAGGATTACCATGTTCTTCAAAATACCCTTTAACATAACCATATGCCGTTTTCTCAGCAACTGTACCGATTGTTCCAGCTCGATAAACATTATCAACCCCAAACAACACTTTTGTATACTCATGAGCTTTCCATTGATACTCTCCAGAAAAGTTAAGATCAATATCGGGAACTTTATCAGCATTGAAACCAAGGAAGGTTGCAAAAGGCATATCTTGCCCTTCCTTACCTAAAGGTTGACCACATTTAGGACATATTTTATCTGGTAAATCATAGCCTGACGAATAATCTTTTCCATAAGACTCCCCATTTTCATCAATAAACTCTGAATATTTACACTCTTTATTCCGACACAAATAATGAGCAGGCAATGGATTAACCTCAGTTATACCCATCATTGTCGCGACGAAACTAGAACCAACTGAACCACGAGACCCAACGATATAACCATCATCATTAGAGTGTTTAACTAACTTTTGGGCAATCAAATAAATAACATCGAACCCTCCACCAATAACACCACCTAATTTTTTCTTCATACTAGCATCAAGTTCTTCTTCACTACTATCTGGATTAGTTATTTTCAAGTTCTCTTTTATTTTCTTTTTAACCTCATCAAAACCTGCTAACAACGTCTCATGTAATCGTTTAAATAATTCTATCTTAAAAGCTTCTCCTTCTAATTTACCTTCTCTTTTAAGTTCATCTTCTATCGCCTCATAAACCCCATCACCATATAACTCTTTACTAATTCTCTCTTCAATATTATATGGCAATGGATCTCCATACATATCACTAGCTTTAGAAAAAACAAGTTCTGTAACTGTCTCTACACTTTTATCAATTTTAGGTGAAAAAGGAATACCACCTGTTTCAATAATAACCTCTAATATTTCTGCCATATCAGCTATTTTCTTAGGATTATCAATTACAATTAGTTTTCTTGTTGCATCATCTAAGAACGAAAAGTCATTAAGCATTTCTTTAGTAGTCCTAAAATGATTACTTGGAATATTTTTAATTCCTCCTCGTGCTAAAGGATGTCTTCCCCCTCCTGGCACTTTTTGATTTATAATTATTTCTCTATATATTTTATCTGCTCTTGTTATATGATGAACATCCCCTGTTGCTACAATTAATTTACCCGCTTCTATTGTTGTATTGATAATTTTCTTTATATTAGTAATAATCTCCCCTTCGTTAGCAAAGTCACTGGTATCAATTAAATGAACATAACACTCTGGTGGTTGTACCTCAACATAATCATAGAATCTAATGATATTAGATAATTCTTCTTCACTCTTACTAGCCGCTTCCCTAAATACCTCTCCTTCATAACATCCACTACCAATTAAAAGGCCTTCCCGATATTTTTCTACTACACTTCTGGGAATACGTGGTGTTTTATACAAATAGGTTGTATTAGCATAACTGACGATTTTAAAAAGATTCTTTAATCCCACTTTATTTAAAGCCAAAATATTAATATGATTAGTTCTACCATATTTATATAACTCATCTGTCGCAACTAAACTCTCTAAAGCATCCATTGTTTCAATATTACGATTATCAAGTTTCTCAAGCATTTTATAAAAGACTAACGCTGTCCCTTCTGCATCATAATCTCCTCTATGATGAGATTCTTCATCCCAAGGTACATTATATCTTTTAACTAAAGCCGACAAACTATGTCTTGCATACGTATTATCAAGAGTTCTAGATAACTCCAAGGTATCAATAACAGGATTTTTAAACTCTCCAAGATTATATTTACGATAAGCCATTTCTAAAAAAGATACATCGAATTTCGCATTATGAGCCACCATTGGTAAATCAGCAAACCACTCTACAAATCTCTTAACAGCATTTTCCTCTGTATCTTTATCTTCAAGCATCGCATCGGTTATATTAGTAATATCAATTATTTTACTAGGTAAAGGTCTTCCTGGATTAATAAGTTCATCATAACGCTCTAAAATAACGCCTTCCTTCATTTTAACTGCTCCTATTTCAATAATAGAATCAGCTCCTCCAGCATTAAACCCCGTTGTTTCAAAATCAAATACTACATAAGTTTCATCAAGTAATTTATGATCATTCGCTCTAATAACGATATCTACTTTATCATCAACCATTACAAGCTCTGTTCCATATAAAGCCTTAAATTTCTCATCATCACTTTTACCTTTATTATAGCCTTTAACAAGATTATAAACATGAGGAAAAGCTTGTACTCCATTATGGTCTGTAATCGCAATCGCTTTATGTCCCCACTCCATCGCTTGTTTAACTATTTTTTCTTCATCCGCAACTCCATCCATCTGACTCATCTTCGTATGGACATGTAATTCAATTCTCTTTTCTTCTGCATCATCTATTATTTTTTCTTCTTCATGATCTATTGGCATAATATCTCTAGCATTAAGCACCAACTCATCGTGAGAAAAACTATCTTTTTTGGTATTTCCTCTTATCTTAAACCATTTTCCTACTTTTAACTCTTTACATAGTCTTTCATACTCTTCATCTTCTTTACAAAAAACTTTACAAGCAATACTATCAGTTTCATCTGTAAATTTTAGAGTAATTATTTTAAAGTTAGATTTATTAGACTCAAAGTAATCAACTCCAAAGATATATCCTTCTACTGTAACATCATTATCTTCACCTAATAATAGACTCATTTTAATAGGTTCACTATCGATAATTCTACCTAATATACAGCCTTCATCTCTTTTTTTAGAAACTCTTACATAACTACCTTTTGATTTTTCTTTAACCACTGGACTCTTAATCACCTCTGGAATACTAACTGAAGCTAGTTCTTCTTTAATCTCATTAATAGTCTCATCATCTTCTCTAACTACCACTGGAATATATTCATTATAGCCAATACTATGATAAAAAAGATTAATATATTTACTAATCCCCTTAAGTCTATCCTCTTCTTTTTTATTAAAAGCTATTAATCTAAGATTATCACCATCAAGTTCTAAAGCTCCAAGATATATCTCTACCAGATTTATAACTCCATCTTCTTTTAACTTTTCAAGGATATTATTATAATAACCAAGTAACAAGTTATTATCTTTACTCTTAACCTCAAAGTTAAAACTAACCTCTTTTCCAAAGACATTTTTATTAGTAAAAAGATTTTCTATCACCTCATAAGGTAAATAACTATTAACAGTAAGCTTAATCAAAACATCTCCCTTATTTTTATGAATAATAATTTTATCTAAACTAGCTCCCTCAAAGAACGAATAATATTCTTCTTTTAATTTTATTCTCTGTAAAAATAAGGTTAATTTCTCTTTCATACTGCACACTCCCGTTATATAATTTCTAATTCTCTTATTTTTAATATATATTTTTGATTTCTAATACAAAAATCAATAAAAGTACACAAATCAACTCCTGCCAATTTTCTTTCAAAAGTATATTTATCCAAATCAAAAGCGATATTATCTACAAGCATTCTATTAAGTATCTCTTCCTTAGAATATCCTAAGTACATAAGAAAATATGGATATAATTGTCTCTTTAAGTATTTTAACGAATTATCCCCTCTTAAGTAAACACTTTTTCCAAAAGTTCTAGAAGCAAGTTCATTATCAATAGCAAGTTCAATTATCGCATCTACTATATCTTTATATTCTAGGTTATAATTGTCTAATTCTTTTTTTAATATATAGTGAATTATATTAATAATAGCCAATTTATAATTACTAACATCACTCCTATTACCCCAAGTAATAGTATTAACTCTTCTATTTTTAGGTACCATCATCCCTATAACATCAAGTCTTTTATCCACAATTAAAACATGATATAGTTTAATATCAAATTTTAAGATATCTTTTATATTTTTATATAGATCTTTTTTTATACTATCATAAGTCTTTACTAGTTCTCTTCTATATTCTTCTGTATCATTTCTTATTTCTTTATAGATATCACTTTCTTTAACAAGATCAAAAATAGTATCATCATCTGGTATATAGTTTTTAGGATCTTTAAGTATTTTTGCCTCTTCCCTTCCTAAAACATTGTATAAGTGACGATAATTTTTCCACAGTTTTTGTTTAAATAGTTGTACTTCATTGGAGATAGAAGGTTTAAATAACAAATTCCAAATCAAAACATAATCGTTTAAAACAAAATTCAAATTCATAATTTTCCCCCTAACATTCTATATATCAAGTCTATCACAAATATTTTAAGATTTAAAGAAAAACTATCAAGAATTCTCTTGGTAGTCTCTCTCATCTAACGAGGATTAAATTTTATCACATATTAGGACTCATCACGAGGCGGAATGAACGGCCACTACCAGCACTACCATTGTAGCTATTAAAGTAGAACACACCAGCATTAATATTTGCATAATCACCACCACGCCCAAACCATGGGAATTCAGCATCTATCATGTTCTGATAATCACTATACCATCCCGCCGTCTCACTTAAACCATGACTTAAACATTCTCCTCCGTTACATGCTGTACTCACCGTACTACTTGTATATTTATCATAGTATTTAGATTCAGGCATGCTACTAAATCCGGAACTACCTATTGTATCATTGTAATTACCAATTACATATTCCCAAGCTCCTCCTGACATATCATATACTCCATATATCGTTCCTGTTGTACTTGCTCCTACGCCTTTTCCTGTTAAACCAGTCTCATCTCTTACATTATTGTCATATGTATATTGACATCCATAATCTGTATTTCCATTACTCGGGATTCCATAACTACATCCAGTTATATAACTATCTGATTTATTTTGATATATTTCTTTATCTGCACCCGCAAAATTCTCATTTCCTAACTTGCCATATCTACTTTGTGATAAGTATGCTACTACTCCCCATTCACTGTTCTTCATCGCATGTGAGTTCATGCTTTCACTAAATCCATATCTATTTCCTGCTGCACTTACCTTTGTTGCTACTGTATGAATATTACTTACATATATATTTCTCCAACTCGTTACGTTTGGTTTAATCATTGGATCTAAGGTTGTATCGTTGCTTCCTCCAAAACTTGCCAACGGATTAGAACTACTCGTCTCAAATTTTCCAACCCAGATTCCTGGTAACTCTTCTCCATCATACGTAAAAGCATCTGGAGTCCGATAGTTCTTTGGTGTCTCTGTGGCAAGATATTTTGCATTACCTGTATCTTTAGTATTAGTATCTATAAACTTAATATCTATCTCTCCTGGACGTGAAGCTGAAGGTGTTGTGTCAAGATATATTCCTTTCTTACCATAGTAACTAGCTCCTCCATTTTCACTTGCTATCGTATATGAGTATCTTGGTATCCATACCCACATAGTTTCTATATCATCCATATTTATTGTTGTTCCAACTGCTGCACTCTGGTATTCTGCTAACTTATCACTTTTTACGGTAACAGCATTTGCCCATATTCCCATATCATAGTTATACCAATTATTAGCAGTATCTGTTTTTACCCAGTTATAACCATCATGTTTTACTGCTATCATATTATCATCCATTACTGGAGCATTAACATTATCTGTTCCTTGGTCAAAATCAGCATCTGCTACTTGTTGTGATGCAAATACTTTTAATTTTCCTAAAAATACTTTTCCTATCGCTTCATTATTCGCATTTATATTAAGCCAAATCCTAAGTTCACAATCTACCTCTTCATCAGCATCTATTATTCCATAACTCATTATATATGAATCAGATAATGTTCCTGTAAAAGTCCTATCTCCCATCTTTAATTCATATCTAACATCTCTACTATCTAATAACTCACAGCTTCCCCCACTATCAGTTTCACAGGCACTTATCGCTTCTTCATCATCAACAACTCCTAAAGTATAATATAAAGGAATAGCGCTATTATTCTTTAATGTAAAAGTATATGGTTCACCTGCTTTACCTTCATCATCATAAGTGGGTATAGTATTTACTAACTGTATCCCTTCATTCGTTTCATTTAAGACAAGTTCTATATCTCCTACTACTATATTCATATCTTTTTCGCCATACTTAATAACATATAACCACGCATAAGACATTCCTACTAATAATAAAATAATAACTATAACAAGAACTATTATTATTTTTTTCTCCTTATTCAATTTCACTATCTACCACTCCTACCACATTTAGTATATACATTTTACTATCGTTAATACTTTTATTCTTCTATTTAAATTATAGGATAAATACATAGGTAATGCAAGTAACTTATTTACGAACAATATAAAAACAGACTGTTAAAAAACAATCTGCACCTATTATAAATCATAAATCTATCGTTATAACAATTCTAATTGATAAGGATCACTAAGACTACCATTTCCATTAGTTATTATTATTTTTTGTTTCAAATAAACAGTAGGAAAAACTGTATCACTATAGTAAGGATAAGTTGTTGTAAGATATCCTGCATTATTAACATGAAATATTCTATTTACAAACTCAGAAGAAGCCGTAATGGTAACTTTCATATTAGACTCAATCTTATAAATCCAATTATTATTATAGCAATCACTTGCCCATGAATATAAATAATTATTATAGCATTCTTCTCTTGAGGTATTAGCTCCACCACTAGTTGCAAAACCATAATCAGAAGGATAAATAAGTCCAACTTTTCCTGTCCAGCTTATTTGCCTTTCATTATTATAAGTTAAATTACCACGTTCATAATTATAAAATTCAATTGGTGTTACATAAATATCAGCCACTCCTCCAAGATACCAAACACTATTATCAATCATTTTTTTAGCATCATCTAGCAACCCTACTGTTGTAAAATCACAAGTACTAGTAGCATTATTTATACCATTGTAGCAAATACCACTAGCTCTATTCCAATAAAGACTGCCACCAATCTCTTCATTTTCATGCCCTTCATTTAACAGATGATTTAATGAAGAATTAACAAAATCACTATTACCATATTCACCCGTATTATCAAAAGACACCTCATAAATACCCGTATTACTCATTATCTTTAATCGTTCTTCTTCCTTTCCTGTTCCATCATCAACAGTAAAAACACCTATTATACGCCATAATTCATCATTAAAATATATATAATTATTTGGTTCACTACCAATATAACGATAATCAATTATTTGATCTGTTTGCATAGTTTTTTCTTGAGAAAAAAGATATAATTCCTTAGTTCTTAATACATCATCATCTAATGTTGCTTTAATCTTTAAAGCCTCGTCTGCTAATAAATCATATTTTTGAAACAAATGTCCATCACTAGGTAAACTCAAATTATTATAATCTAGTCCCACTTGCACACCAATTTTAATAGTTTGTGTCACCAAAGTAGAATTGAAAACTGTAATTAAATATGTATTAACACTCCCAATCGAATCTTTAGCTGTTAAATTTACTCCTGAAGCATTAGGAGGAATATTTCTATTATCTCCTTCTAAATACCCCATCTTTACTCCTTCATCTACCTCACCTATATAATAAAAATTAAATCTTGCTATTCTCTCATTAGGATTACTTAAAGTAACAGTAAATGTAGCTGTATCCAACGCATTTACTACTATTTCATCTATACTAACTCCATCAATTTTCAAATCATAACTTAATGTCCCTGTCACAATACTTATCGCATTATTTTTTTCTTTACTTACAGTAAACATCGCATACGAATAATAACTTGCTAATAGTAATAAAGTTATTAGTATTACACTTATTATATATATTTTTGATACTTTAGTATTTAATAATAGTCTTTTCATTTTTTTACTCCTTTCATTTAACCAAAAAAAGAACAGAATCCTTCTATCCTGTTCTTATTCCACGATTAAAGAAAGTACTTAAGCTTCTAAAGTCCCCCCCCCCAGGTAACTATTTGTAAACGGATGCTAGCTTGCATTTTTCATACCTTCTTTCTATTTGTTCTATATCAATATTATCATACTAATTACCTAGAATACAAGATTATAATTTTTATTTTTCTATGGTCGTAAAGCAGTTATAGGAACAATATATATACCTGTTTCTTTATCTTTTACAACAGATGTAAAATTACCTGTTATTATACACATAAATTTAGGTTTTGTTATCATATTATCATAAAATCTTAATAATTCTTTTTTAGCAGTATCTATAGCATTATATCCCAATTTTATTTCTATCGCTGCATAATCACCATTAGAAAACTCTAAAATCGAATCAACCTCTAAACCTGTTACATTGTCTCTAAAGTGATATAAATGTCCACCTAAGTATTCTATATATATCCTTAAATCTCTTTCTACTAATGATTCAAAAAGAAACCCAAATGTTTTTAAATCTTTAAGTAATTTATCATCATTAAGATTTAAAGAAGCACAAACTAAAGACGGATCTGTTAAATGTCTTTTAGGTGATTTTCCAATTCTTTCTTTAGAGCGATAATTTTCGCTATAAGCCTCTTGATTCTCTATTATATGTAATCTATCTAATACATCTAAATAGTCTCTTAATGTTATTCTACTTTCAATTAACTCTTCTCTATTCTCATAATCCTCTATATCTTTTATAAGTGTTTCATTACTAACAACAGTAGATTCATTTCTTGATAATGATTTAAGTAACATTCTCATTTTATTTTTATCTCTTTTTTTATCATCATTCATATCTTTATCAAGAATAGATTCTATATAACTTTTAGGTATTAACCCCACTTTATCAGAATCTACTTTTATATTACTAGGCCATCCACCTCTAACTATTAAATTAGCAAGTTCTTTTAAAGAAGGTATTTTTACATTAACATTTTTCTGTTTATCTTCCAACATTGCTGTTAATGAAGCCTCACCCGTAGAATCTCCAGATTCATAAAGTGACATCGTATACATTTTTATTTTTCCAATTCTTCCAGCTCCCGAATGAAATACCTCTTTCTTCGCTTCATCATTTAATTCAGTAGAACATGTTAATATATATTTACCTTTGTTAGAATCCTCATCACATTTTCTTCTAACTTTATCCCAAATCTTTGGTACTAAATGCCATTCATCAATTAATTCTGGTTGTTCTTCATTTAATACTAGTTCTAAATCAAGCAATGCTTTTTCTTTAGTTTCTTCATCATCAAGATAAACTGCACTTTTAGCATGATGTGAAGATGTCCATGTTTTTCCACACCATTTAGGTCCTTCAACAGATAAAGCGCCAAAAACTTTTAAATAGTCATCTAATTTTTTGTCTATTAATCTTGGCATATATTCGTCTTTATTAAAATTCATAAGGGTCTCACCTCATTAACAGGATAACATAATTTTATAGATTAATCAAGAATTGATATACATTTTTTAATGTTTTTGATATACAAATTTTAAGACATTTGATATACAATTTTTAAAAATTAGTTATAACGTAATAAACACCAAAACCAACCGCTAAAATCAAGATAACAGAAAAAATAAATTTTAAAAAGGTTATTAATTTTGAAGGTTTAGACACAAACTCTTCATCTTCATCTAATTCAAAATCATCTTCACTAAGATCTAAGCTTCTTGTATAGAATGATTTATCAATATCTGCTCCAATATTTTTACTAGTATTATTAACAATATCTTTTAATTTATTAGTATCTTCTTCTATTTTAGCACTCTCTATCTTTGTTGTAATCGGTTTAACCACATCATGAACATTAGTAGCCATTAAATCACTTAATAAGCTTCCTTCATTATCTGTAGCACTATCTATCTGTTCTCTTAATTCTTTAGAGGTAATAGTATTAATTAACTCTTCTAACTCTTTCTCATTTTCAATAGGTTTATGTTTTAATCTCGTCTCTTCTTTAAATTTCTCTAAATCTTCTTCACTACTCTCTAATATATTATATTTCTCATTATGTAACTTTCTCTTACTTTCTAAGCTATCCCTTTCTCTTAACTCTTTCGCTTCTTCCAAGATCTTATTTATATCATGAGTTTTTCTCTCTTCGTTACCATATATATAATTAAATTCATCTAACTCTTTTCTAACTAATGGTTTAGGTACTGGAATATCATAGTCTTTTATTTGATGATACCCTTCTCTTGTCCGATAGTTTTTTCGAGCTGCTTCTAATTCAACTGCTTCTATTCTTGAAACATCAGTAAGGGTGGTCATTTTTTCTAGGTTACCAAGATTATTATATAGTTCTTGATTCCTTGAGGTTCTACTGCCAACTTTTGTTGAAGATTCATTATATCTTTCCATCCGCCCCATTTTATCACCTACTTTACTATAAATAATCATAACATACTATTAGAAAAAATTAAAGTAGGCAAAATGTTAAAAATACGTTATAATTAGATGGGAGGGATAAATTTGAAAGTTAAAGTAAATAAAGATGCTTGCATCGGTTGTGGTGCTTGTGCTGCTATATGTCCTGATGTTTTTGAAATTGATGATGATGGTTTAAGCAAAGCTAAAGTAGAAACTGTTAAAGAAGAAAATAAGGATGAGGTCCAAGATGCCGCTGACTCTTGTCCTACTGCAGCAATTGAAATAGAAGAATAAAAATATAGTTTATATCGATTAGTATTTAGGAAACTTTAGAAGCCCTAAGTCAAAATAAGCTCTACTGCGTAATTCGCATAGAGCTTTTTATATTATTTCTTTTCTAGACTATAAACAATCGCTACCTCTTTAGGTGTTAATTTTCTATATTCACCACTTTTTAATCCCGATAAATCAAAAATAAATTCTCTTTCTCTTTTTAATTTTAAAACTGGAAAACCAACCGCTTCAAACATCTTCTTAACTTGATGATTACGTCCTTCATGAATAGTAACAGTTAAAAATGAGGTATTACTTTTAAAATCTGTTCTTCTTAGTTTAACTTTTGCTTTTTCAGTTTTAACACCATCTATAACAACCCCATTTTTAAGTTCATTAATACTATCACCTTTAATAATACCTCGAACTTTAACAACATAAACTTTTTCTACTTTATCATTAGGATGCATAAGAATATTAGCAAAATCCCCATCATTAGTAAGTAAAAGTACCCCTGTCGTATCATAATCAAGTCTTCCCACAGGATATATTCTTTCTCTACAAGGTATTAAATCAACTACTGTCTTTCTACTCTTTTCATCATTAACACTTGTAATAACCCCTCTTGGTTTATTAAGAAGGTAATAGACTTTATTTTCTTTACTTAATTCCTTATCATCAACTTTTATCTTATCTTTACTACTAACTTTTACACCTAACTCTCTAACTATTATATTATTTACTTTAACACGTCCTTCTTTGATTAATTCTTCTGCTTTTCGTCTAGAACAAATACCACTATTAGCAATAACTTTTTGTAATCGTTCCATTATTACACCTCTTTCTTATTATTCATTTAATCTATTATTCTACTTTAACTCTTCTAGTCTTTCATCAATGCATTCAAAAAATTTATAAACTGTAGTGCAACTTTCAGAATCTGATGGTTTATCATTAATATGAGTAAAATGGATTTTTTTTGCATATTTTTTTGCTTCATTTAACGAACCATATTTACAAAGCTTAGAAAATATACTTTCATCATTTTTTCTATATTCATACTTAAACCCAGCTTTTTTAAAATACTCATTTATTTTATTTTCATAAGCTTTTCTATCCATTTTATTATCTATATAATTAAAATGTAACAAAAACCAAAATTCAATCGCTTGATTTGACCACAGAGCTATATATCCTCTTTTTTCACAAATTGAAATTGCCTTATCAAAAGCTTCATTACGAAAACTATCTTTATCAAAAACAATAAATATTTTTTCATATGGTATTGTAGCGGTCTTATACAGATCAACATCACTTAATAATTTATCAAGTGAATTCACTAAAGATACAGTATTCATTCCCATTCCAACAATTTCAACTTTTAATTTATACTTATAATCTATTTCTTCATTTATAACATCAACTGCTTCTTTAAAATAATTTGGTTCTGTTTTTTTCCCTTCACATACAATCAACCATTTACTAGACTTTTGTCTTTTTATATTTTCTTTTCTCTTTTTTCTTTCTTCTTGCCGCCTCTTAAATAAATTATCACTCCCCATAACTCACCTACTCATCTTCATAAGGAATTGCCCCAAACTTTCCTGTTAAATATCTTTTTTCATAATCAGCATCTACTCTTAAATTTCTAAACTCTGATAAAGAATATAATTTTGATTTACCATAAGTATCTTTTTCTATTAAATAAAGTTCATCTCTTCTTAAGTTTTCACTATTAAATAAGAAGGTTGAATGAGCTGTATAAATTAATTGTGCTTTATTTTTATTTATATTCTTATCTTTATACATATTAACAATTTTTTTAAATAATAATGGATGAAATTTAACATCTAATTCATCAATGCACAATAGTCCTCCTACCTCTAAATTATATAGAATTATTGGCATAATATTAAATATTTTAATTGTTCCATCTGATTCATATTGTAAAGGCAATAACATATGACTGTTATCATCAATATTTTGATGTATTCCACTAATCTTATAAGATGTACCATCACTATTTTTATCAATCTTAATTCCTAATAAACACGGATCAAATTCTCTAATTATATTTTGGAATTTTTCGTATAATAAATTGTTCTTATATAAAATATTAAGACTACTTTGTGGTTCAAAAACACTTTCTACTCTAAAATTAAATTTATTAATATAATCATAAATATCTCTTAAAATTCCTTTTTCTTCTTTTATAGCAACATTACTTAAAATCAACAATTTCTTTGTACTTGAATTAGCATTATTACTGAATAGATTCCAAATTTTTTTATATTCATCATAAGATGAACCAAAATTAATATGATCTTTAACTCGTTCAAAGACTATTTTCTGAACTGTTTTCGTTGTCGAAGAGAATTTCTTTTTATATAACCACTCTTCATCAAAACCATCTTTATTCATTGAAAAACCATATCTATATTCATAGTCATCTAAACAAATGGATACCTCAAATTCACTATTCTCGTTTTTTTTATTATTAAAAGCAAAAGTAAACGTAGGTAAATCGTTATTAATATCTATTTTATTAGACATCTTTATAATTTCAAACATAAAATGTAACGCCTCAAGGACACTACTTTTACCTGATGCATTCGCTCCATGAATTTCTATAACTGGTAAAATTTTATTACCATTAACATCTATAGTAGACTCAAGATGACGTTTTTCTTGTGTTGCTACTAAATCAAGAATTGTCTCATCATAGAAACATTTATAATTTTTAAATTTAAATTGTAACAACATACTAACACCTCTTTACGCATATATTAACATCTAATTGATACTTTTGCAATATTTTAAGAGAAAAAATCTCTTACTTTATAATATTATATTGTATTTTATCAAAAAATATACAAAAAAAACAGAACTATTACTAAGTCATAATAATCCTGTTCCTTAATTATTCTTGTACCATTTCTACTAAAGCTAATTTATTATCTTCATGAACAAATGTAAGTATAGCAGCTGTTTGATAACCTAAATCTTTTTTATAAGTCCAAGATAAACTAACTTGATAAGCATTATCATCCGTAACATCTGTACCTATTGTATAACTAACTGTTTCTATATTATCAACATTAACAGAATCAACTACAGGTAACTCTTGATCTCTATTATCATAGATATCACTTTCTACATACTTATAAACTGTATCTTCTGCTTTTTCTAAGAAATTAGTCTTAGCACTACTATATACAAAATCAATTCCCCCTACATCAGTATTAGCAAGTTTATCGCTTAAGTTAAAGAAATCATAAACAAACATTTTACTAATCTGTTCAAGATACGCTTCTTCATCGACCTCATCACTATTTAAAATGTTTTGTAAATCCTGAAACATATCTTTATAAGTATCATTTCTTGTCGATTTCAACGTATAACCATACTTTTCTATTTGATTAACCACAGTTGCCGTCTTCGCAGCCTTTTTAGGAGCAAAGCTATCATAAGCAATAAAGAAAAGTCCCGCTCCTATTAATAAAATCGCTACTACTAACACTATTTTTACACTTTTTTTAAGTTTCATGCTCACAAATCCCTTCTAATTATTCTTACTTACCGCTTCTTCCTCGCTATTTGGATTAAATAAATCAAAGACAATCGCCTTATTAGACACATCTAATAATTTTTCTGCATATTCATTATTTAAAAGAATATAGTCATCACTAATAACCTCATCTTTTAAAAGCTTATATTGTCCTTTCTGACTATTATAATACATTAGATTAGTAACCCAATTACCATTAGGAAAAACAACAATATTATCATCTTTAATTTCAAAAATATCATGTCCTAAAGCATATTTATTATAAAAGCCTAACATATTTCCTATTGTTGGCATTACATCATACATTCCCATTGTATAATCAACTGTCCCTGTAACCACTTGATCTTTAGTCCAAATAAGTAAAGGCACTTTCCGATCTAATTCATAATCAAAACTATCATATTCTTCATAAGTAGGATCATCTTTACTCTTAACCTCATTAGTAACTGGATCATAATTATTCATTAAGATATAATCACTCTTAGGAAGTCTTGCATCATGATCGCCATATAGTATTACCACTGTATTATCAAGTAATCCCTCTTCATCCATCATGTTAAAGAACTCACCAAGCGCTTCATCTGCATAATGCACAGATTTAAAGTAATTACCAAGTTTTGTTCCTTCCAAGTATGGTGCTTCTATTTCACTAGTCGTTCCATCAGGATTTGTCACTGTCGTTTTCATTGTCACACTGAAATCTCCATATTTATCAACATCAGAGAATGGTGTATGATTAGTTAATGTTATTAAAAGTCCATAGTATTTATCATGTTCTTCACTAATCTTTTTAATTTTCTCTACTGACTGTTTAAAGAACTCTTTATCAGAAAGACCAAGTCCAATAATATTTTCATCATCAACCTCATAAGTCTCTTTACTATAAAAGTCATCATAACCTAAAGATTTATGCATTGTTCTTCGATTCCAGAAATCTGCATTATTAGCATGCATACTGAAAGTATAATAGCCTTTTTCTTTCATTAGTTTAGGTGTAGATATATAAGTTCTATCAAAATAACTTACAAAGGCCGTTCCACTTTGGGTTGGCATTAGACTAGTATTATAAGTTAATTCTGTATCACTACTAGTTCCAACACTAACTTGCGAATAGAAATTAGAGAAAAATAATCCTTCTTTAATCATTTTATTTAAATTAGGAGTAACCTCTACCCCATTAAAGGTTTTATTAAGTGTTAAAGCTTGTAAACTTTCGGCATGAATAACAATAACATTTCTACCTTCAAAAATATTTGTATATTCATTAGTATAATCTTGTTCATCACTTCGGTCTTGATAATATTCTGTAAATTCCTTTTTCGCTTCATCATAGCCAAACATCGCTGAAATGGTAGGTGTTAAACTTGCTACAAGATCATTACCTTGATATAAATAAATACCAAATCTCATAACAATATATTCTCTATTCCACTGTTTAACAAAACGGCTAATTTCAAGACTTGATAATGACAAACAAAATGCTACTAAAATAGCTACTCCAAATACTAAGGTATGACGGAATTTCTTTCCTCTAACCTCTTTAGGATAATTTTTATATAATCCCCTTTTTTTCAGTCTATAGTAGTAGTAAATAAAGAAAATATATGGGATTAAGTAAAATAAATCTTTTAATTGTAACACATTTTGAACAACGGCATCTCCAACCTCACCAATATACTGTGTTAATGATAACATCGAAACACTAGCAAAAGAAGTATAGAAAGTATAATAAACAGAGTTAATCACACATATTGTTGTAAAAATAGTAGCCCAAACTAAAAGATATATATATCTTTTTCTATTTTTAAACAGATAAGAAAACGATCCAATTATCACTACAATCGCTGTATCAGCAAGAATTGTTTTAATTGATAAATAATTTTCAACCGTTGGCATTGTAAAAAATCTAAGCAATGTTGAATTAACAACACAAACTAAAACAAAAAGAAGAAATAATCTATTATTTTTGAAATAATTAGATATCATTTTTTCTTTTTTTATTCTTTTTACAAAATTAACAAATTTATCTTTAAGTTTAACAATTGTTTTTTTCATAACTACCTCGCTTCCTAAACATTATAGCACTCTCTTATTTATTTTTCAATTTTTCCCTTTTAACATAACAAAAATGAAATATAACTTTGTAAAGTACTAAAAGAAGAAAGACTGTTTGGCTAAAAAAGACAATCACAAACATCTCATCATGTCGATAAATAGAAGCTTGATTAACGAGACTAATGTTATTAGTTATGGCCATACTAACAAATAATGTATATAAGAACAAATGGAGCAAAGTAAAAGTATAAGTAATTATTTTATTTAACTTACTAGTATTCTCTTTAAACATTGTATAAATAAGGATAACTAAACTGATTAAAGCTACTAAGTTATAGAAAATAATATTAGGAAAATAAAAAGCTCTAAAGAATGGTTTAATCGTCTCACTAAAGACTGTCATCATATCATCAAAATAATAGAAGACTAAAAGGAAGAAGAAAAAGATTAAAAGTCCTGCTAAAGCATATTTAACTTTCTTATTTTTTCTTTTCAAATTATAGATTAGAAATATATAAAGAATAACAAAAATTAATAAAAGTTCAATTGAAAGAAAAGATTGAAAGGGCATTTGTATAAATGTCACTATTCTTTCAAATAAATTTAAATCCATAATTTTCCTCCTTTTTATTCTTAAACCTCTTCAAATATATAAATTGATTGATTATAGTCATCATCATGTGTACAAGTAATTAAGGTTAATGTTTTAATATTAGGATTTCTAAATATAGCCACTTTCCCTGTCTTAGGTTGTGTATAAACTTTAGCTAATTTATAAGTATAGGTTTCTGCTTCATAACTAACTGTCGCTATCGCTCCTATTTCTAAACGATATAATTTATCAAAGAATGATATATAAGCATTACCTGAATGAGCCATCAAAATAAAGTTTCCTTTCTCTACATCAGGATAATCTGCTTCTTGTGCAATCGTTATATTATAATTAATATTATTGTATCTAGAATCTTTAGATACGAATCCTCTTTGTAATCTAATATCTGGTATACTTAATTCACCAATATATGAATAACTTGGTCTAGAACTAGAAGAATTAGGTTCTTCTTCAATAATTTCTGGTGTTGTAACAACTAGATTTTCGGTATCAACATCACTAATAGTTTGATCTTCACTATTTATATCAAGTCTAAATATCGCTAACCGCATCTCTTCAAAGACTTGATCTTTTATTTTGGCAAGAGGAATACTAAAGAATACTATTCCTCCTATTATAAGTAGGAAAAGACCAACTTTAAAGAGCTGGCCTTTTATTTTTTTATCTTTCTTTTGCATTCTTTGGTTTCAAAGCCACAACTATTAGTACAATACCGGCAATTACAATTAATGTTCCTATTCCATATATAATACCAGCATCAAGGCCTGTATTAGGAACATCTATTTCTGGTGTATTAAGAAGAACTACTGGAGTTGTACCTCCACTAACAACATCAAAGTTAATTGTTGTAACCTCTGCTTGATATCCTTCTGGTATAACAGTCTCTGTTACAACATAACTACCAACTGGAAGAGTTAAATCAATATCTTCTCCTGTTGTCTCATAACGATATACCTCTTTACCAGTTTTATCAGTTATTGATAAAACAGCTCCTTTTATTCCTGCTCCTGTAACAGAATCTTGTTTACTAATAACAACTTTACCTGTAGGTATTTCATATTGAATATTTGTCTCTACTGATGTAGTATCACTAACAATTTGCCCAAGTAATGCTCTTTGATATTCACTTGGTTCTTTGCTATCAACATAGAAATAAGCATTATGAACAGAGAAACTACCTACAACACTAATATCAAGATTAATTTTAAAATTGACAACCTCAGTCATAGGTATTCTTAACTTAAATCTTTCGTTTGGACTAAAGGTTGTTTGTTCTATACCACTTTCATTTAATACTGTTATATTATTGGTATTAGTCTTAACTGTATAACTAATAAAATTAGCACTAGCATTACTTGTAATAGAAATTGGAGACGTTTCAATATATTCATCTGTCATTGTATAAGTAATTGTACTTGTATCTACGTTATCTAAAGATGGAGTCATTGTACCAGGATTATATGCCATAGCATTTGTAAGAACCTCTGCAATATATGAACTATATCTATCATCATTCATGATAGCAGTTTTTTCTGCTACAGTAAGATTATTTTCATATTGATGACCAGGTCCATCATAATAGACATCTTCACCAACATCAGTTGGTCCAGATGAATAGCCATTGACAATATCAATATACCACCAAACAATTAATTGATTTATATAATACGTTAAAGTTTCTTCTTCACCAAGCTGTGTATTTAAAATATTTTCAGGTAACGTATCATGTTCAATAATATAGATTAAACCAGGATACTTTCTTGTTAAAGTTTCGTCAATGACAGATTTATCTTTATTATATGTTTTTCCACCAGCCATCCATAACTTTCTATCCATACAGTAAATATTACTAATTTTAGATCCATCAGTTGGTATACCAGAAAATCTTCTAGGTGTCATAACAATAGTATCTTCATACCTAATATAGCTAGCCATTTCAGTTAGATTTGTTACAGATTCCGGCTCCATTACTGATGTAAAGCTTGCTGGTAACTCTTCTACTACCGCTGCATAACTTTCATTAGGATCAATGAAAAGACTAACAACAAGCATTATTCCCACTAAACAACAAGATAATATCCCAATTTTCTTAATATCATCCATCGCTTTATCAAATTTATCAGGTTTCTTTCTTCTATCATCTTTTTTTATCTGTCTTTTCGTACTAAGTCTAGCACCCATATATAATCACCTTACCTTATTAAGAGTATAACAAATAGGTTATCTTTTTTCAAGAAATTTCAAATATTCTTTCTACATTAAAGTCTAACTTGTCAATATTAGTATATAAGTTAGCTAAAATATCCCCTTCACTAATCTTATCACCAATCTCTTTAGTAAGTACTACTCCCGCATTATAATCGATTTCTTCCTCCTTACTCGTCCTACCAGCTCCCAAACTCTTAGAAAGTTTTGCAATCTCCAAGGCATCAATATTTTTTAACACTCCACTTTTATTCGCTTTAATATTATATACTTTTGCATTTATCTCTAATTTTTCTAAATCTCCACCCTGATATTTAACAAATTGTAAAAATTTCTTATAAGCATCTTTATTTTCAATACTACTAACTACCTCTTTTAAAGCTTCTTTCTCACTAATATTTTTCCCCATACTTACCATCTTACTAGCAATCTCTAAACATGTATCATATAAAGGGCCCTTTACTTTATTTTGTAACACATCTATCGCTTCAAATACCTCTAGTTTATTACCAATACATTTTCCAAGAGGAGTATTCATATCCGAAATAATTGTCCTAACCTCTTTTTGATAATAGTTACCAATCTTAATAATAATATTAGCAAGTCTCTCTGCTTCTTTTCTCGTTTTAATTAAAGCCCCACTCCCTACTTTTATATCAA
Organism: Candidatus Onthousia faecavium; assembly: GCA_018711135.1. Taxonomy (GTDB): domain Bacteria; phylum Bacillota_I; class Bacilli_A; order RF39; family UBA660; genus Onthousia; species Onthousia faecavium. The sequence continues at coordinate 50,685 of DVIS01000022.1, forward strand.
TAACAATACCATCAGCTCCCGATGCTATTTTCTTACTCATAATACTACTAGCGATTAAAGGAATGGAATTAGTTGTAGCAGTAACATCTCGTAAAGCATAGACTTTTTTATCAAGTGGCACTAAATCTTCACTTTGACTAGTAACAACTACTCCAATGTCTAAAGCTTGTTTTTTAATCACATCTTCACTAAGATCAACCTTAAAGTTAGGAATAGATTCTAATTTATCAATTGTTCCACCAGTATAACCAAGTCCTCTACCACTCATCTTTACTACCGCTACTCCAAGACTAGCCACTATTGGAGCAACAATTAAAGTTGTTTTATCTCCAACTCCTCCAGTTGAATGTTTATCAATAACTTTACTAGGCATAAAACTAAGATCAAGAACATCACCACTTTTAATAAAGATATCAGTTAAAGCAAATATCTCACTATCACTCATATCATTAATACATATAGCCATCAAAAAAGCACTCATCTGATAATCTTTAACCTCATCATGTAAATACCCATTAAAAATTGTTTCCAACTCTTCTCTTGTAAGTTCTAAATTACAAGCCTTTTTTCTAATTATATCTAAAATCATTTTCACCATCCTCTCTATCATTTAACATTTTACACCATTAACTTAGTACCTGCAACCAACAAAGTATTAAGAAAAATAGACTGAGCATCTCACTCAATCTATTAGTCATTTTCTATTCTTTTACTAACAAGTTCTGCTGCAGTTTTAGGATTTTCCAAAAACAAATTATGAATATCCTCAAGTTTTCTTAATTCCATTACAAATTCAATTTCTTCCTTAGCCATTTTCACAACTTGCTTATGGTGTTTTACTTTTACATCTTCGTCATAACCCATCAAGTAAGAGACTGAAACACCCAAAACCTCTCCTAATTTTGTTAAAGTATCAAGAGTTGGGCATCTCGTATCATTTTCATAGCAACAAATACTAACTTTAGTAACATTTATCTTCTCGCCCAACTCTCGTTGCGTCATATTATTTTTAAGCCGCAACTCTTTTAAACGTTTACTTAGTAACATATTTGCTTCTCCTTAATAATTTTTTTATAAATAAACTATAAATCTTTTCTTATATAAAAGTCAACACTTTAGATAAAATAAGGGAAAATTCGACTAAATATCAGTATTTTTGACATTTTCTTGCTTCTTATTTGTCAAGAAAGTAATTCTATCAGCAACAACTTCTAAAAAATATTTAGACCCATCTTCTGTCTCTACAATCTTACTTTGTAATCTTCCTCTTATCCCAACAATATCTCCTTTCTCACAATATTCTTTTGTAACTTTCGCTTTTTCTTCCCACAGAGTACAATTTATAAAATCTGTCTCATAAACTCCCTCTGAATTTTTAAAACTTCTAGGAACTGCTAATGACAATGTTCCTACTTTCTTTCCGGAATCTGTCTCCCGAATTTCAATTTCTTTTGTAAGTCTTCCGACTAAAATTAAACTATTAACCATTTAATAACTCCTTTCAAGTTATTAATCTAACACACTATATTTCTTTTGACAAAAGCCAAAAACTGTTAAATAGCCAAAATTATCTAACAGTTTTTTAATTTTCCCCTAGGGAATTTTCAAAATTGACCACTTTTTTTAACTCAAAATTTAAAATTACAAGTTTCTTTTCAAAAGTTGATTTAACTCTACAGCATACTCCATTGGTAACTCTTTTCTAAATTCTTCTAGAAATCCCAAAATAATTAACTCTTCACATTTTTCTTTAGGAATACCTTTACTTTCTAAATAGAATAGATTTTCATCACTTATTTTTGCTACTGTCGCTTCATGTTCTATGGTACTTGTATTATTAAGTACCTCATTAGTTGGTATTGCATCACTCTTACTATATTTATCCAACAAAAGTGTATCACATTTAACCATACTATAAGAGTTAGTTGCATCTTTCTTTATTTTAACACATCCTCTATAACTAGCATTACCACCATTCCTAGCAATACTTTTAGAAATAATCTTACTATTAGTATTCTTCCCTAAATGAATCATTCTCGCCCCTGTATCTTGAACTTGATTATTAGAAGCTACACTAATTGTTATACAAGTACCACGAGAATTATTACCCTTTAAAATACAACAAGGATATTTCATAGTCAAGTAACTACCAATATTACCATCAATCCATTCCATAACCCCATCATCTTCAACTAAAGCTCTTTTCGTAACTAAATTATAAACATTATGTGCCCAATTTTGTACTGTCGTATAACGACATTTACTCCTCTTACCAACATATATCTCTACTACCGCTGCATGTAAACTAGAGTCTGCATATGTAGGTGCCGTACATCCTTCTATATAATGTAGAGAACTATCATCATCTACTATAATCAGCGTTCTCTCAAACTGTCCCATCCCTCTACTATTAATCCGGAAATAACTTTGTAAAGGTCTATCTAAACTAGTATGAGGTGGTATATAAATAAAGCTTCCCCCAGAAAACACCGCTCCATTTAAAGAAGCATAACTATTATCGTCATTTTTAACAATCTTTCCAAAATATTTCTTAACTAACTCAGGATACTTTTTCAAAGCTATATCAATTGAGGTAAAGATAATATTTTTATCTTCAAGCTCTTTAAGCATATTATGATATATTACCTCACTCTCATATTGTACACCTATCCCATCCATATGTTTTTCACTCTCTAATACTCCAAGCTCATTTAATTCACATTTAATTGGTGTTAGTACTTTATTCCAATCATCAACTAAGTCATTATTGACAGATTTATAATAGATTATATCATCAAAATTAATATTAAAGTTAGGGCCAAACGGTACTTTTCCTTTACTTTTAACAAACTTATCAAAAGAATCTAATCTATATTTAAGGATAGAGTCATCCTCTCTTTTATATTTAGATATCTCTATTATCTTTTCTTTACTTAATCCCTTTATCTCCATTATCATCATCCTTTATTTTTGATAATATTTTCTTAATTGTCTCTACTGGTAATAACGCACATTTCTTTCTATTAGGTTGTAAATAGATTGTATCATAAGCCATTAAATCTTCTAATAAGTCTTGATCATACTCTCTTTCTTCAATTAAATTTTCATAGTTTGTAATTAATGTTTCGACCTCTTTTAAACTCTTACCTATTATTTTTCTTAAGAATATTGAAGTCGCTGAAGTTGAAATAGCACAAGCTTCTCCATCAAAATTAGCATCTTTAATAATTCCATCTTCTATTTTGAGTTCTATATCAATATTATCAATACAAGACTCATTATTAGTATTCGCTTTTACATAACTATTATCATTAACTAAACCCTTATGAAAAGGATTCTGATAGTTATCAACAATTATTTCTCTTTTTAATTCTCTATCCATTTTATCACTACCTTTATATTATTATTTTATAAAGTTCATCTGTATTTTCCAACACCTCTACAAGTTTATCAATTTCTTCTTTTGTATTATAAAAATACAAACTAAGCCGACATGTATTTCTTATATTTAGCTCATCTTTAAGTATTTTCGCACAATGATTACCTGCTCTAACACAAATATTGTAATGATCTAAGTATATAGCTGTATCTTGACTAAACACTCCTTCTAGATTAAAAGCAAGTATTCCACTTTCAGATTTCTTATTGTAAAGAATCACTTTTTTATTATTTTCTAATTTCTTAACTAAATACTCTTTTAATTCTTTTTCATACTTATAAATATTATCCATCCCAATTTCTTCTAAAAAGTCAATCGCTCTACCTAATCCAATAACCTCTGCAATAGGGGGAGTACCTGCTTCAAATAAGGTAGGAATACTTTTATATTCTACGGTTCCATCTTCTTCAAAATACTGATTCATTCCCCCTCCAAATAGAATTGGCCTCATCGCTTCTAAATATTTTTCTTTAGCATACAAAACTCCAACTCCTGTTGGTCCTAACATTTTATGAGCAGAAAAAGTTAAGAAATCAACATCTAAATCTTTCACATCTGTTTTTAAATGCGGAACACTCTGTGCTCCATCAACTACTACCAAAATATTTTTTTGATGTGCTAGTTCTGTTATCTTTTTAATATCTCTAACATCCCCTAAAACATTAGTAATATGTGCTACAGCAATAACTTTTGTTTTCTCTGTTATTGTTGCTTCTAAATTTTGGGGGGTAAGTTCATGATCACTTGTAAGAGGAACATATTTAAGAACAAGCTTTTTCTTCTTCGCAAGTTCCATAAAAGGTAACACCAAAGAAGCATGTTCGCTCTTAGTAAGTAACACCTCATCTCCCTCATTTAAATAATCTTCCATAAATCCAAAAACAATCATATTAAGAGAAAGGGTATCACCGCCTGTAAAAACAATCTCCCTACTACTATCAGCATTAATAAAACGTTTAACTTTATCTCTTACCTCTTCATATTTATTACTAGCTTTTAAAGAAATGTCATAATCACCTCTATGAATATTTGCTCCATAATTATAGTAATAATCTTCCATCGCTTCAACCACCTCGAAAGGCTTTAAAGATGTCGCTCCATTATCAAAGTAAATAATATTCTTTTTAAGAATTGGAAAACTTTCTCTATGCATTTAATCACCTCCCAATCACATTTTTTATTTTCTTATCAAGTAGCTTTTCAAAATCCTTTGGTAAATCATCTAGTTTCATAAATCCCTTAAGTAACAAATTAAAAGCCTTATCTCTACTTATTCCTTTCGTTTCTAAATAAAACAGATATTTATCATCAAACGGTCCTGTATAAGCCGAGTGATTTGCAACAGAATCAAACTCATCCACATAAAGATTAGGCTCTATTACACTAGTACCATTATTTATATTAATTGTTCTACTAACCTGATTACAATTAACCCCTGTCATTCCTTTATTAATATAACTATTAGCAGCTATTTTTATATTACCTTCATTATAACTAACACCATAACAATATAAATGACTAACACTATTCTTAGCTTTATGATAAATATTTAACATGTTAACAATTTTTTTATCCGTTATAGACATATTATAAAGGTTGACCTCAATTTCATCTAAAATCTTAAGATTAACAACAACTCCCTTACTAGTTAAATTATAGATTTTTACATTACTTTCAGCATTTATATTAATATTAACATTTTTCAAAGTATTTAAATATAACTTAACTAAGGAATCACTCTCAATCTTAATATCTATATCTTTATCTATAGTTAATTTATAAACTCCACCCTTATTATAATTAACACTACTATCTACTATTATATTATTCACTTATCTTATTCACATCCATTTCATTTATCCCATTATAACCACTTTTTTCTATTTTCTTAGCAAGAGATATATCTCCACTTTCTACAATTTTACCTTTATTCATTTTATGAACATAATCTGGTTTAATTAAATCTAATATTCTACTATAATGGGTAATAATCAAGACACTTGTATCTTTATTTTCATTTAAGTAGTCATTAATATTATTAGCAACCACTTTCAAACTATCAACATCAAGTCCACTATCTAACTCGTCTAAAATAATAAAGGATGGTTTTAATATCTTAAGACCTAACACCTCATTTTTCTTTTTTTCTCCTCCAGACATATCTTTATTTATAAAACGATGTAAACTGTCTTTTGGTAATCCTAAAGCATCTATTTCTTTATTCATCCTTGTAATAAAGGTATACAAGTTTGTATCTAAACTTTCTCTTTCCCGTAAAGCTGTTCTTAACGCTTCACTATTACTAACTCCTTCTATCACTGGCGCTTCTTGCATTACGATATAAATACCACATCTTGCAATCTCATCAGTTGTTAATTCTGTTAATTCTTTATCATTATATTTAATACTACCAGAAATAACATCATAATGCTTACTCCCCATAATAACTTTAGATAAGGTGCTTTTCCCTACTCCATTAGGCCCCATAATTGCATGAATTTCACCGTCATTTATTTCTAAAGAGAAATCATCTAAAATAATATTTTCACTATCTTTTGGCTTTACTTTTAATCTATCTATAACAAACATCATATCACCCTTTCAAATTGTATAAGATTTTTTTCGTAATTTTTGTCAATTTATATGATTTTTCAAGCTATATTGTAACACACATTTGCATATATTTAAAGGTTAAGGTAAAATAATATAAGGTGGTGTTAGCATTTATGGGAAAAACAAAATTAATTATTGCCCAAGCTCTTCTTTTCGCTATTGTTATCATTTTCTTTGGTTTAGTTATTGTTGAAGAGAAATTCTCTCTTAAAGAAAATGATGAAGAAAAAATAGAAAAAGAAATAACAGCATATTATCAAGAAAAATACCAAGATTTAGATTTAAAAACAGGTACTTTAAATTATGATGATACTAATAAAAGTTATTATATAAGGTATACTGATAAAGAAAATAGTAATCACTATTTTACAATCACATATAAAGAAAATAACATAACCGATGATTATGAAGATTCGTATGTCAAAGGTAAAACTGTTCTCACTAAAGCAGAAGAAGAATTAGAAGCAAAATACCAAGAAATTTTTCAAAATACTAATTATGAGAAGATTGAAGTTATCTTCAATGATTTAGATAGTTACAATGAAGAAGATAGAGAAAAAATATTAACCGGTGATTATAGTTCTAATTGTTATAATGTCAGTTTTTATATTGAAATACCTACTTTAGATGATGTATATTTAACTAACCTCATCACCAGTTTTATAAATATTTCCAAAGAAAATAATTTAAGTGCCTCTAATTATAGCATTACTTTTAATAATAATGGTATAATAAAGATGGTTAAAGCAGACGAAGGAGGAATGATTTATGAATAATGACTGCTTATTCTGTAAAATAATAAAAGGAGAAATACCTTCATATACGGTATATGAGGATGAATCTGTCAAAGTCTTTTTAGATGTTAATCCTAATACAAATGGTCACTTATTAGTTGTTCCCAAAACACATTATGAAAATTTATTTGATACCCCTAATGAGGTTTTAATTTCTCTACTAGATCTAATTAAAACCAAACTTTATCCCCTATTAAAGGAAAAATTAAACATTGATGGTTTGACTATCTCTCAAAATAATTTTTATGGTCAAGATATTAAACACTTGCATATTCATCTTATTCCAAGATATCACAATGATGAATTTAAGTTTATGTTCAATAAATATTTACTTGAAGAACTAGAAAACACTTATAATAAATTAAAATAACTATCAAAATTTAAAGATAGTTATTTTTTTAGCTTTCCATAAAGATAATTCAAACTAATAGATGCTAATATCAACATAAAGGCTTGCAATGGATAAGCATACCTAGGCATCACCTCAATTAAAAGATAAACTCCAAAATAAACAAACAAAATCAAGGTAATCAACACTTGAATATTAGAGCGATTCTTTTTAAATAATAAAGGAACACTTAATAAAGCCAATAAATCCAAAATAATAATAAAAATTTGATTAATAACTGTCAATACATTAACTAACGTCTTATTTTCTAAATAACCAAGTGACCAACTTAAATCAGAATTAAACCATAGTATTTTTATCTTTTTAAGAAATAACACCGGTATCTTTTCCCATTCACTTAGTCTCTCTTTAACTATTTCCTTCGCTTTATCTTGATCAATCGCATAAATCTTTGCATCACTACTACTATACATTCCACTAGTTTCATAATTAAAACCTAAAACAAATTTCCAAGTAGGATTCATATTCTTTAACCCATTAGGACTAATATCTGTTTTCATTAAAGTATAAGAGATTACATTAAATATAGCTAGATATGAACAAACAATTAATATAAAGGTAATAGCAGTCTTTTTTATATTAACTTTCCTAATAATTAAATAAAAACTATATAAAAGTAAAGCTGTAATAATAACAATTCCTTAACTCCTAAGAATATTACTAATTCCTAAAAGAAGACCAATTATAATTGCTTTTAACAAATATTTTCCCTTATCTAAAGATAGAACAAAGGAAACAAAATAAATTTTGTTTCGCTCCTTGTCGTTACCTCCAAGGCTTCCTACTTCACAGATAGAGTAACCTCTATTCTCCATAGGCTTAAATTCCGACAGTCGCTACCGTATTTTTTTGT
>DVIS01000023.1 GCA_018711135.1 Candidatus Onthousia faecavium
TTCGCCGTTTGAATTACAGCTAGGTAGTTAAGTGTCAACAGTCTAGGGAATGTATTACTTAGAATGCTGACTGAATTAAATAAGGCTATAATTAGGTTAAATAGATTATAGCAGGGAATTATCATTAGTACGTCTAACGTGCGCAATGTCAGCCGCTATGGCAACGCGTACGGCAGCGCTCCGACCAATTGTTTACGGTGTTCTCCCGTTCATAAATCTAAAATCTAACGTGCAAATTGTAAATGGCGATGGAACTTTGCAGAAAACTTTTATCTTGGCCTTAGCAAATTAGTAAAATTAATGGGATATGTCAATTTTTAGGACATGTCTTTTTGTATAGTTATTCTTATTTTGTCTACAATACTACTAGTATTATTTCCCTATTTATGGTAAAATATCTAGAAAAATGGAGGTAATTATGTTTCGGAAAAATAAAGATAACGAATTAGATTATAAAGCTATTAATCATTTTTTTAAGTCAGCTAACAATTTGTTAAAAATAGGGGGTATCCTTATTATCATCTTAGGAATATTACTTGGTACATACTTAATTAAAGAATGGAATATTCTAAGAATTATTGGCACAATTTTATCGATTGTTTCTCCTGTTTTTATTGGTTTTGTTATCGCCTGGTTATTAGATCCTTTGGCTACTAAACTTGCTAAGAAGATGCCTCGAGTTTTAGCTTGTATCACTACCTATCTGCTTATCTTTGGCGTGCTTGCTTTGCTTCTCATCCTTGTTGTTCCAACATTATCAAGTGGAATGAGTGATATCGCTTCTGCTGTTCCAGAAATCGTTGATAACGTTCAAGAGTTTGCTAGCGATACCTTAGAAAAATTCGGTGATAGTGCTCAAGTTGAATCATATAAAGAAACTCTTTTATCCAGAATTGAAGAGGTAGGTAGTAATATTGCTAATGAATTACCTAATAGTATCTGGAACTTTGGTAAAGGGCTTATAAGTATTTCTACCAATATCGTCTTAGGTTTAATGATTGGTTTCTATTTGCTTTTTGATTTTCGTAAATTCCAAGGCCATCTTTTAAGTCTTATGCCTCGGGCTTGGCATAATGGGGCCAAAGACTTAATTGGTCGCATCAACGGTAAACTAAGAAACTACGTTCAAGGCGTTTTCCTAATCATGTTCCTTGTCTTTATTACCCAATCTATCGGCTTTACCTTAGCAGGACTTGAAGCGCCAATGCTTTTTGCTTTATTCTGTGCCATTACCGATGTTATTCCATATATTGGTCCTTGGATAGGAGGAGCTCCTGCTGTTATCGTTGGTCTTACTATGGATCCAATGATTGGTGTTTTCTGCCTCATTTCTGTCCTCATCTGTCAATTACTAGAGAATAATTTCTATCAACCATTAATTATGGGGAAGGCCATGAAATTACATCCGGTTACAATTATGCTTGGCCTCTTGCTTTTTAACTATTTCTTTGGTATGATAGGAATGATAGTTGCTACTCCTGTTATTGCAACGATAAAAATAATTATCGAGTTTGTAATGGAAAATACCGAACTTGGACAAAGATTTAATGACTATCAAGAAAATAATAAGAAAACGATGAGAGAAACGAGTACAAAAGAGTTATCTGTTAAAGAGAGTTAATGAGTGGTGAAAATTAACCAGATACCTTTTGGAAGGCTATTTCTTTAGTTTTGTGGGGAAGACCCTTATCATAATTAAGACCAAAGTAGGATGGTACCGCGGATTTTTCGCTCCTACTATGGTCTTTTTATCTTTAAAAAGAGGTGTAAAGATGAAAATATTTTTATTAGCAGGAAAAGCTGGTTCTGGAAAAGATTTATTAGGTAGTTATATGAAGACTAAATATGATTTTCTTGGTGAAAGTGCTTGCATTATGCATATTACTACTCCGTTATATGAATATGCGAAAAACTATTTTAGTTGGGATGGTAATATGCAGGAAAAACCTCGAGAATTCTTACAGGAAATGGGAATTGAGGTTATCAAGAAACAACTAGGAAAAAAGACCTTCTTAGTCGATAGACTATGTGAAGATATAGATATATTAAAACATTACTTTTCTGTTTTTATTATTACTGATGGAAGATTAATAAGTGAGTTTTTAGAGCTTAAGAAAAGATATCCTTTTATGAAAATTATTCATGTAAAACGAGTTGGATATGATAATAATTTATCAACGAAAGAAAAAAATCATGTGACTGAGCTTGAGGTAGATAAATATGATGATTATGACTATGTTATTGAAAATACCTCAAAAGAGCATCTTTATGAAGAAGCTGATCGTATTATCGCTTTAGAAAGTGAGGAAGAGTTAATATGAAAAAATTAATTGCTCTTGTAGGAATGAGTGGCTCAGGTAAGAGTGTAGCGACTAGTTATTTAGAAGAAAAAGGCTATAATAAAATCTATTTTGGGGGAGTTATTTATAAAAAAATGGAAGAAGCAGGGATTGAAATAACGCCTGATAGTCAAAAAGAATTTCGAGAAGAGTTACGACGTAAAGAAGGAATGGGAGTTGTGGCAAAAATTCTTCTTAAAGATATAGAAGAATCTTTTGAAAAACAGGATACAGTTTTGGATGGGTTATATTCTTGGGATGAATATTTAATACTTAAAGAGAAATTTCCTTGCGCTTTAAAACTCATTTGTGTTTGCAGTGATAAGAAAATTAGATATAATAGAGTAAGTATGAGAAAAGACCGTCCGTTTAATCTTGAAGATATAAAAAAAAGGGATATAGGGGAAATAGAAAATTCAGCGAAAGGAGGACCTATCGCCTATGCTGATTACTATATCTTAAATAATGGTAGTTTGGATAGTTATTATGAAAGGTTAGAGGAAATATTAAAAGAAATTGCAGCTGAACAAAAATAATAAGGAGAGATGAATATGAAATATATGACTAGCAATGAAATTAGAAAGATGTGGATTAAGTACTTTGAAGAACATGGACATAAGTATGTAAAATCTGCTCCTTTAATTCCTATTAACGATGATTCCCTTCTATGGATTAATGCGGGGGTTACGCCATTAAAAAAGTATTTTGATGGAACTACTGCTCCTATTGCTAGAAGAATCGTTAATATTCAAAAGTGTATTAGAACTAATGATATAGAAAATGTCGGAGTTACCAAAAGACATCAAACTTTCTTTGAAATGATGGGGAACTTTTCGATTGGGGATTACTTTAAAGACGAAGCGATTGAGTTTGCTTTTGAATTATTAACTGGTAAAGAGTGGTTTAATATTCCTAAAGAAAAGCTTTATGTGACTGTTTATACTCATGATATGGAAGCTTATAATAAGTGGATTGAGGTTGGAATTAGTAAAGATCACATCGTTAAATTGGACGGTAATTTCTGGGAAATTGGAGAAGGACCATGTGGACCAGATAGTGAGATTTTTTATGATCAAGGAGAACGACTTGATCCTGATGGAGATGCTTATCAGAAGTTTATTAATGATATTGATCAAGATCGTTATGTCGAGATTTGGAACAATGTTTTTAGTCAATTTAATTCTAAAGAAGGAGTACCTAGAGAAAAATATAAAGAACTACCTCATAAAAACATTGATACTGGTGCAGGACTTGAAAGATGGTGTTGTATTTTCCAAGGGGTAGATTCTAATTTTGAAACCGATCTCTTTAAACCAATAATTGAAAAAATTGAAGAATTAAGTGGTGTTCTATATAATGGTGAAACAGCATTTAAAGTTATCGCTGATCATATTAAGGCCGTAACCTTTGCTCTTGCTGATGGCGCTAATTTTGGTAATACAGGAAGGGATTATGTTTTAAGACGTTTAGTTAGAAGAAGTATTAGATTTGGAAAAAAATTAGGCTTTGAAGAACCATTCCTCTATAAATTAGTCCCTGTTGTTGTTAGAGTAATGGGAGAAGCTTATCCTGAGATTAAAGAACATTCTGGAGAGATTGCGGTTTATATCTTAGATGAAGAAAAGTTGTTTATGAATACTTTGGAAGATGGTGAACGAAGACTTAAAGAGATAATCGCTACCACCAAAGGTAAAGTAATTAGTGGTTATGATGCGTTTAAACTATATGATACCTTTGGTTTTCCGTTAGAACTTACTATTGAAATCGCTAAAGAGCAAGGCTATGATGTTGATAGTGATGGTTTTAACGAATATATGGAGAAGCAACGTCTTCTTGCTAAAAAATCTAATCGTAGTAAGACGGCAATGGCCAGTCAAAAACAAGTCTTAATGGATTTTAAGAAAGAATCAACTTTTGTTTATGGACTTTATCGTTTAAAAAGTAATGTTCTTGCAATTGTTAGTAAAGATAGTCTCTTAAAAAGTCTTGATCATGATGGTTATATCATTCTAAAAAGAACTTGTTTTTATGGAGAATCAGGTGGGCAAGTTTCTGATACAGGTATGATTATAGGCGATACTTTTAAAGCACGGGTTGTCGATGTTTTTAAAGGACCTAATGGACAGCATATTCATAAAGTGAAACTATTAGATGGAGTTATTCATGTTAATGATGATGTTGAGGTTATGATTGATAAGGCTAGAAGAAAAGAAATTGAAGCTAACCACTCAAGTGTTCATCTATTGCAATATGCTTTAAGACAAATAGTTGATAAAGATGTAAAACAAGCTGGTAGTTATGTAGATGAAAATAAACTTAGATTCGACTTTACTTGTCCATCTAAAATTAGTAATGACGAATTAGTTAGAGTAGAGGAACTAGTCAACAATATTATTAAAAAACATGTGATAACATCAACTGAAGTGATGCCTTTAGATAAAGCAAAAGAACTAGGTGCTATTGCCTTATTTGGAGAAAAATATCAAGACCTTGTTAGAGTAGTTAAAATAGACAAATCAATTGAACTTTGTGGAGGAACTCATGTTGCTAATACGAAAGATATTGATTCATTTGCTATATTTAACTTTGAATCCAAAGGAAGTAACACCTATCGTATTGAAGCCGTCACTGGTAAAAAAATAGAAGGAACCTTATTCTCTATCATTAAACCATATAATGATGAAATGATTAAACTTCTAATAAAAGCGAAAGAAATCCTTGATTTAGCTAAGAAAAACGGTTTTGCCCTAGACTTTGATGTCGAAATAGATAATTCAAAACCAACCTCATACAAAGACATTATTTTTAATCAAAATGAACTTAGTTATATTCAAAGTGAGGTTAAAACCTTAGAGAAAAATTATAATACTGCCCTTGAGAAGAAAACTTTAGAGGACTTAGATCAATATAAAGAACAAATTAAAGTT